>CBHTUE010000017.1:0-37359 GCA_966096115.1 uncultured Phenylobacterium sp.
TGTTCCGCGCCAACACGGTCTATGAGGGCCAGTACCTGCTGGGCACCTCGATCGCGCGGCCGCTGATCGCCAAGAAGCAGATCGAGATCGCCCGCAAGATCGGCGCGGACGCCGTGGCCCACGGCGCGACCGGCAAGGGCAACGACCAGGTCCGCTTCGAGATCGCCTACTACGCCCTGGAGCCCGACATCCAGGTCGTGGCCCCGTGGCGCGAGTGGGACTTCAAGAGCCGCGAGGCGCTGCTGGACTTCGCCGAGAAGCACCAGATCCCGATCACCAAGGACAAGCGCAACGAGGCGCCGTTCAGCGTCGACGCCAACCTGCTGCACTCCTCGTCCGAGGGGAAGGTGCTGGAGGATCCGAGCGTCGAGGCCCCCGAGTACGTGCACATGCGCACGCTCTCGCCGGAGGCCGCGCCGGACAAGCCGACCGTCTTCACCATGGACTTCGAGGGCGGCGACCCCGTGGCCATCGACGGCGTGAAGATGAGCCCGGCCACCCTGCTGACCAAGCTGAACCAACTGGGCCACGACAACGGCGTCGGCCGTCTGGACCTGGTGGAGAACCGCTACGTCGGGATGAAGTCGCGCGGCGTCTACGAGACCCCCGGCGGCACGATCCTGCTGCACGCGCACCGGGGCATCGAAAGTATCACGCTGGACCGGGGCGCCATGCACCTGAAGGACGAGCTGATGCCGAAGTATGCGTCGCTCATCTACAACGGCTTCTGGTTCGCCCCCGAGCGCGAGATGCTGCAGGCGGCCATCGACCTCAGCCAGAAGAACGTCACCGGCCAGGTGCGGGTGAAGCTCTACAAGGGCGGCGTCACCGTCATTGGCCGGACCAGCCCGTACTCGCTGTACGACCAGGAACTGGTCACTTTCGAAGAGGGCAAGGTCGCCTACGACCACCGCGACGCGGCGGGCTTCATCAAGCTTAATGCGCTGCGGCTGCGCGTGGCGGCGAAGCGGGACCTGCGGGGGGCCTAGTCGTCCAGCCGGTTGAACGGGTAGCGGTCGCGGATCTCGGCCTGGAAGAAGCGGCCCTTGCTGTCGGCGTCGGCGAACGAGCGGCAGACCTCGCCGGGGACGCCGACGTAGACGTAGCGCTCGCCGCTGACGAAGCGGACGAACAGCTTCTCGCGTTCGGCGTCGTAGTCGATCTCGCGGATCGCCGTGGAGTCGACGTCCATGGGGCGCTCTCCCATCGCGGCTGACGTCCTAGAACGCGCCGGGCGCGGCAACCGGTTCCCCCGGGGCGCGGATGGCGCCAAGGTCCCCTCCGAACGGTGGCGCTTGTTCGCCGAAGCTGTCCCCGGGGAGTCCGCATGCAATCCCACGCCTACGTCGCCATCGTCACCCTGCTGGCGCTGCTCACCTACTTCTGGATGGGCATGCAGGTCGGCGCCGCGCGCGGCAAGTCCGGCATCGCCGCGCCGGCGATGACCGGCGACCCGGTGCTCGAGCGCACCATCCGCGCCCACTACAACACCCTGGAATGGCTGCCGCTGTTCCTGGCCCCGCTGTGGCTGTTTGCGATCTACTGGAGCGACCTGGTCGCCGCGCTGGTCGGCGTGGTGTGGATTGTCGGACGAATTCTGTACCAGCGCGGCTATGTGGCTGAACCGGGCAAGCGCGAGATGGGATTCATGATCCAGGCGCTGGCGGTCGCCGTACTGCTGTTCGGGTCCCTGGGTCGGATCGTCTATGTCACCTTCGTCACCCAGGCGCTGGGACTGTAGCGCGGCAACCACAATTGCGGCCGAGTGTTGTGAAACATACATCCCCGATGGGGACGTCAGAGTTCTGGACCTGAACCAAATGCCAAGGAAATCAGCTGCTTTATTCGCCGCCCTGGCCCTGTCGGCCGGGCTGGCGGCCTGCGCCACGCCGACGCCCTACCAGCCCAACGTCCGTGGCGGGCCCACGGCGGGCGGGTTCTCGGAGCAGCGCCTGGAGTCCAACCGGTTCCGGGTGACCTTCGCCGGCAACTCACTGACCACCCGTGAGACCGTGGAGGGCTACCTCCTGTATCGCGCCGCCGAGCTGACGGTCCAGAACGGCTACGACTGGTTCTCCATCGTCGACCGCGACACCGACAAGAAGGTCTCCACCTATGTGGAGCCGGATCCGTTCTACCGGCCCTGGTACGGCTCGTACGGCTTCTGGCGGCCGTCGTGGCGCTACTACGGCCGCGGCTACGGCTGGCGCGGCTGGGACCCCTTCTGGGGCGACCCCTTCTGGGCCGACCGGGTCGACGTGCGCACCATCGAGAAGTTCGAGGCCTCCGCCGAGGTGGTGATGGAGAAGGGCGCCAAGCCGCAGGGCGACGTGAAGGCCTTCGACGCCCGCGCGGTGATCGAGAACCTGAAGCCGCGGATCAAGTACCCGGACGCGAAGTAGGCCGTCAGGCTGCGGCCGTGGCCTGCCCGGGCTCGGTCGCCACCTGCACCGCGCCGGCGATCGCCTCATAGAGGCGGGCCGCATCGATCGGCTTGGCCACGTGGCCGTCGAAGCCGCCCGCCAGGTATTCGGCCACCTGGTGCTGCATGGCGTTGGCGGTCAGCGCCAGGATCGGCGTGCGGGGCCGGCTGGAATCGGCGGCCTCGGCGGTCCGGATCGCCCGGCAGGCGGCCTGGCCGTCCATCACCGGCATCTGCACGTCCATCAGGATCAGGTCGTAGGGCCCCGTGCGCCACGCCTCCAGCGCCTGCTGGCCGTCGGCCACCATGACGGGGTCGATGCCGACCTGGGCGAGCAGCGTCTTAAGGACCAGCTGGTTCACCGGGTTGTCCTCGGCCGCCAGGACGCGCAGCTCGATCTCGCTGTCGGCGAGGCCCGCCTCCAGGGTCTCGGGTGCGACGCCCGCCAGGCCCGCCGCCGCGCCGACCTGCGGCAGCGGCAGCACCACGCGGAACCGCGTGCCCACGCCGGGCGTGCTCGTGACGTCGACCGCGCCGTCCATCAGCTCGGCCAGCTCGCGGCAGATGGAGAGGCCCAGGCCGGTGCCGCCGTAGCGGCGGGTCGTGGAGCTGTCGACCTGCTGGAAGCGGGCGAACAGGCGCGGAATGTGCTCGGGCGCGATGCCGATCCCGGTGTCGGCGATGACGATCTCCAGGGCGTCCGATCCCCGCGCGACGTGCAGCGACACCTCGCCGGCCTCGGTGAATTTCACCGCGTTGGAGAGCAGGTTGTAGAGGATCTGGCGCACCCGGGTCGGATCGCCGCGATAGGCGCCGGCCGCCGCGGGATCGAACACCAGCCGGAAGCCCAGGCCCTTGACCGCGGCCTGCGGCGCGAACGCTTCCTGCGCCCCGCGCACGGTGACCTCCAGGTCGAAGACGATCTCCTCCAGTTCCAGCCGGCCGGCCTCCACCTTCGACAGGTCCAGCACGTCGTTCAGGATGGACAGCAGGCTCTCGCCGGACTGGCGGATCACCGCCAGGCTTTGGCGATGGCGCGGCGCGAGGTCGCGCTCGGCGGCCAGCGCCTGGGCCATGCCGAGGACGCCGTTCAGCGGGGTGCGGATTTCGTGGCTCATGCGCGCCAGGAAGGCGCTCTTGGCGTGGCTGGCCGCCTGCATCGCCGCCTGGGCTTCCTGCAGATCCAGGGACCTCCGCAGGCTGATGCACATGCTGATCAGGCTGTTCAGCACCACCGCGCCCATGGTGAGGCAGACCACGGCCTGGTCGGCGCCCTCGAAGTGCGGGATCAGCACCGGCACCAGGACGGGCGCCAGAACGCTGGGCAGCGCCGGCAGCGCCGCGCCGGGCGAATGGGCGTGGTAGGCCTGGATGTAGAGCAGGTGGCCCCCGAAGAAGCCCGCCGCGGCGATCAGGCAGGCCGGGCTCGACGAACTCCAGAGCAGGACGCCCGAGACCGACCAGATCGGAATCCCGATCGCATAGGTGACCATGCAGGCGACGATCTGCGCCCGCGTCGGCGTCTCGGCGCGCGCCACCGCGCGGGTGGTGAGGAACAGGCTCAGTTCGGCGGCGACGGCGCAGACGCCCCAGATAATGCCGGCCGGCCAGTTCAGGCCCAGGCCGACGAAAGCGGCCACGCAGATCAGCAGGGTCAGGCGCACGAGCGCATAGCCGCAGACGGCCGCGGCCACGTTCCGGAAACGCTCGTCGAACAGCCGTCCGAACATCGCCGACCGACCCCCCCAGGGCAAACCGAACCGGCAGGATAGCGCCGGCGCCCCAACGCACCCTTAACGCGTGGATGACGTTCGAAAACCCGCCGTGCCGGCGCGTCCGGCGCGGCCGGCGAAACGAATAGACGCAGGAGGCTCCGCCGCGACGGGCGAACGCTTGCGCGATTCCGAGCGCGAAGCTTTGATCGCGCCGCCGGGCTCGCATAGCGCGGTTTCGGAGTATGGTGCCTGCGTAGCGTTGGAGGGTTGGCCGTCATGGCTGGGGAGGGTGCGTCGCCCCTGAAGCGTCGATCCGGCGGATTTCCGTGGGCGGCCCTGGTGCTGGCGATCCTGTTCGCCCTGGGTCTGGGCCGGGGCGCCTGGGCCGCCGGCCGCGTCGCGCTGATCGTCGGCGTCTCGGCCTATGAGAAGGTGCCGGTGCTGGCCAACCCGGCCAAGGACGCCAAGCTGGTGCAGCAGACGCTGCAGAAGCTGGGCTTCACCGTCACCGTCCTGACCAATCCCACCCGCGTGGAGCTGCTCGAGGGGCTGGGCTCGTTCGAGGAGCAGGCCAAGAACGCCGACGCCGCGGTGGTCTATTTCGCCGGTCACGGCGCGATGATCGACGGCGTGAACTACCTGCTGCCGAAGGACGCGGTGTCGTCCAGCAAGACGGCCCTGACAGGCACGGCGGTGGAGTCGGCGCGGCTGGGCCAGTCGCTGACCGGCGCGAAATATGTGCGCCTGGTGATCCTGGACGCCTGCCGCAACAACCCGGTCGCCTCGCGCAGCCTGGGCGGCAACACACGCGGGCTGGTCCGCGAGACCAGCGCCAGTTCGGTGCAGGTGGTGACCCTGATGGCCGCGGGCCCCGGCGAGGTAGCCCAGGACGGCAGTGCCGCCAACAGCCCGTTCGCCACCGCGCTCACGCAAGGCATGACGCGGCCCGGCATGACCGTCGGCGAACTGCCCAGCTACGTCCAGTCCGAGGTCGCCCGGCTGACGGAAAACGAACAGACGCCGGACCTGCAGGGTATCTGGCCTGACGTGCACTGGACCTTCGACCCGAACGGCCCGCCCAAGCAGGTGGTGGCCGCGGCCGGCGGCGGGGCCGCGGACCTCACCAAGATCAAGTGGGAGCGCGACCAGGTCTTCTGGACGACCATCAAGGACTCCGACGATCCGGCCGACTTCAAGGCCTACATGGACGCCCAGGACCGCGGCGAGATCACCGGCTCGTTCCGCCGCCTGGCCCAGAACCGCATCCGCACCCTGGAGAAGTCGGGCCCCGGCTCGTTCCAGGTGGCGACGCGCTCGGCCTCGCCCGGCCAGGACCTGGTGGCCAGCGCCCGCGAGGCGTTCGGGCGCGGCGACTACCGCTCGGCCGCCCGCGACTGGACCGCCGCCGCCGGCCAGGGCAACGGCGCGGCCATGTACAACCTCGGCGTCATGTCGCTGACCGGCAAGGGAGCGCCCAAGGACGTGGCCGCGGCCGCCAAATGGTTCAAGGCCTCGGCCGAGGCCGGACACTCTGGCGGCATGGTCAACTGGGGCCTCTGCCGGTTGAACGGCTTCGGCACGGCCAAGGACGAGGCCGCCGGTTTCCAATGGATACAGAAGGCCGCCGACAAGGGCTCGCCCAACGCCATGGGCATGCTGGCCGAGGCCTACTACCGCGGCCGCGGCGTTCCCACCGACCCGCGCCAGGGCGCGGCCTATCTGCAGAAGGCGGTGGACGCCGGCGACGGCCCCTCGATCGCCCAGCTGGCCGACGCCTACGACCGCGGCGACGGTGTCGCCAAGGACCCGCGCCGGGCGTTCAACCTCTACCAGCGCGCCGCCGTGTCGGGCGACGCCGACGCCATGGTGCGGCTGGGCTACGCCTATGAGGACGGCCAGGCGGTGCGCCGCGACGACGTTCAGGCCGCCACCTGGTACCAGCGCGCCGCCGAACTGGGCAACTCCGAGGGCATGTCCAGCCTGGCGGTGATGCTGGAGAACGGCGCGGGCCTGCCGCAGGATTATCAGCGGGCCGCCGACTACTACCGGCAGGCCGCCAACGCCGGCGACGCCCGCGGTTACCTGGGCCTGGGCAGCATGACCGCGCGCGGCGCGGGCGTGCGGGCCAATCCGGCCGAGGCCGTGCGGCTGTTCCAGGCCGCCGCCGACCGGGGCAGCGCCGCGGCCATGCGCAACCTGGGCATCATGTACGAGGCCGGCCAGGGTGTGCCGGCGTCGCGCGCCAAGGCGATCGACTACTACCGCAAGGCCGTGGCCGCCGGGGACGACGCTTCGCGCGACGACCTCCAGCGGCTGGGCGTGCGCTAAGGGGGAACGAGGGAAGCCATGAACCAGCCGTTTGCATCGCGTCGCCTGCGGGCGGCGGTCAGCGTGATCGCGCTCCTCAGCCTCAATGTGCAGCCCGCCATGGCCCAGAAGGGCGGCAAGGACGACATCCTCAACGCCTGCGCCACCCAGCGGGCGCCGCTGGTCAAGCTGGACACCGACTACAAGGAACTGAAGCGCTCGAAGATGGGGGCGGCCATCGGGGAAGGCCTGAAGCAGGGCGCGATGGTGATGGCCAAGGGCGTGATGAGCGGCGGCATCCCGGTCGGCGGGCGTGGCGGCGGCGGCTTCGGCGGCGCGCTGGGCGGTGTCGGCGGCCTGATGGGCGCGGCGACCAGCATGGCGGCCCAGCAACAGCAGCGCCAGGCAGCGCCGGCGTCTGCCCAGACCGCGATGTTCGGCCAGGACCTGCTGTCGGGCGCGTCGGGCCTGTACGTGCCCGGTATCAGCGCGGGCTATGGCGGCGGCGGCGACGCCAAGGCATATGCCGCGCTCGCGGTGCTGGTGGCCATCGTCGCCACCGCCGAGGCCTATGCGCAGCTGAAGGAACAGGAAGCCGGCGGCGACCTCCGGAAGGCCTCCTACAACATCGACCAGGACGCGGCGCGGCAACTGACCGTCAGCCGCGAGATCGTCAACGACGGCAACGCCCTGGTGGAGTGCCGCTCCGCTCAGCTCACCGACATCAACAACCGGCTGGCCGGCGCGACCAACGACAAGGACCGCAAGGCGATCCGCAAGGAGCGCACCGACCTGACCAGCGCGCTGAAGAAGGACATCGACCTGACTGGCGGCGTGGTCGACCAGCATGTGGGCATGGCCAAGACCTTCACCCAGGGCCGGGCGATGACCGACGGCTCATCGGAAGCCGATGTGCTGGGCGGCCAGGCGCCGGCCTATGCGCCGGCCGCGGCGACCACCAGGCTGGCCATGCCGAAGGCCGGCGCGGCGCCGCAGGGCGGCCAGCAGCAGGCCGCCGCGCCCGCCGCCCCTGCGCCCCCGATGGTGGCGCTGCGGGCGACCGTGGTGCGCTCCGCGCCCGTGGCCTCCGCCGACGTGCTGATGAACTTCCCCGCCGGGCGCGAGGTGAAGCCGAAGACCGCGCAGGCGGACGGCGGCTGGTGGGAGATCGATGTGGCCGGCCAGTCGGGCTACATCCGCGCCGCCGATCTCGGCCCGCCCGGCTCGGCGCCGGTGCAGACGGCGTCAGCCGCGCCCGCCAAGGGCAAAGGTGGCCGCGCCGCGCCGGCCGCGAAGGCGCCGCCCCCGCCGCCGCCGGCGGTGCAGGGCCCGACCAACATCCGCACCTACAACCAGACGGTCATCGCGGCCCGCGACCAGGGTAAGGGACGCCTGTCCAGCCTGATGACCGACATCCAGACCAGCCAGCGCAAGGAGTCGGTGCTGTGGGCGATGCTGGCGCGCTTCAACCTGGGCTGAGGTTCCGCATGATCTAGGTCGCGGCGATGGCGGCCCGTAGCCGGCGGGACCGCAGCACGATGCCGGTGGCGCCGAAGCCGGCCAGCATCAGCGCCCAGGCCGACGGCTCCGGTATGCCGCCATCCGTCGGCGCCAGCGAGAAGCTCAGCGGGTCGCCCCCGTCGATGCGGATCTCGAAGAACGCCCAGGGGTCCACGCCGGTGTAGTCCAGGTGCGCGGCGAAGAAGTTGCCCGGCGGGGCCACGCGCGGCGTCAGCAGGTCCCAACCGAACGGACTGGGCGAGAAGTTGAAGGTGGCGTCCAGGAAGTGGCCGCCGCCCAACTCGTGGTGCAGGTTCGAGGTGCCGTCGGTGATGGCGCTCGGCCGCACCGATCCGTCGCCGAACCCCACGATCGAGAAGTGGAACAGGAAGTCGCCCGTCGCGGGGTTGAACAGCGTCGGATGGGTGGGGTCGGTGAGGTCGAGCGTGGTCCCGCCGATGCCGGGGGGTTCGGGCTGCGGGTTGAACCCGACCAGCACCGCCGGCAGCAGCAGCCCGTGGCCCTCGCCGTGGCTGACCAGCGAGAAGCCGGCCAGGCCGTCGGGGAACCGGTAGTTCGGCGGGAAGACCGAACCGTCGCCCGCCAGGGCCGGCACGGCCGTCGCCAGGGCCAGGGCCGCCGCGAAACCGGCCGCGAGCTTGCTGTGGAACGCGATGTTGGACATGACTTCCCCCTCTGGGCGCCGTTCCCGGCACTACGCGCGCCTGCAGAACAACGGTCAACGAAAGTCGCGCGAGAGGCGAGTGGCGCCTCGGCGGCTCCGGCGAGAGGCGGCGAATGCGAGGATCGACATGTACCGCAGCGGCAGCCGGCCTGATCGCCCTGGCGCTGGCCGCCGGCCCGGCCCGGGCGCAGGCCTTGCGTGACTTCTGCGCCGATCGGCCGGGCAAGGCGACGCCGGCCTGCATCCTCGACAGGGGCCACCTGCAGCTGGAGACCGGCCTGGCGGACGCCAGCCTCGACCAGGGGCCTGACAGCTACCTGCTGGGCCAGACCGAGGCGCGGTTCGGCCTCACCCGCCGGACCGAACTTGAGGCAGCGTGGACGCCGTTCAGCCATGGCGACGGGCGTTCCGGCGTCGGCGACCTGAGTTTCGGCTTCCGCACGGCGCTAAACGACCCGGACGGCAAGGGCGCGGCTGTGTCGTGGCAGGCCTTCGCCACCGCGCCCACCGCGACCCACGGCCAGGGCGCCGGCGGCTGGGAGGGCGGGATGCGGCTGCCGGTCTCGGCGAACCTGGCCGACGGCTTCGCACTGGACCTCACGCCGGAGGCCGACCTGCGTCGCGACGCCGACGGCCGTGGCCGACACGCCGCGCTCAGCGGCGCGGTGTCGCTCAGCCACGACTTGGCCGGCGCCTCGGTGGCGGTGGAGCTGTGGGGCGAGCACGACGCCGACCCGGGCGGCCGTGTGAACCAGGCCAGCTTCGACCTCTCCGCCGCCTGGATGGTTGGCCGCGACCTGCAGCTCGACGCCGGCGCCAACGCCGGCCTGACCCACGCGACGCCGGATGTGGAGCTGTACGTCGGCGTCGCCCGGCGGTTCTAGGCGCGCCGAGCGGCCCGCCGGCGGCGGATCACGCTGAAACTGATCGAAAAATTGGAGCGGGCGAAGAGATTCGAACTCTCGACCCCAACCTTGGCAAGGTTGTGCTCTACCCCTGAGCTACGCCCGCGCTCCGTAGGGGTTTGAACCACCCCCAAATGCGAGAGGCGGCCTTATGGCAGAGCGCCTCCGGGTTGGCAAGCGGGCCGATGGCGCGACGTTTTCACCCGAACTTCGGGGCCTTCAGGCGGCGCTTGTTGACGTGGCCCTCGGGGCCGGGCGTCGCCAGTTCCTCGGGGAACTCGCCCTTGAAGTAATAGCGCTGCCAGGCCTCCTTGGTGGCCTCGGGGTCGCCGCGGAAGATGCGCTGGTTGAACTCCGAGCGGTGCTTCTCCCAGACGTCGTACTGGTGGCGCAGCTCGGGGTCGGAATCCATCCGCCGGATGACTGGCTGGATCTCATGCAGGGTCTTGTCCTGGATGAGGGTGATGAAGCAGAAGGGCTCGCCCTTCTCGAAGCGCACCTTGCCGGGGCGGGTGAACATCCAGTTCATCGTGAAGGGGAACGGCAGCCAGTCGGTCTCGACCACGCCGGCCAGCGGCTGGATGCCGTCCTTGATATGGTTGGGCGGACCCTGGGCCATCATCGACCAGCCGGGCGGCGTGCGGAACAGGTAGCCGGGATGCAGGGTCAGGACCCCGTGGCTGAAGTGGCTGGTGGCCAGCCGGTGGAAGTCGGGGTTCGGATAGTCCGGCTTCAGGGTCAGGTCGGCCTGCATCAGCCCGCCGTTCCACTCCGCGGTGAAGGCCACCGGGCAAAGGATCTCCCAGCCGGAGGAGTTGGCCATGCTGAGCGGCAGGCAGCGGTAGGGATGGCGGGCGGTGAAGTGGTCCATCCAGGCCCGCTGCGGGCGGCCGGGCACGATCTCCGGCGGCCGCTCGGTGGTGGGAAAGCACTGCAGTTCCATCGGCGGCTGGGCCACGGGACCTCCGGGGACAAGTGAGGCCCGACCTGTAATGCCCAGCTCCCGGTCGCGTCCAGCGCCGCCGGCCTCGCCCAGCGCCGCGCGCTCGGCTAAGGCGGGGCCATGCAGACCCGCGCCGACCTGATCGCCTTCCTGGACAGCCAGGGGATCGAGAGCACGACCTACGACCATCCGGCCGTGTTCACGGTGGGCGAGAGCGGGGCGATCAAGCAGGAGATCCCGGGCGCCCACACCAAGAACCTGTTCCTGAAGGACGCCAGGGACCAGCTGTGGCTGATCTCGGCCGAGGGCCACGCCCAGATCGACCTGAAGCGGCTGCACACGGTGATCGGCTCGGCGCGGCTGTCGTTCGGCAACGCTGAGCTGATGGCGGAGACCCTGGGCGTGACACCGGGATCGGTGACGGCGTTCGGCCTGATCAACGACACCGCGCATCGGGTCAGGTTCGTCCTGGACAGGACCCTGGCGGAGGCCGAACTCGTAAATTTCCATCCGCTGGCCAACACCGCCACCACGACGGTCAGCGGCGAGGGCTTCCGCCGCTTCCTCGCGGCGCTGGGCGTGACGCCCCTCGTGGTGGATTTTGTCGCGATGGCGGTGGTGGATTGATGGCGCGCCCTTTGAGGCTTGAGGCGTTGAAGCGGGCCTCACTTGCGACCATCTTGCGGGACAGATCGTTGAGCGTCGTGACGCGCGGGTTTTTCGGAGGGATTTTCGGCCCATGACCCTGATCGGGGAAACCCAAGGCCAGCCGGCCCCGAACCTGGCCGACCTCATCAAGGACGCCACCGACGCCAGCTTCATGGCCGACGTGGTCGAGGCGTCGAAGACGACGCCCGTGATCGTCGACTTCTGGGCCACCTGGTGCGGTCCCTGCCGCCAGCTCGGCCCGGCCCTGGAAAAGGCGGTCGCCGCGGCCAAGGGCAAGGTCAAGCTGGTCAAGGTCGATATCGACGCCAACCCGGGCTACGCCGGGCAGCTGCGCGTGCAGTCGATCCCGGCGGTGTTCGCGTTCGTGGACGGCCGGCCGGTGGACGGCTTCATGGGCGCGCTGCCGGACAGCCAGGTGAAGGAATTCATCGACCGCATCGCCAAGCAGGGCGGCGGTGGCGGCGCCTCGCCGGTGGACGAGCTACTGGCCATGGCCAAGGAGTCGCTGGAGGTGGGCGACATGGGCGGTGCGGCGCAGGCCTACGCCCAGGTGATCCAGATGGACCCGGCCAACGCCAAGGCGATCGGCGGCATGGCGCGGCTCTACCAGCAGTCCGGCGATCTGGAGCGCGCGGCCGAAGTGCTCGAGATGGCGCCGCCGGACGCCAAGGACCCCGACATCGACGCCGTGCGCGCCGCGCTGGCCCTGGCGGCGGAGGCGCCGTCCGAGACCGGCGAGTTCGAGGCCCGCCTGGCCGCCGACCCGGACGATCACGAGGCAAGGCTGGAACTGGCCAAGGCGCTGGCGGCGCGGGGCGAGATGCATGAGGCGGCCGACCACCTGCTCGAGAGCATCCGCCGCGACCGCGCCTGGAACGACGAGGCGGCGCGCAAGCAGCTGCTGACGGTGTTCGAGGCGGCAGGGCCGATGTCCGACGTCGCCAAGCGGGGCCGACGCAAACTCTCCTCCATCCTGTTCAGCTAGATGAAAAAAGGGGCCACCATGGCGCCCTATCGCCAAGTCGCTGACCTGCCGCAGCTGATCCCGGTGTTCCCGCTGGACGGGGCGCTGCTGCTCCCCGGCGGGGAGCTGCCGCTGCAGATCTTCGAGCCCCGCTACCTGAACATGGTCGACGACGTGATGGGCGGTGACCGGATCATCGGCATGATCCAGACCCGCGGCGGCAGCCGTGACCGGCCGACCCTGTCGGAGGTCGGCTGCGCCGGGCGGATCACCAGCTACAACGAGACGTCCGACGGCCGCTACCTGATCACCCTGACCGGCGTGTGCCGCTTCCAGGCGGGCGAGGAGCTGGACCTGCGGCTGCCCTACCGCCAGCTGCGCGCCAACTACGACAAGTTCGCCGGCGACCTGGACCGCGACGAGCGGGCGGAGGCCGACGCCAAGGCGCGCGCCCGGTTCGCCACGGCGCTGAAGCGCTACCTGAACCACCGCGAGCTGGACATCGACTGGGAGACCGTCAACGAGGCGCCGCTGGAGGCGCTGGTGAACAGCCTCTGCATGGGCCTGCCGTTCGAGCCGGCGGAGAAGCAGGCGTTCCTTGAGGCGCCCGACCTGCCCGGGCGGTTCGAGGTGCTGACCACGCTCCTGGAGATCGACGCGTCCGATCCGGATGACGAGCGGCCCCAGCTGCAGTAGACCCGCGCCATGAGCGACCCCAACGCCCAAGCCTCGCTGACCTCGGACGTCGATCCGCGCCTGCTGGAGGTGCTGGTCTGCCCCGTGACCCGGGGGCCACTCACCTACGACCGCGCCAAGGGCGAGCTGGTGAGCAAGGGCGCGCGGCTGGCCTACCCGATCCGCGACGGGGTGCCGATCATGCTACCCGAGGAAGCCCGCGAACTGGGCGAGGGCGAATAAAGGATCGTCATGGCCCGGCTTGTCCGGGCCATCCATGATCTCCGCGACGCCGGATGCGGCGCCGTGACCGGAAACTCACCCCACCGGGCTTCATGGATCCCCCGGACAAGCCGGGGGATGACGATGAAAGCTAGGCGTCGACCAGGTTGACGACGTCGGTGAAGGTGAACTGGCCGGCCTGCGCCGCGGGCAGCGTGGGTTTCCAGTTGGCCGGGCCGTTGATGTAGGACTCGCCGTCCGACAGCAGCAGCGCCGCGAACGTCTCGGCCACCAGCGTGCTGCCCAGCGGGCCCAGGTGCTTGCCGCCCTTGCCGTCGGCGTCCTTCGAGCGGATCTCGGCCTCGCGCAGGATGTAGAACCACAGCGGCGCGGTGGTCTTGAACAGCGGGAAGTTGGTCGGCAGGGCGCGGCGGAGCGGCAGCTTGTCATCGGGCACGTTGCCTTCCTCCTGCCAGAGCTCGTCCGGCGACATCACCGGGCCCAGGGGCACGCCCAGGCGGGTCAACTCGGCGTGCACGTCCTGGCCGCTGGGCAGGCCCAGCAGGCGGCTGCGCAGCAGGTTCAGGGCGGGCAGGGAGTTCTCGGCGGCCACCTGGGAATGGTGGTCGGGCAGGTCGCCCAGCGGCATCACCAGCACGCTGTCCAGGCGGTAGCTGGGCTGCGGGACCACGAAGCCCGGCCCCGGCTGGGCGCTGTTCACGCCCGGCAGGAAGAAGCCCCAGTCCAGGC
Source organism: uncultured Phenylobacterium sp. (assembly GCA_966096115.1). Lineage (GTDB taxonomy): Bacteria > Pseudomonadota > Alphaproteobacteria > Caulobacterales > Caulobacteraceae > Phenylobacterium. The sequence continues at coordinate 13,758 of CBHTUE010000017.1, forward strand.
CCCACTGTGGGGGTATCGACTCGAACCCGTTCAGCTGGCTGGCCGGGCCGCCGCCCTTCTTGAAGATCGGGATGCGCGGGCCGCCGGCGGTGTCGACGATGGTCTTGTTCAGCGAATACGACGGCCGGACCATCGAGTGGCCCAGGCGGTAGGCCGCGACCGAGAACTCGATCGGGATGAACGGGCCCTGGGCCGGCACCGCATAGAAGGCCAGGTTCGGCTTGCCGGGGCCGCCGAAGTAGCGGGTCCAGACTGCCGGATCGAGGATCTTGGCCAGGAAGTCGTGCACCACCAGCCACTGGTAGTGCCAGCGCACCGAGGTGCGCACGTCGTGGAAGCGGGTCGGCGAGGCCGGGGTGCGGTCCCAGACGGCATTGTGGAAGGCCAGGAACAGGGCGTGGACCTGGGTGACCAGCTTGTTCTCGTTGTTGCGCGGGTCACCGATGATCGCCCGGCCGTCGATGTTGCGGACCAGGTCGGGGCGCTTCTTGCCCAGCCCGGGGGGCGCAAGGTCCGGTCCCAGGTGGAACTTGCCGTAGTCGGGCGCCTGGTAGAGGTAGGGCTCGTCGTCCGGGCCCTTGCCGTACAGGCTGTCCAGGTCGAAGCGCGGGGTGCGGAAGTCGACCTCGGCGCGAGGGTCCAGCACCCGCTCGGAGATCGCCGCCGGGTCGAAGCTCAGGTCGTGGTCGATGAACTGGCCGAGGTAGGTGTAGCCCGACGGGATGTGCACGTTCTCGTCGTCGGGCTCGGCCTCGGTGATCGGCGCGCCGGGGTCGTTGTCCAGCATGGTCTCGGCCAGCGCCAGCAGCGCCGCGCGCGAGCCGGGGAAGGTCTGCTGGTTGTCGGCCCCGTAGACCGCCACCTTCAGAGTTGGGAACAACCGGTCGAACTTGCCGCCGCCCAGGGCGCCCGCCGTCAGGCTGTTGACCGCTCGAGTACTCGTACCGTGCTTACCAGCCATAGTGACCTCCACCGATGGTGGAATTTACTGTCGCATGGCGTGCAAGGATGCACCAAAGCAAAGTCTTTTCCCTCCCTTAGTGCGGAGGGACAGCTCGCCGAAGGCGAGCAGGGTGGGGAGTGTGGGGCAGATTCTGTGAGGTCGGGGATGATCTTGACGCCCCCACCCCTCTCGCTTCGCTCGCCACGCTGCCCATTAAGGGAGGGAAGACTCAGAGCGCCTCGCCCCTGAGCAGGCGGGGCAGGTCGCCGACGGCGCCGCCGGCCTCGTGCATGAAGAACCGGCGCGCGGGGCCGACGCGGTTGACGGCGGCCATGCCGGCGCCGCGCGCCAGGCGGAGCAGCGGGTTGTCGTTGGAGAACAGGCGCACGAACGCGTCCATGCCGGCCGACAGCGTCACGGTGTCGAAGCGGCGCCAGGCGGCGTAGCGCTCCAGCACCACCTCGGAGCCGATGTCCTCGCCCAGGCGCAGAGCGTCGACAAGGACCTCGGCCAGGGCCGCGGCCCCCTTGAGGCCCAGGTTCAGGCCCTGGCCGGCGATCGGGTGGACGCCGTGCGCGGCGTCGCCCAGCAGCGCCACGCGCGGGGCCACGAAGCGCTCCGCCAACTGCAGGCTGAGCGGATAGGTGAAGACCGGGCCCTCGATGGCGATCCCGCCCAGGAAGTCGCCGAAACGGCGTTCCAGATGGGCCTGGAAGATTTCCGGCCGCGCCGACTTCAGCGCCGCGCCGCGGCGGGTGCTCTCGGTCCAGACCAGGCTGGCGCGGTTGTCGGTCAGCGGCAGGATGGCGAAGGGGCCTCCGGGCAGGAAGTACTCGTGGGCCACGCCCTCGTGTGGCCGTTCCATCCGCACGGTCGCCACCACGCCGGTCTGCGAATAGTCCCAGCCGATCGCCCCGATCCCGGCCTCGGTGCGGATCACCGAGCCACGGCCCTCGGCCCCCACGGCCAACGGGGCGGTCAGCACGCGGCCGTCAGCCAGGGTCACTTGAGCCGCGCGGCCGGCAAAGGCGGCCTTGGCGACGCGGGCCGGGGCCAGCACCTCGATCCCGCGGGCCTTCACGGCCTTGGCCAGGGCGGCGCGGATGTGGCGGTTCTCGAGCAGGTAGCCGAGGGGTTCGCCGTCGGAGCGGTCGGAGATCTCGGCGGAGTCGAAGCGCAGGAAGAAGGGGTTCGATCCTCGCGACGCCGCGCCAGGCGTCGTGCCGTCGGTGACCAGGATCTGCTCGATCCGCTGGGCGTGCGGGTCGAGGCTGTCGGCGAGGCCCAGCGCCCGCCACTGGCGATAGGCGGCGTAGGCGATGGCCGAGGCCCGGCCGTCGAAGGTCGGGGCCAGCTGGTCGTCGAAGACGACCGGGTCGATCAGGACGGGGGTCAGGCCGGCGCGCGCCAGCGACAGGGCCAGGGTCGCGCCCGCGATCCCGGCGCCGGCGATGATCACGTCAGGGCCTTCGCTCATGGCGGCGATAGGCCATGGAAACGGGCTCTGCGTCCAGCGGCCGCACGGCCTGGTCGCAAAACTTGGACCGTGGCGTCCAGTTTTCACTTGAAGGTCATCAAGGCGGAGCCTATCTGCCGATCGTAGGGTGGACCGGGGAGTCCAATTTTCCCCTGCCGGATTTTCGAGGGGCAGTTCCACATGGCTGACACTCCCAGGGGCCGCATCGTTCCCATCGCCGCGGGCGCCGTCGCCCTGGTCGCCGTCGCGGTGGGCGGCGGGCTGTGGTGGATCGACAAGCAGAAGTTCGAGACCACCGACAACGCCTTCGTGGCCGCCGACAAGGTGACCATCGCGCCGCTGGTGGACGGCACCGTCGCCGAGGTGCTGGTGGACGACAACCAGCCGGTCCATCCCGGGCAGCTGCTGGTGCGCATCGACCCGGCGACGATCAAGGCGCGCCTGGCCCAGGCCGACGCCAACGCCCAGGCCCTGCAGGCCGCCGTCGCGGCGGTGGACGACAAGGCCCGGCTAGAACAGGCGATGATCGCCCAGAAAGCCGCCGCGGTGGACGCCGCCGACGCCCAGGCCAAGTGGGCGGCCTCGGAAATGACCCGCTACGGCTCGCTGGCCCAGTCCGGCTGGGTGTCGCCGCAACGGGCCCAGACCGCCAAGAGCGCCCAGGACCAGGCCGTGGCGGGCGTCGCCCAGGCCAAGGCCACGCTGGAGGCCGAGCGCCGGGCCGCCCAGGCGCTGGGCTCGGCCCGCGACCAGAGCCTCGCCCAGGCCGCCGCCGCCCGCGCCGCCGCCGACCAGACCCGCATCGACCTCTCCCGCACCGAGATCCGCGCCCCGGTGGCCGGCGTCGTCGGCGCGCGCGGCGTGCGCGTGGGCCAGTACGTGCGCCCCGGCGGCGCGTTGCTGTCGATCGTGCCCCTGGCCGACGCCTATGTGGTCGCCAACTTCAAGGAGACCCAGGTCGCGCGCCTGCGGGTGGGCCAGACGGTGGAGATCCACGCCGACGCCTTCGGCAAGGACGTGATCAAGGGCCGGGTCGACAGCTTCGCGCCGGCGACCGGCGCGGAGTTCGCCCTGATCCCGGTGGAGAACGCGGTCGGCAACTTCACCAAGATCACCCAGCGCCTGCCGGTCCGCATCGCCATCGACCGCGACCAGAAGCTGGCGGGCGCGTTGCGCCCCGGCCTGTCGCTGAAGGTGAAGGTTGACGTGAGCCAGCAGACCGGCCCCAGCTTCGCCCAAGCCGGGCAGGCGCCGGCCCAGTACGCGCGCCGCGGCGTCGCCCGCTGACCTAAGTGACCGACGCGGCCCTCCAGCCCGGCCCCGGCGCCGCCCAATCGGGCGGCAGCCGCCCTGCGCCGCCGCCCTCGCAGGTGCTGGGCGCGGACGGGTCCTATGTGAACTGGACCAAGGTGTTCCTGGGCTTCGGCGGGATGGTGCTGGGCCAGTTCATGGCCATGCTGGACATCCAGATCGTCGCCAGCTCGCTGACCCAGATCCAGTCCGGCATCGGCGCGACGAACGACGAGATCGCCTGGGTGCAGACCATCTACCTGCTGGCCGAGGTGGTGATCATGCCGCTCACGGCCTACCTGACCAAGATGTGGGGCACGCGGTCGTTCTACGTGATCGCCTGCATCGGCTTCGTGCTGACCTCGGTCGGCACCGGCGTATCGTCCACCGTGCCGATGATGATCGGCTTCCGCGCCCTGCAGGGCCTGTTCGCCGGGGCGATGATCCCGCCGATCTTCGCCACCGCCATGACGGTGTTCCCGGAGGAGAAGCGGCTGACGGCCAACGTCACCGTGGGCCTGATCGTGACGCTCGCGCCCACCATCGGCCCGACCCTGGGCGGACACATCACCGAGCTGCTGGACTGGCGCTGGCTGTTCTTCATCAACATCCCGGTGGGCGTGCTGGTGATCTTCCTGGTCTGGCGCTACGCGAAGTTCGACAAGGGCGACCCCAGCCTGGGCAAGGGCATCGACTGGTGGGGCCTGGGCCTGATGACCGTGTTCCTGCTCTCCATGCAGTACGTGCTGGAGGAGGGGAACCGCGAGGGTTGGTACGAGGACGACGTGATCCTCTGGCTGACGGTCACCGCCGTGCTCACCGGCGTGGCGTTCATCTGGCGCCAGCTGGTCTACTGGCAGCCGATTGTCTCGCTGAAACCGTTCCGCGACCGCAACTTCGTCCTCGGCATCGTGATGACCTTCGTCACCGGGGTCAGCCTGTTCGGCGGCACATTCCTGATGCCGATCTTCCTGGGCCAGGTGCGTGGCTTCTCCTCGGCCGAGGTCGGCACGACCATGCTGGTCTCGGGGCTCAGCATGTTCCTGTCCGCGCCGATCGTGGGGCGGCTGGTGCGGGTGATCGACGCCCGGGTGGCGATGGTGGTCGGCTTCTCGCTGGCGGCCTGGGCGATCCAGCTGGGGGTGCGGGTCACCGACCAGTGGGGCTTCAACGAGTTCTTCGTCCTGCAGGTGGTGCGCGGCTTCGGCACCATGATCGCGATGATCGCGGCCCAGCAGATGAGCATCGCCACGCTGCCGGTGACGATGATGAAAGACGCCTCGGGGCTGATCAACCTGATCCGCAACGTAGCCGGCGCCATCGGGCTGGCCGTGCTCTCGACCATCCTCAGCCACCAGAACGCCGTGCACTACATGGACATGGCGACCGCGGCCAGCCAGGCGAACGCCACCACGGCCGGCATGATGGACGGCCTGACCCAGATGATGTCGGCCGGCGGCATGGCCGACCCGGACGGCACGGCGCGCAAGGCTATGAGCATGATGATGCACCGCCAGGCCGCGGTACTCAGCTTCGGTGACGCCTTCGGCGTGCTGTCGTTGGGCTGCTGGGCGGCGGTGTTCCTGGCCTTCTTCGCGCGGCCGGGCTCGGCGATGGCGCGCGGCCCGCAGGGAGGCCACTGACATGCCCCGCGTGGCCGGCCAGATCGACGTCCACAAGTCCGAGGCCATCCTCGACGCGGCCATGGAAGTGCTGGCCGAGCGCGGCGTCTCGGTGTCGATGGACGAGATCGCGCGCCGCGCCGGGGTATCTAAGCAGACCGTCTACAACCACTTCGGGTCCAAGGCCGAGCTGGTGCGGATCATGGCCGAACGGCGGGTGCACGAGATCACCGCGCCCCTAGGCACGCCGGAGGCCGAGGAGAACCCCGAGGAGGCCCTGGCCGGCTTCGCCCGGGTGCTGATGGCGGCGGCCCTGCAGACCAAGGGCGCCAGCCTCTATCGCACGGCCATCCTGCACGCGCCGGAAATGCCGGACGTGGCCCGCGCCATGTGGGAGGCCGGCCCGAAGGCCAGCCGCGCCCGCCTGGCCGAGTTCCTGGCGCTGGAGACCAAGGCCGGCCGCATCTTCTGTCCCAACCCGGCGGAGGCTGCGGAATTCTTCGGCGGCATGGCGGTCGCGTCCTACCAGACGGCGCTGTTGCTGGGCGTCGAGATCGACCTGGACGAGGCCCGGATAGAACGCATCGCCACCGAGGCGGCCCGGCGGTTCATCCGCGCCTACGCGGTCTGACCAGATCGCGATTTTTCTGCACGATTTCTTAGGGGTTGCGGGCGTGTGATCCGTCCCATGCCCAAGCTCACCTCAGACACCCTGAAACTCGGCGCCACGGTCGTCTTCCTGGGCGCCGCCTGTCTCCTCGGCTGGGTCGGCCTGGCCCTGGTGCTTTCGGGCGACCGGCTCGCCTGGTCGGACCTCTCGGTGATGGCGCTCGGCAACCTCATGCTCACGGCCATCGTCGGCCTGCTGGCCTGGGTGCTGACCGACCAGTCGGCCGGCCAGCGCCGGATCGACGCCTAGGCTTCAGCCGCCTCGTCTTCGCTGAAGCCCATGATGTGGAAGCCGGCGTCCACGTGGACGACTTCGCCGGTGGTCGACCTGCCCAGGTCCGACAGCAGCCACAGCGCCGCGCCCGCCACGCCCTCCATGGACGTATCCTCCTTCATCGCCGACAGCGAACGGCCCTTGGACAGCATGCCGCGGCCGCCGGAGATGCCGGCCAGCGACAGCGTCCTCATGGCGCCGGGCGACAGCGCGTTGACCCGGATGCCCTTGGGCCCCAGGTCGCGGGCGGCGTAGCGCACCGAGGCCTCCAGCGCCGCCTTGGCCACGCCCATGGTGTTGTAGTTCGGGATCGCCCGCTCGGAGCCCATGTAGGTCAGCGTCAGGATTGATCCGCCGGCCTCCGGCATAAGCGCCGCCGCGCGCCGGGCGCAGTCGACGAAGCTGAACGCCGAGATGTTCATCGCCCGCAGGAAGCTCTCGCGGGAGGTGTTGTCGACGAACGAACCCTTCAGCTCGTCCTTGTTGGCGAAGGCGATGGCGTGGACGAAGAAGTCGATCTGGCCGAAGGCCTTCTCGACGACGCCAAAGGCCGTATCCATGGCCGCGTCGTCGGTGACGTCGACGGGCGCCAGCACCTTCACCCCGATGCTCTCGGCGAGGGGCTCGACGCGGCGCTCCATGCCGGGCAGGTGCAGGAAGGCCATCTCCGCACCCTGGGCGGCCAACTGGCTGGCGATCCCCCAGGCGATGGACTGGTGGTTGGCGACCCCGGTGACGACGCCCCGCTTGCCCTTCATCAGGGCCCCGCCCGGCATCTGATAGTCGTCGGCCACGTGTGCTTCTCCCATCCGTTCGCGGGTTTGTGGACGAAGCTGACGCAGGTGTCATCCCGGAAAGGAGTGGCGGCAACCCAGCACGGCTGAGGCTTTCACGCCCCTAAGAGAATCGAAGTAGCCTGGGCCGATGGGTACGTTCTTCTCCGATGTGTTCGCAGTGGAGGCCGAGGTCATAGATGACTTCGGGGCATTCAACGTCTCGCTGGTCGCGGACCTCCCCCTGTTCATTGATCCATTTTTGCTATTCGGCAGCGAGCGAGAAGAGTACCGAGAGCTCCATGACTCGATCATCCGCTACTTGGTCTTCCTGAAAGATAGAAGCCTCAAAGGCCCAGTGGCCGATGCGCTTCTACGGGCGTGGTACTGCTTCCCGGAATTCAAGCAGACATGGCTCGGCTTTTCGGCGCTCGGGAACGAGGGTCACGGCCTCGGGATCGACTTTGCTCGTGCGCTCCACGGCAGTCTCAACGACCTGTTTTCAGACTTTGGTGCTGAGCGCGTCACCCAGGGAAGCCACCTCGAAAAGGTCTGTCTGATCAAGGATGGCGTCGGTCGCGACAACATCAGCGACTTCACCACCAACTTGATCAAGCGCTACCTACTCGATTTCACGCAGCGGTTTGCTCAGATCCATCTCCGCCCCGATCAACGGAAGCGGGTTGCGGTTCCCAACGTCGTGTTCGACTACGAACTGGGTCGATGGATGCCGATGTCCTTTGAGTTGCCGTGGGCTGGCGGCGACTTTGTGGTCCTGACGCCCAAGGACATGCTTACGAAGGACGATACGTGGATTAATCGCCACGACTTGGTGGACTCTTTCGCGCGGATACCATCGGCCTTGCCCGATGAGCAGCTGCGGGCACAGGTGTCCGACTATTTCTTCCGCCGGCTGATTCGAGAGGATAACCGAGATCCCTCGAAGAAGGACCGCGAGGCCGCAGCCACCGCTACCATCCTGCGCTTCCCCACGCTGATCGACTATTACATTCGCGAGAAAGAAGAGCGAGCGGAAGAAGCTGGGAGTGTTAGCTCCGAGAAGGTTCGATTCTCCCAGATCATCTACAACGAGCGCGTCCTTGCGCTACAAGCGCAACTCTCAACTAACACCACGTTCTATCACCTCGGATCGACCTACGATGAGACCCACGCTCGCGTCGAGTATCTGAAGCATGTGATAGAAGACCAGGGAGGTCATCGCCTCTTCTACAAGGACGGAAAGCCCTTTCAGTACGAGAAAGACCTTCAGATCATGTTTCGCCTAGTTTGGTTTGGAACACCGTCTGATGTTAGCTCTGAGGTGAACGACGGTAGAGGTCCCGCGGACTTTAAGATTTCGAGAGGATCCGGAGACAAGACCATCGTCGAAATGAAGCTTGCGAAAAACAATGCGCTTAAGCGCAATCTTGAAAAGCAGGCCGAGATATATCAGCGAGCCAGCGGTGCCAAATCCGCAATCAAAGTTATTGTCTACTTCACGGAGGCGGAGCACGGACGTGTCGTCCGGATCCTATCGGAGCTAGACATGCTCGATTGCCGTGATGTCGTGCTTATTGACGCTCGGATGGACAACAAGCCCTCCGCTTCCAAAGCAGCATGACACAGGATCCACGGCGCTATTCGTGTTGATGGTGCGCCAGCACCTCGGCCGGGTCGTGACCCAACGCGCGGATGCGATCCTCCCAGCGCATGAGCGCACGGTCGTAGTAGTCGAGGATGCAGGGGTCGCAGCCGCGCTGGCAGCACTCCTGCGGGTCCGGGGGAACCGGCGGCCGCGGGAGGTCGGGCGGCGGCTCGGCCACGAGCCTCAGGCCCGCGCCATCACCAGGCAGCCGTTGGTCCCGCCGAAGCCGAAGGAGTTGCTCATCACCGTTTCCAGTGGCTTGTCGATGCGGCTGCGGACGATCGGGATGTCGGCGAAGGCCGGGTCCAGGTTGTCGATGTGGGCGCTCTCGGCGGCGAAGCCGTTGTTGAGCATCAGCAGCGAATAGATCGCCTCCTGCGCGCCCGCCGCGCCCAGGCTGTGGCCGGTGATCGACTTGGTCGATGAGATCAGCGGGATCTTCGCGCCGAACACGCTGCGTACCGCCTCCATCTCCTTGAGGTCGCCCACCGGCGTGCCGGTGCCGTGCGGGTTCAGGTAGTCGATGGTGCGGCCGTCGGGGTTGGCCAGGCGCATGCAACGCGCGGCGCCCTCGCCGGAGGGCGCGACCATGTCGAAGCCGTCGGAGTTGGCGGCGTAGCCCACGATCTCGCCGTAGATCTTCGCGCCGCGGGCCTTGGCGTGCTCCATCTCCTCCAGCACCACGATCCCGGCCCCGCCGGCGATCACGAAGCCGTCGCGGTCGACGTCATAGGCTCTGGAGGCGCGCTCGGGGGTGTCGTTGAACTTGGAGCTCATGGCGCCCATGGCGTCGAACAGGACCGACAGGGTCCAGTCCAGCTCCTCGGTGCCGCCGGCGAAGACGATGTCCTGCTTGCCCATCAGGATCTGCTCGTAGCCCACGCCGATGCAGTGGGTGGAGGTGGCGCAGGCCGAGCTGATCGAGAAGTTCAGGCCGCGGATCTTGAACCAGGTGGCCAGGGTCGCCGACGGGCCCGAACTCATCGCCTTGGGCACCGCGAAGGGGCCGACGCGCTTGGGGCCCTTCTCCTTGGTGATCGCCGCGGCCTCGACGATGGCGCGGGTCGAGGCGCCGCCGGAGCCGACGATCAGGCCGGTCTTCTCGTGGGAGACCTCGCCTTCTTCCAGGCCGGAGTCGGCGATCGCCTGTTCCATGGCGATGTGGCTGAAGCCCGTGCCCTGCGCCAGGAACCGCGCGGCGCGGCGGTCGACCATCGCCTCCCAGTCGATGCGCGGCGGCGCATGCACCTGGCAGCGGAAGCCCAGCTCGGCGTACTCGGGCGCGGCGGTCACGCCGGACTTGGCCTCACGCAGCGAGGCCAACACCTCGTTGGTGTTGTTGCCGATCGACGAAACGACGCCCATTCCGGTGACGGCCACGCGGCGCATCAAACTCTCTCCCTAGGTCCCAGCGCCTTATCGGCCGGGCTTGGTTTAGATACGGTCACAGGCGGCCTACGGCCTTTGATAAAGCCCAACGCGCAAGTCGCTGGCTTCATAAATGGGATTTCCGTCGGCCAGGAGAACCCCGTCGCCGATGCCCATCACCAGGCGGCGGTTGATCACCCGCTTCATCTCGATCTTGTAGGTCACGGTCTTGATGTTCGGCGTCACCTCGCCGGCGAACTTCACCTCGCCGCAGCCCAGGGCGCGGCCGCGGCCCTTGCCGCCGATCCAGCCCAGGTAGAAGCCGACCAGCTGCCACAGGGCGTCCAGGCCCAGGCTGCCGGGCATGACGGGGTCGCCCAGGAAGTGGCAGTCGAAGAACCAGAGGCTGGGATTGATGTCGAATTCCGCCTCGATGTAGCCCTTGCCGTGCTGGCCGCCGGTGTCGTCGATGTGGGTGATGCGGTCGAACAGCAGCATCGGCGGCGCCGGCAGCTGCGCATTGCCGGGCCCGAACATCTCGCCCCGGGCGCAGGCCATGAGCTCTTCGAAGCTGTAGTGATCCTTGGCCTTGACGGCGGTCATTGAACAATCCGATCCGATGTGGGGCGCGGCCTAGCACAGGCCGTCATGCGCCCTCAACGACATTGCGGGATCGCCGAAGGCGCGCCCCGGGGACATTAGGGGGCCGCCTGGCGCGCGCCCTGGCGACATTGCGGGGCGTCGGACGTGCCCCAGAGCGCGCCTTTGCGCACCCAGCCGCTCGCGCCGTCGGCCTTGACCTTGCACCAGCCCTTCTCGCAGCGAACCAGGGCGGCCAGGGCGCGAACGGCGAGATAGGCGTCCGGCTGCGCCCCCGGCTTGGGCGAGCGGTAAAGCGGGGCTGGAGCCTTGGACATGTTGATCACGTTGCGCCGGCCGTCGGTGCCGCGCTTGTGAACCCAGGTGACCTGGCCCTCCGGGTCGCAGACGCGCCGCCACTCGCTGGTCTCGGCCACCACCTGCAGCGGCAGGCCCTTGGTGCGGTAGACGAATTTCAGCCGGTGGTCCTCGCCGGGGCCGGATCGGGCGTTCACCCGGTTGAACTTCAGCGTGATGTAGCGGGGCACCGGGAAGCCCGAGGGCGTTTGCCGCTCCTCCGGCGCCCAGCCGCCCATGGCCAAGCCGGCGAGCACCAGCGCTGCAATGACGGGCGCCTTGCCCCTGACCACGCCCAATCTCGCGCCTCGCCTTGGCCGTACCGGGGGCCCCTGCTAAGGAGTCCCCAAATCAGCGCCTTCAATCGGGCGCAGGAAACGCACCCTTTTTCCCGTAGGCACATGGCCGCCCGCAAGCCGAAAGTCATCGTCACGCGCAAACTGCCGGACTCGGTCGAGACCCGCATGCGCGAACTGTTCGACACTGAGCTCAACGTCTCCGACGAGCCGATGAGCCGCAAACAGCTCATCGAGGCCATGGCGCGCTGCGACGTGCTGGCCCCGACCATCACCGACAAGATCGACGCGGCCCTGATCGCCAAGGCCGGCGAGAAGCTGAAGCTGATCGCCAACTTCGGGGCCGGCGTGGACCACATCGACGTGGCCGCCGCCAATGCAGCCGGGCTCATCGTGACCAACACTCCCGGCGTCCTGACCGAGGACACCGCCGACCTGACGATGACCCTGATGATGGCCACCCTGCGCCGGGTGGTCGAAGGGGCGAACCTGGTGCAGGCGGGTGAGTTCACCGGCTGGGCGCCCACGGCCATGCTGGGCCACCGCATCACCGGCAAACGCCTGGGGATCATCGGCATGGGCCGCATCGGCACGGCCGTCGCCCGCCGCGCCAAGGCCTTCGGGGTGCAGATCCACTACCATAACCGCAAGCCGGTCAGCCCCCGGATCGCCGAGGAACTGGAGGCCACCTACTGGGACAGCCTGGACCAGATGCTGGCGCGGATGGACATCATCTCGGTCCACACGCCGCACACCCCGGCGACCTTCCACCTGCTGTCGGGCCGCCGGCTGAAGCTGTTGCAGCCGCACGCCATTGTGATCAACACCGCCCGCGGCGGCATCATCGACGAAGCCGCCCTGGCCGACCTGGTAGCCGGCGGCGGGATCGCGGGTGTCGGGCTGGACGTGTTCGAACTGGAGCCGCGGATCAATCCGAAGCTGCTGAAGACGCCCAACGCCGTCCTGTTGCCGCACATCGCCTCGGCCACGGTCGAGGCCCGCGTCGACATGGGCGAGAAGGTGATCATCAACATCAAGACCTGGATGGACGGCCACAGGCCGCCGGACCGGGTGTTGCCGCAGATGCTCTGAACCGGCAGTTGCTCCCCCGTTGGGGGAGGAACTAGGGCGGTGACGATCCCCCGCAGACCGGACACTCCGGATCGCCCGCCACGCGGACGGTCCGCGTCTCCGCCGCCAGGGCGTCGTAGAGCAGCAGTCGGCCGGTGAGTGGGTCGCCCGCGCCGGTGATCAGCTTCACCGCCTCCAGCGCCATCATCGAGCCGACCACCCCGGCCAGGGCGCCGATGACGCCGACCGCCACGCAGGTCTCGGCGTCGGGCGGGATCTCGGGGACAAGGCAGCGGTAGCAGGGCTGGCGGCCGAACACGCCCACCTGGCCGGTCCAGCGGCCGATGGCGCCGGAGACCAGGGGCTTTGCGTGCTTCACGCAGGCGGCGTTGACGCAGTAGCGGGTGGCGAAGTCGTCGGTGCCGTCCAGCACCAGGTCGATGTCCTCGACCAGCTCGTCGGCGCTCTCGTCGTCGAAGGCGCCGTTGAAGCCTGCGACAAAGACGTGCGGGTTTAGCGCGTGCAGCCGGTCGGCGGCGGCCTCGACCTTGGGCCGGTGCAGGTCGTCCTCGGCGTAGATCACCTGGCGCTGCAGGTTGGAGCGGTCGACCTCGTCCGGATCAGCCAGGATGATGGTGCCGACGCCGGCGGCGGCCAGGTAGAGCGCCGCCGGAGCGCCCAGGCCGCCGGCGCCGACGATCAGCACGCTGGCGGCCTTCAGCTTCTGCTGGCCGGGACCGCCCACCTCGCGCAGCACCAGGTGGCGCGCGTAGCGTTCGATCTCCTCATCGGTGAAACTCATTCACTTGACCCCGACGGTCGCGCCCTGAACATCCGGTGCATGTGGAATAGCCCAGCTCTTCGCAATTGGCACGGCGCCAGCGTTGCCTTCGCGCTCCTCGCAACGCCCGCCGTCGCCGCGGCGCCGGTGACGCCGGCGCCCGTGGTCGCCGCCGAGCGGGCCTTCGCCGCCGACGGGCTGGAGATGGGGGTGCAGGCCAGCTTCCTGAAGCACTCCGCGCCCGAGGGCATCGTGCTCGCTCCGGAGCCGATCCTGGCGCACGCGGCCTATGGCCAGCCGCAACCGAAGGGGCCGCCCCTGGTCTGGTGGCCGCTGTGGGCGGGGATCGCGCGGTCGGGCGACCTGGGCTTCACCAGCGGGCCCTACAGCTTCGACGGCAAGCCGAGGGCCTACTACTTCACCGTCTGGGCCCGGCAGCCGGGCGGCGATTGGAAGTGGCTGATGGACGCCGGCCCGCCCAGCGACCCGGCCGGCGCCGCGCCGCAGGGCTCGGACGTGGCGTACGCGCGCCTCGCCGAGCGGCAGGCCGGCTCGTCTGACAAGGCGATGGCGCAGGTGACGGCGGCCGAGCGGGCGCTGCACGCCGCGTCGAAGACCGACGCGCGGGCCGCCGTCCTGGCGGTGATCGCCGAAGACGGCCGCATCGCCGGCTCGCGCACCGCCCCGCCCCGGACCCGCGCGGAACTGGAGGCCGAGGCGGGCAAGCGACCCCAGACGGTGGCCTACTCGGTGCTGGGCGGGCAGGCGTCCTCGGCCGGCGACCTGGCCTGGACCTACGGCCTGGCCGAATGGACCAAGGACGGCCAGCCGGCGCGCGGCCACTACCTGCGCATCTGGCGCAACGACAAGATCGGCTGGCGGCTGCTGTTCGACGAACTGTTGCCGGCGCCGCCGCTGAAGACCCCGCCTGTGGCGGGCTAAGCGCCCCGCTTCGCCTTCCAGATCGCCTCTTCCAGCGCCTTCGCGAATTCGCCGCGTTCGCGGGGGCTCAGCGCGACGGCGACGGCGGTCTGCTTGCCGGAGAGCGCCAAGCGGAGCGCCGTGCAGCGGTCGTCTTCGTCCCGTTCGGTGGTCACGCGTGTAAAGGCCGTGGGGCTCTCCCAGACCACGCGGACCCGGTCGCCGGCCTCGTAGGTGACCTTGATCTCGGCGGCGCTCACCTGGACGCGCTCGATCACCCGCGCGGCGCGGAAGCTGGCCAGGAAGGCGACGATGACGGCCAGGACGTCGACGCTCAGGAAGATCGGCACCAGGCTGGCCTTCATCATCAGGAAGACGATGGCCGAGGCGACGTTGGCAGCGGTGATGACGCAGATCAGGATAATGAAGCCGCGCTGGGACAGCGAACGGTTGGGCTTGATCTCGGCGTCCATGTAGAGCGGCCAGGCCATCGGGCCGGACGATAAGACGGACATCCGGGAAGTCCACGCTTTCCGGAGTGGCGCCCGGCCTGTGCTTGATGGCCGCCGGGCAACCCCCTAGGTGTCGCCGGCAAGCAGCCGGAGATCCTGAGATGACCGAGACCTGGGCCACCGGCCGCATCGCCCTGGTGACGGGCGCGACCTCCGGCTTCGGCGAGGCGATGGCGCGCCGGCTGCTGGCGGCGGGCGCGCGGGTGATCGCGACGGGGCGCCGCGCCGAGCGGCTGGCCGCCCTGGCCGCCGACGTGAAGTCCGACCGGCTGATCACGCGGGAGCTGGACGTGCGCTACGCGGAGTCGATCGCCGAGCTGCTGCCCAGCCTGCCGGCCGACTTCGAGGCCATCGACATCCTCTACAACAACGCCGGCCTGGCCCTGGGGCTCGGCAAGGCCCACGAGGCGAACCTGGCCGACTGGGAGACGATGATCGACACCAACGTCACCGGCCTGGTGCGGATGACGCGGGCGGTGCTGCCGGGAATGGTGGCGAGGAACCGGGGCGACGTGATCAACCTGTCGTCGGTGGCGGCGAACTATCCGTACCCGGGCGGCAACGTGTACGGCGCGACGAAGGCGTTCGTGCGCCAGTTCTCGCTGAACCTGCGGGCCGACCTGATCGGCACCAAGGTGCGGGTGACCTCGATCGAGCCGGGCATGGCCGATACGGAGTTCTCGGTGGTGCGGTTCAAGGGCGACCAGGGCGCGGCCGACAAGGTCTACGCCGGCGTTCACGCGATGAGCGCCGACGACGTCGCCCTGGTCTGCGAGGGCGTCCTGAAGCTGCCGGCCCACATCAACGTCAACACCCTGGAGATCATGCCGGTGCAGCAGGCGTTCGGCCCGTTCGCGGTGGACCGGGGCTGACGTGGCCAAGCGCCCGGCCCCCAAGCGCAAGAAGCTGAAACCCGCTGAGCAGGCGCGGATCGCCGAGCTGTTCGACCGGTTCGAGAGCCAGGAGACCGACCCGCGCACCGAGCTGGACTACGCCAGTCCCTATGAGCTGGTGGTCGCCGTGGCCCTGTCGGCGCAGGCGACCGACGTCTCGGTCAACAAGGCCACCGACAAGCTCTTCAAGGTGGCCGACACGCCGCAGAAGATGCTGGCGCTGGGCGAGGCGGGCCTGAAGCCGTTCATCTCCTCGATCGGCCTCTACAACATGAAGGCCAAGAACGTGATCCGGATGGCCCAGATCATCCTGGAGCAGCACGGCGGCGAGGTGCCGCTGGACCGCGAGAAGCTGCAGGCGCTGCCCGGCGTGGGACGCAAGACCGCCTCGGTGGTGCTGAACGAACTGCGGGTGGAGCCGGCGATCGCGGTGGATACCCACGTGTTCCGCGTCTCGCATCGCCTGGGCCTGTCGACCGGCAAGACGCCCGACAAGGTCGAGGCCGAGCTGATGGCGGTGATCCCCGAGCCGTACCTCACCCGGGCGCACCACTGGCTGATCCTGCACGGGCGCTATGTGTGCGTGGCGCGCAAGCCGAAGTGCCCCGAGTGCCCGGTGGCCGACCTCTGCCCGTCGCGGCATCTGTTCGTCCCATGAGCCGCCTGCCGCTCACGGCGCTCAGGGTGTTCGAGGCCGCCGCGCGGTACGAGAGCTTCCTGCAGGCGGCCGAGGAGCTGGCGATCACGCCGGGCGCCGTCAGCCGGGCGATCAAGGGGCTGGAGGCCGAGCTGGCGGTGCGCCTCTTCGAGCGCTTCAACCGCGCCGTTCGGCTGACCGAGGCCGGCCAGCGGCTGGCCGTGGGCGTGCGCCAGGGTCTGACCCGCATCGAGGAGGCCGTGGCCGAACTGAAGACCGCGCGACCGGCCGTGCTGTCGGTGACGGCCATGCACTCGTTCGCCGCCCGCTGGCTGGTGCCGCGCCTGCACCTGTTCAACGAGCGCCATCCGGACATTCAGGTGATGATCGCCGCATCCGATGCGCCGGTGGACCTGGTGCGCGACCCGTTCGACGTGGCGATCCGCTTCGGGCGCGGACCCTATCCCGGGTTCGCCGCCAAGAAGCTGATCTCGCTGTTCATGTTCCCGGTGTGCAGCCCGCGACTGCTGGAACAGACGCCGCTGAAGCATCCCCGCGACCTGGCCCACGTGCAGATCCTGGCCGACGTCTATCTGGCCGCGGCCGAGCCGGACTGGGGCGAGTGGCTGAAGCTGGCGGGGGCGCCGGAGGTGGACTGGAAGCGCGGCCAGCGGTTCTCCAACGTCTATCTCGCGATCGAGGCGGCGATGGCCGGCCGCGGCGTGGCATTGGCCGAGGCGGCGCTGGTCAAGGACGAGCTGGCGTCGGGGCGGCTGGTGAAGCCGTTCGATATCGAGCTGCTCAGCAGCTACAGCCAGTGGATCCTGACCCTGCCGGAAAAGGCCGACCGGCCCGACGTCCGGCGCTTCCGCAACTGGCTGATCGCCCAGGCTGACGCGGACGGCCTGCGCCGCATCGAGTGATCTGAACTCACCTGAAGGGTGGCCTTCTCCTTTGTCGAGCGGCGTTCGATGACCTTTATTGCAGTCACTCGAAGCCCTGCCGATGGAGGCCCCCATGACCACCGACTGCCTGACCCCCTTTGACACCGCCCGGCGCGCGCCGGGCCGGCGCGGCGGGGAGCACGTCGCCGCCGCGGTGACCCCCGTGGCCGATGTGCTGCTGCTGCCCGGCGCCGTCTTCCTGATGTCGGCCCTGCAGGCCTGAGCCTTGCGCGCCCGCCGGGGGCGCGGAGCCCCGGAACCTTGCGCCATCCGGGCCGCGCCCCCATAAACCCCGGCCATGTCCGAGACCGCGCCCACGAAGCGCCTCTACATCAAGACGTACGGCTGTCAGATGAACGTCTACGACAGCGAGCGCATGGCCGATGTCCTTGCGCCGCTGGGCTATGGGATGACGCCGTCGCCGGAGGATGCGGACCTGGTGGTGCTGAACACCTGCCACATCCGCGAGAAGGCCACCGAGAAGGTCTATTCCGAGCTGGGCAAGCTGAAGGAGCTGCGCCAGGCGCGGACCGAGGCCGGCGGCGAGCGGATGGGTATCGTGGTCGCCGGCTGCGTCGCCCAGGCCGAGGGCGAGGAGATCATGCGCCGGCAGCCCGCGGTGGACCTCGTGGTGGGGCCGCAGGCCTATCACCAGCTCCCGGAGCTGATCGCCCGCACGCACCGCGCCCGCGGCGAGCGGTTGTCGGCCGACTTCGCGCCCGAGGAGAAGTTCGACGCCCTGACGGCCGAGCGGCGGCCGACTGGCGTGTCGGCGTTCCTGACCGTGCAGGAGGGTTGCGACAAGTTCTGCACCTTCTGCGTGGTGCCCTATACGCGCGGCGGCGAGTGGAGCCGGCCGGCGGGCGACATCGAGGCCGAGGCCCGCGTGCTGGCTGCCAAGGGCGTGCGCGAGGTCACCCTGCTGGGCCAGAACGTCAACGCCTATGACGGCGAGGGCGGGCTGGCGGGGCTGGTCCGCCGGCTGGCGGCGATCGAGGGCCTGGCCCGCATCCGCTACACCACCAGCCATCCGCGCGACATGGACGACGCCCTGATCGCCGCCCACGCCGAGGTCGAGGCGCTGATGCCCTATCTGCACCTGCCGGTGCAGGCGGGCAGCGACAAGATCCTGAAGGCGATGAACCGGGCGCACACGGCGGAGAGCTACCTGCGGGTGATCGAGAAGGTGCGCGCCAGCCGGCCCGACATCGCCATCTCGGGCGACTTCATCGTGGGCTTCCCCGGCGAGCGCGACAGCGACTTCGAGGCGACGCTGCAGCTGGTCCGCGAGGTCGACTATGCGAGCTGCTTCTCGTTCAAGTATTCGCGCCGTCCCGGCACGCCGGCCGCGGCCATGCCGGGGCAGGTGGCCGAAGAGGTGAAGGACGCGCGGCTGGCGCGGCTGAACGCGCTGCTGGACGAACAGCGGATGGCGTTCAACCGGGCCCAGGCCGGCCGCACGCTGAATGTCCTGTTCGAGAAGGCCGGTCGCCATCCCGGCCAACTGATCGGCAAGAGCCCCTATCTGCAGGCGGTGCACGTCAGCGCCCCGGATCGGATGCTGGGCCAGATCGTTCCCGTGAGGATCGAGAGCACGGCCCAGAACAGCCTGGGCGGCGTGCTGGAACGGGAGCTCGCGTGAGCCGCGCGCCGGAATTCATCGCGCTCAGCGACGCCGCCCTGCGGGCGGTGGCGGGCGCCAACAGCCGCCACGTGGCGCTGATCGAGGACGCGTTCGGCGTGCTGGTGGAGACGCCCGGCGGTGGCGTGTCTTTGAGCGGCGACGCCCGTTCGCGCGGCCAGGCCAAGAAGGCCGTGCAGGCGATCGCCGAGCGCGCCGACCAGGGCCTGGAGATCGTCGAGGCCGACGTGCGCGTCGCTATCGGCCAGGCCCGTAGCGGCGCCGGCCCCGGAACCGGCGGCCCGCCCGGCGCCACGACCCTGCCGATCGGCCGGCGCGGTCAGGTCGCGCCCAAGACGCCGAACCAGGCCAAGTACCTGGAGGCCTTCAACCAGTGCGACCTGGTGTTCGGACTGGGCCCTGCAGGCACCGGCAAGACCTTCCTGGCCGTGGCGCACGGGGCGGGCATGCTGCTGCGCGGAGCGGTGGACCGGCTGATCGTGGCGCGGCCGGCGGTCGAGGCGGGCGAGCGCCTGGGCTTCCTGCCGGGCGACATGAACGAGAAGGTCGACCCCTACATGGCGCCTGTCTGGGAGGCGCTGACCGACATCCTGGGGGCCGAGCAGCTGCGCCGCCGCCGCGAGAAGGGCGAGATCGAGGTGGCGCCGATCGCGTTCCTGCGCGGCCGCACCCTCAGCCACGCCTTCGTCATCGTCGACGAGGCCCAGAACGCCAGCCGCGCCCAGATGAAGATGGTGCTGACCCGCCTGGGCGAGGGCGCGCGTATGGCCGTCACCGGCGACCCCACCCAGATCGACCTGCCGAACCCCAACGACAGCGGCCTGGCCCATGCGGTGGGCCTGCTGGAGGGCGTGCAGGGCATCGGCGTCACCCGCTTTGCGGCCGAGGACGTCGTCCGCCACCCGCTGGTGGAGCGCATCGTGCGCGCCTACGACGCCGACGCGGCCAAGCGCGGGCGCACGGTTTGATCGACGTCGAAATTGAGGACGAGGCCTGGACGGCGGCCCTGGCCGACGCGGTCAAACTCGCGCGCGGCGCCGCACTGGCCGCCCTGGCCAGCGAGGATGCGGCCGACGAGGGCGTGACGATCCTGCTGACCGACGACGCCTCGGTCGCCGAGCTGAACGGGCAGTTCCGGCAGAAGGACGGGCCCACGAACGTGCTGTCGTTCCCGGCGGCGCGGAACCCCGAGCGCCACCTGGGCGACCTGGCGCTGGCCTACGGCGTCTGCGCGCGCGAAGCGGCCGAGCAGGGCAAGTCGCTGAGCCACCATCTGCAGCACCTGACGGTGCACGGCGTTCTGCACCTTCTCGGATACGATCACATCGGCGATGATGAGGCCGAGGTCATGGAAGACCTCGAGCGTGCGGTGCTGGCCGGTCTGGGGGTCCCTGACCCCTACGCGGCCGGTTAGGGAGGCCATGAACGACCCCGATCCTTCCCCTAGACAGGGACATGCCCGCCGGCGCGGCGGGCTCTTCGGCCTCATAGATTTCTTCCGCGGCGCCGCCGAGGTGGCGTCCGACGAGCAACCGCAACCCCTGACGGAGTCCGGCGGCGAACTGGTCACCCAGGCGCGCGCGTTCGGTGAGGTGCGCGTCGTCGACGTGATGAAGCCCCGCGCCGATATCGTCGGCATCGAGAAGGGCTGCACCTTCACCGAGGTTGTGGAACGCTTCGTCGAGGCCGAGCACAGCCGCATGCCAGTCTACAAGGACACCCTCGACGAGCCGGCGGGCGTGGTCCACGTGAAGGACGTCTTCAAGCTGCTGGCGCGCAAGACTCGCCGGCCGAAGCCGGACGACAAGGTGCTGTCGGGCCGCCACAGCCTGGTGCGCGAGGTGCTGTACGTGCCGCCGTCGCAGACCGCCCAGCAACTGCTCTCGACCATGCGGGCCAAGCGCATCCACATGGCGCTGGTGATCGACGAGTTCGGCGGGGTCGACGGGCTGGTCACGCTGGAAGACCTGCTGGAAATGCTGGTCGGCGAGATCGACGACGAGCACGACGAGGAGGGCGACCACGGCTACATGCCGATCGCCACCGACGACGAGGGCTGGATCGTCGACGGCCGCGCGCCGCTGGAGGAGCTGGAGGCCGCGATCGGCGACGGCGTCGACTTGGCGCCCGCGGACCTCGACGAAGAGATCGACACCGTGGCCGGCCTGGTGAACGCCCTGGCGGGCCGCGTGCCGCAGCGGCGAGAAACGATCGACCACCCGGACGGCTTCACCCTCGAGGTGTTGGCCGCTGATCCGCGGCGGGTGAAGCGGCTGCGCGTCCGCCGCCGCGCCGCCGTCGTCCCCGAACCCCGCGCCGAGGCCTAGGGCGTTGAGCCGACCGCGCTGGTACGCGCCGGCGACAGCGCTGCTGGGCGGCCTGGCGGCGGGCGTGGCGCATCCGCCCTGGGGGCTGGTGGTGGGCCTGCTGGGCTTCAGCCTGATCCTGATCCGCCTGGAGACCGTGCAGGGACGGCCGCTGCGCACCGCGTTCCTGATGGGCTGGCTGGCGGGCCTGGGCTATTTCGCCGTGTCCACCTGGTGGATCGCCGAGCCGTTCCTGGTGGAACCCGATGTCTACGGCTGGATGGCGCCCTTCGCGATGGTGCTGATGGCCGGCGGCCTGGCGCTGTTCTGGGGCCTGGCGGGCCTGGCCTATCGGGCGCTGCGTCCGCGTAGCGCCTGGAAGGTGCTGGTGTTCGCCGGGGTGTTCGCCGCCGCCGAGTGGCTGCGCGGCCACATCCTGACCGGCTTCCCGTGGAACGTGATCGGCGAGGCCTGGAAGGCCGGCTCGGCGCCGTCGCAGGCCGCCGCGGTGGTCGGCGTCTACGGCCTCAGCTGGATCACGCTGGCGATTGCATGTGCGCCCGCCATCGTCGTCCTGCCGGTGCGCCGGCTGGCCCAGGCCGGGATCCTGGTCGCGGCGGGGATCGCGCTGACCGCGCTCTACGCCGGCGGGGCAGGGCGGCTCGCGGCGGCGGCGCGGCCGATCTATCCCAAGGACGCCCCGATCGTGCGCGTCGTGCAGGCCGACATCGACCAGAAGGACAAGTGGAAGCCCGAGAACCTCGGCCAGGTGTTCGACGCCTACGCCGAACTCACCGAGCGCCCGATCACGCCGCCCCTGAAGCGCCGTCCCGACATCGTGATCTGGCCCGAGGGCGCCCTGCCGGTGGTGATCGACGACTTCATCGTCGATCCGAAATACGCCGCCCGCTTCCGCGACCTGATCCAGCCGGGTCAGGTGCTGCTGATGGGCGCCAACCGCGCCGAGCCGGACGGCAAGGGCAAGTACCGCTACTTCAACACCCTGGTCGCGTTCCGCCGCGACGCCCAGGCGCTGCGGGTGGCGGGCGTGTACGACAAGCACCGGCTGGTGCCGTTCGGCGAGTACATGCCGCTGGGCGACCTGGCCCGCACGCTGGGCTTCCGCAGCCTGGTGCACATGGAGGACGACTTCACGCCGGGGCCGCGGCCGAAGCCGCTGGCCGTGGCGGGCGTGCCGCCGGTGCAGCCGTTGATCTGCTACGAGGCGCTGTTCCCGGGCCTGGCCGCCGGCCCGCGCCCGGCCTGGATCCTGAATGTGTCCAACGACGCTTGGTTCGGCGCGGCCAGCGGGCCGTGGCAGCACCTGAACATCGCCAGCTACCGCGCCATCGAGCAGGGCCTGCCGATCATCCGCTCCACCCCGACCGGCGTGTCCGCGATCATCGATTCCGAGGGCCGGACGCTGCCGAAGAAGCGGCTGGGTCTGCGCGGCTATGGCGTGATCGACGCGCGCCTGCCATCCGCGGCGGCGCCGACGCCGTACAGCCGGTGGGGGGACATCCCGTTCGCCGGCCTCCTGCTGCTTTCGATCGCCGCCTGGTTCGTCGGCAAACGGCGCAGGCCAAGACCAGCGGCGCCAGACTTGCAGGCGAACCCGACGCTTGGCGCCATATAAGGATTTCTTTATAGGCGTCCCCGACCGCTAGCCGCCACCGTGCGCCCGTCATCATTTCCCGGAGCCCGTCCTTGAGCCGTTCCAGCTACATCTTCACCAGTGAAAGCGTGTCCGAGGGCCACCCGGACAAGGTCGCCGACCGCATTTCCGACACCGTGGTCGACGCCTTCCTGTCGGCCGAGCCGCAGGCGCGCGTGGCCTGCGAGACCCTGGTGACCACCAACCGTATCGTGCTGGCGGGCGAAGTCCGCGCCGGCAAGCCGGGCGGCTCCAAGAGCGAGAACAAGCAACTCACCAAGGAGATCGTGCGCTCCCTGGAGCCCAAGGTCCGCGAGGCGATCAAGGACATCGGCTACGAGCAGAAAGGCTTCCACTGGGCCAAGGCCAAGTTCGCCTGCTTCCTGCACGAGCAGTCCGCCCACATCGCCCAGGGCGTCGACGCGTCCGACAAGAAGGACGAGGGGGCCGGCGACCAGGGCATCATGTTCGGCTACGCCACCGACGAGACGCCGCAGCTGATGCCGGCCACCCTGCAGTACAGCCACGACATCCTGCACCGCCTGGCCGAAGTGCGGCACTCGGGCGAGTGCCCGGTGCTCGAGCCCGACGCCAAGAGCCAGGTGACCATCCGCTACGAGGACGACCGTCCGGTCGAAATCCTCAAGATCGTCGTCTCGACCCAGCACAAGAAGCGCATCGGCCTGCAGACGGTGAACTCCAAGCGCCTGCAGGGCGTGATCCAGCCCTACATCGAGGGCGTGATCCCGGCGGGCCTGATCACCAAGAAGACCAAGTGGCTGGTGAACCCCACCGGCAAGTTCGAGATCGGCGGGCCGGACGGCGACGCCGGCGTCACCGGCCGCAAGATCATCGTCGACACCTATGGTGGCGCAGCCCCCCATGGTGGTGGTGCGTTCTCGGGCAAGGACCCGACCAAGGTGGACCGCTCGGCCGCCTACGCCTGCC
>CBHTUE010000018.1:0-37063 GCA_966096115.1 uncultured Phenylobacterium sp.
ATCGTCTCCATCTTGGCCACTTCGGCGGCCAGCGCCGCGCCGGTCACGCCGACGGATTGCTTCCCCGCGATGTAGGCGGCCGCGTACTTGTCCATGAAGGTGTAGTGCGTGGCGGCCAGGTAGGCTTCCCAGCCAATCACATAGGCCACGCCCGCCACGCCCGCGATGCCCAGGCCGACCAGCAGCGCCGGTCCGAACTTCACGACGCCGCCGCAGACCGTGTCGCGGTAGCGCTTCACGCCGATGAAGATCATCGACAGCGCGATCAGCATCTCCAGGTAGCCGACGATCATCGAGCCGTGGCCGCCCACCAGGATGATGGTGGCGATCATCACGCCGATGGTGATGAAGCCGGCGATGGCGCCGTAGACGACGATGGTTCTGATCATGACGGGCCCGCCTCCTGATACCGGGCGGTCATCGGCATAGGCGGCGCCGACCGTCGCCGGGTATCGCCCAAAGGGGTGAGCTGGGCGGTTTCGCCCGTTCTCATGGGATCAGCGACAGCTGCCGGCCCTTCTGGATCGCCTGGGTCCGGCGCTGGACCTCCAGCTTGCCGAACAGGTTGGCGACGTGGGTTTTTACGGTGTTCGGCGAGACGCCCAGGCTGCGGGCGATCTCCTTGTTCGACTGGCCGGCGGCCAGCAGCTCCAGCACCGCGCACTCGCGCTCGGTCATGCCCAGGGACCTGAGCGCGGCGGTGTTGCGCGCGAACGGGCCGGCCAACTTCTGCGGTGTCAGGCGCACGCCGATCCAGACGCCCAGCCCCGCGAACGCCGCGGCGATCAGCGCGATGTAGAGCTCGGTCGGCACGACGTGCGTCAGGTGCTCGAACTGCAGCCATTGCAGCGCCAGCGCGCCGGCCGCGAGCGCCAGGGCATAGACGAGGATGGTCCGCCGCATCGCGCCACTCTGGCCGCAGAAGCGGCTCAGGCCAAGCTGGCCCACAGCAGGTATTCGCGGTTGCCGTCGCCGCCTTCGATGGGACTGTCGGCGGTGGCGCGGACCCGCCAGCCGGCGGCCTCGAAGAACCCCTTCACGTCCTCCAGCGCCGCCAGTCGCGCCGCGTCGTCGCCCACGATGCCGCCCTTCCCCACGTTGCCGCGGCCCGCCTCGAACTGCGGCTTCACCAGCGCCACCAGGTCGGCGCCGGGCGGAGCCAGGGCCAGAGCGGCCGGCAGCGCCTTGGCCAGCGAGATGAAGCTGACGTCGGTGACGATCAGGTCGGGCGGCTGCGGGATCAGCGCCGGCGTCAGGTCGCGCGCGTCGGTGGCCTCGAGGTTCACGACCCGCGGCTCGGCCGCGACCTTCGGGTGGAGTTGCCCGCGCCCGACGTCCACGGCGTAGACGCACGCCGCGCCGCGGCTCAGGCAGACCTCGGTGAAGCCGCCGGTGGACGCACCGACGTCCAGCACCACCCGGCCTTCGACGGCGATGTCCCACAGGTCCAGCGCGTGGATCAGCTTCAGCGCGCCGCGCCCGACCCAGAGGTGCGCGGGAACCGCCTCGATCACCGCGTCGTCGGCCAGCAACGCCGAGGCCTTGGTCACCGCCCGCCCGTCGGCGGTCACCCCGCCCGCCTCGATGGCCGCGCGCGCCTTGGCGCGGGTCTCGAAGATCCCGCGGCTGACGAGGAGCAGATCGGCCCTCGTCCTCATAGGGATCCGGTCTTCAGGTTCCCTCGAAGAGCTTCTTCAGCTCGCTCTTCAGGATCTTGCCGTTGGCGTTGCGCGGCAGGGTCTCGTGCCAGAAGCGGATCTCCACCGGCACCTTGAAGGCGGCCAGCCGCTCGGCCACGTGGGCGCGCAGCTCCGCCTCGGTGGCCTCGGCGCCCGGCTTCAGGGTGACGACGGCGGCGGGCTCCTCGCCCAGGATGCGGTGCGGCCTGGCCACGACCGCCGCGTCCATGATCGCCGGGTGGTCGTAGAGGACGTTCTCCACCTCGACGCAGTAGATGTTCTCGCCGCCGCGGATCAGCATGTCCTTGGCCCGGTCGAGGATGTAGCAGAAGCCCTCTTCGTCCAGCTTCGCCAGGTCGCCGGTGCGCACCCAGCCGTCGACGAAAGTCTGGGCGGTGGCCTCGGGCTTGTTCCAGTAGAGCTTGGCGTTCATCGGCCCCTTGGACCACAGCTCGCCCATCTGCCCGACCGGCAGCACCGTGACACCGTCGGCCGGATCGCGGATCTGCAGTTCGGCGACGGCGGCGGCCGGCCCGCAGCTGTCGGGGCGGTTCTGGTAGTCCTCCGCGCCGTTCGAGGTGACCGTCGCACAGGTCTCGGTCATGCCCCAGCCTTGGCCGCTGGTCGACTTCGGGAACACCTCCTTCAGCCGGCGCACCAGCTCCGGCGCCGAGGGCGCCCCACCATAAGACACGCCCTCCAGCGATGAGAGGTCGTAGTTCTCGCGCGCCGGGTGCTCCAGCAGCTGCCAGGCGATGGTGGGCACGCCGCCGGCGCCGGTGATCCGCTCGCGCTCGATCAGCTCGAAGGCGCGGATCACGTCCCACTTGTACATCAGGACCAGCTTGCCGCCGGCGAACAGGATCGGGTTCAGCACGGCGAAGCAGCCGGTGGCGTGGAAGAACGGCACCGACAGCAGCATCGCCCGCTGCGGCTGGGTCGGGTCGGGCGCGGGCGGCATCTCGCCCTTGCGCAGGAAGCCGCGCGCCCCCGCGGCGCCGGCGGTGATGATGTTGGTGTTGATCGCGCGCTGGGTCGCCAGCGCTCCCTTGGGCCGGCCGGTGGTGCCGGAGGTGTAGAAGATGGTCGCGTCGTCGTCCGTGGCGATGTCCACCGGCGGGATGGGCTGGTCGGGCAGACTCGCCCACTCGGGCGGCGCGCCGATCACGCTCTCCAGCTTGGCGACGTAGGGGTGGGCGATCTCCTCGACCTCGCGGCTGACGTAGACGCGCTTGAGGTCAGGGCAGTTGGCGAAGTGCTCGGTCAGGCGTTGGTAGCGCTCCGCGTCCATCACCGCGATCTTCGAGCCGGAGTCGGTCAGCCCGTACTCCAGCTCCGGCCCGGTCCACCACGCGTTCAGCGGCGTGACGATCGCGCCCAGCGAGGCGGCGCCATAGAAGGCCACCACCCATTCCGGCAGGTTGCGCATGATCACCGCGACCCGGTCGCCCTTCACGACGCCCTGCGCCTGCAGCTCCACGGCGAAGGCGGCGACGGCGCGGTGGAAGGCCTCAAAGGTGACGCGTTCGTCCTCGTAGACCAGGAAGACCTTCTCGCCGTGGGTCTTGGCCAGCTCGGCGACGGCCCGCAGCGTGGGCGGCTGGTTCTTCCAGACCTTCAGTTTCACGCCGCGGATGGTCTCTTCGGCCACCTCGGTGGGCAGGCCCGGGCCGGTCATCAGGGCGTGGGCCTGCTGGATCGACATGGCGGGCCAACCCGGCGGCAGAACAGCCTCGGACATGCAACTTCACTCCCAACGCACCGGGATCCCCGGCCCCGGCGTCATGGCCAAGTGAACAAGCATAAGCCAGCCCGGGAGGCAAACCGGCGCCGGCGTTCGCCGGACGCTGTGCGCCTCAGGCGCCGGGCGGGGCCGCCTGCCCGTCCGGCAGGGCGAACGAGAAGGTCGCGCCCGGGCCCGCGTTGGCCTCGGCCCAGAGGCGGCCGTCGTGCGCCTCGATGATCGAGCGGCTGATCGACAGGCCGATGCCCATGCCCTCGGTCTTGGTCGTGTGGAAGGCGTCGAACAGCTTCTCGATCTCCTGCGGATCGACGCCCACGCCGGCGTCGCGAACCGACAGGCGGACGCGGCCGTCGTCCTCGCGCCGCGTGGCCACCATCAGGTCGCGCGGCCGGTCGTCGACGCCGGCCATGGCGTCGACGGCGTTGAGCACCAGGTTCAGGACCACCTGCTGCAGCTGGACCTTGTCGCCGTGCACGGCGGGCAGGTCGGCGGCGAGGTCGGTGCGCACGATGACGCGGCCGCGGCTAAGCTCGCTCGCCGACAGCGTCAGCACCTCGCGGGTGGCTTGGTTCAGGTCGACGGGCTCGCTCGAGGCCGCCTCGCGGCGGAACAGCGCGCGCAGCCGCGAGACCACTTCGGACGCGCGATCGGCGTCACGCACGGTGCGCCGCGCCGTCTCGCGGACGCCGTCCAGGTTGGGCGGGTCGGCCGCCAGCAGCCGCACGAGCGTGCTGGCGTTGGTGAGGATGCCGGAGAGCGGCTGGCTGACCTCGTGGGCGATCGAGGCGGTCAGGGCGCCAAGGCTCATCACGCGGCCCGCATGCGCCAGTTCCGAGCGGATCTTGCTCAGCCCCTCCTCGGACAGCCGCCGCTGAGTCACGTCCTGGATGGCGCCCATGTACTCCAGGCCGCCATCGGCGCCGCGGATCGCGTGCGCGACCAGGTGGACGAAACTGATCGAGCCGTCGGGCAGCAGCAGCCGGTGCTGGACGTCCAGGTCGCGGGCGCCGCTTTGAGCGTCGGCGCCGAGGACCTCGGTAAGGGCGACGTCGTCGGGATGAACCCTCGCGCGGTACAGCAGGGGCGTCACGGCCGCGCCGGGTGCGACCTGGAAGATGCGGTAGAGCTGCTCTGACCAGGTGATCTCGCCGGTCGCCACCCGCCAATGGAAGCTGCCGGTCGCGCTCAGCCGCTGCCCCTCGGCCAGGAATGCCTCGCTTCGGCGCACCTCCTCCTCCGAGCGCTTGCGGTCGTCGATGTCCACGAGCAGGACGAACCAGTTCACGATCCGCCCGGCGGCGTCGCGAACCGGCGAGTAGCGGCCCTCGAACCACCGATAGACGCCATCATGGCGCTGCAGCCGGTACTCATCCTCGCAGGCGACCCCGGCGGCGAGCGCGGCGGCGACCACCTGGTTGGCGTGCTCCAGGTCGTCCGGGTGGAGGATGTTGGCGCTGGTGGCCCAGACCTTCACCTCCTCCAGCGTGCGGTCGTAGTAATCGAGCACCTGCCGGTTGGCGAAGACGATCTCGCCGGACTCGTTGGCCACCATCGTCAGGGCCGGAATGCTGTCCAGGCTCTCCACCAGCAGCCGGACGCTCAGCTCGCGGACCCGCAGCTCGTCCTCCACCCGCTTGCGTTCGTCGATGTCGGTGGCCAGCACGTACCACTGCTCGATGCGCCCGGCCGCGTCCCGCAGCGGATGGGCGCGAGCCAGGAACCAGGGGTAGAGCCCGTCGGCGCGACGGATGCGCAGGTCGACGTCGAACGCCTCGCCGGACGCCAGCCCCGCCGTGAACAGTTGGGTCGCCCGCGACAGGTCGTGCGGGTGGATCAGGTCGCCCGGGACCGACCGGCGCAGCGCCTCGACCGTGCGATCGAAGTGGTCGACGGCCTTGCGGTTCACACGCTGGATGTCGCCGCTCGGCGACAGGATCAGGACCAGGGCGGGGATGCCCTCGATGACGTGCTCGTCACGCGCCTGCGCGCCCTCGTCGAGTTGGCGCCGGAGATCCGCGTTGGCGGCGGCCAGGCCCGCCGTGCGCTCGGCGACCTGCCGCTCGAGGTCCTCGGCGACCCGCTGCCGGATCAGGTCCTCGACGGCGGGGTCGACCTGGGCGATCGCGGTGTCGGTTTCCGCTATCGGCTTGTCCATACCCCGGCCCATCCGCAACGCGCCCGGCGGACGATGCCCCCGCAGGCCTTGGCCGTCTAGGTCACCGCGCGCCGAACAGGGTCATGACGTCGCGCCGGAACGCCTCCTGGCTGCCCGGTCGCGAGTAGAACATGTGGCCGCCAGGATAGAGGTTCAGCTTCACGCGCGTCGGGTCGGGCATCTGGTCCACGATCAGCTTCGAGGCGAAGTACGGGCAGCTCAGGTCGTTGTAGCCGTGCACGATCAGCACCCGCATCTTCGGGTCGGTGGCGACGGCCTGGCGCAGGTCGGTGACCGAGTCTTCCAGCCCGATGCCCTTCTCCCAGTTCTCGCCCACCTCGTCGGACAGCGCGTTGTAGCGGCCCTCGATTTTCCAGCCGACGATGCGGGTGGTGAGGTCGACGACGGCGCTGGTGGTGGGCGCGATCAGGGCGTCCAGGATGGTGTCGCCGGTGCGCCGCTGCGGCGACCAGGGGAAGGGATCCTGGGCGGTGACATTGCTGTCGTACCAGCTGCCGATCTTGCCCTCCTTCACATAGAGCTCGCGCAGGAAGGTGAAGCTGTCGATGCGGCCGCCAGAGCGCTGCACGAAGACGGGGTCGAGGCCGGTGTAGGCGGTGACCTTCTGCACCAGCCGGGAGACCGCGGCCGGGTCGCGGCGGCCCTTCAGCAGGTCGGTGACGAACTCGGTGCGGGCGTACTCCTCGACCTCGGCCATCTGACCGGCGTTCAGGGCCTTGCCCTGCCGCTCGTAGTTGGCGGCGGCCATGGACGGCAGGGTGATCACGAACGGCATGGGCGAGAAGTCAGGCGCCTCGCTGGCCGGCGGCTCCAGGTAGGGCGAGACCATGATCACCCCGCTCATGCCGACGCCCAGCTGGGTCTGCAGGTAGCGGGCGATGCGCGGCACGCGGAAGCCGCCGTAGCTCTCGCCGACGATGTACTTGGGCGAGGCCATGCGGCCGTTCTTCACCAGCCAGTCGAAGGTGACGCGGCTCAGGTACTCGATGTCCGGCTTGATCGACCAGAACCGCTTCTTGGTCTCGTCCTTGTCGACCAGCGAGCGGGAGTAGCCGGTGCCGACCGGGTCGATGAACACCAGGTCGGTGAAGTCGAGCCAGGTGCCGGCATTGTCGACGGTCAGCGCCGAGTCCGACGGCGCGTCGCCCTGGGCGCCGAACTGCACCCGCTTGGGCCCGATGGCGCCGAGGTTGAGGTAGACCGAGGCCGCGCCGGGGCCGCCGTTGAAGGCGAAGGTGACCGGGCGGCTCGGGTCCTTGGGGCCATCCAGGGTGTAGGCGGTGAACACCACCTCACCGATCTTCTTACCCTTCTCGTCGCGCACCGGAAGAGACCCGACCGTGGCGGTGTAGTTCAGGGTCTTGCCGGCGACATGGGTGACCTGCTTGACCGAAGCGTCGGCCGGGAAAGGCGGCAGGTCGATCTTGTCCTTCGCGACGTCGGCCTTCAGCGCGGCGGGCTTGGCATCCTGCGCCGCCGCCGTGAAGCCGAACGAAAGGCCGGCGACGAGCGCCGCGGCCACGATGAACTTGCGCATGAGCATGCCCCGAAACACGTACGAAGCGGCGAAGCTATGCCAGCGCCGCAGCCAAGAGAAGAGAACCACTGAAAACACTGAAAACACTGAAGGGCGCCGTGAGGTCGCGCCGCTCCTGGCTTTCAGTGTTTTCAGTGTCTTCAGTGGCCAAATCTGAAGGCGCTTCGCGCCGTACGGGCGTTGCACGATGGATCAAGCGCGCAGCGGCGTGGCGTCTGCTAAGCTTGGCGCAGAACAGGGGAAACGCCATGAACTTCAAGCTTGCCGCCGCCCTCGCCGCCACCGTCGCCGTTGTGGCGGCCGCGCCCGCCTTCGTCGCCACGGCCCAGCAGAAGCCGCCGGCCGACGCGCTCAGCGACCCGTCGCTGAAGAGCGACGAGGTGATCAAGTTCATCGGCGTCAAGCCGGGCGACAAGGTGGCCGACATCGTCTCGGGCCGCTTCGCCCGCGCGCTGGGCGCCGCCGTCGGGCCGAAGGGCAAGCTCTATGCGGTGATGCCGGCCGAGGTGGCCAAGCTGCACCCCGAGGTGATGGGCCCGATGCAGGCCTCGGCCGCAGGGTCGAACGGGGTCATCGAGCTCACGACCCCGCCGGTGAACGCCATGGCCCTGCCGGCCAAGAGCCTGGATGCGGTGTTCATCCGCCAGAACTACCACGACCTCTACGACAAGTTCATGGGCCCGGCCGACGTGCCCGGCTTCAACAAGCAGGTCTACGCGGCCCTGAAGCCCGGCGGCGTCTACGTGATCCTCGACCATGACGCGCCCGGCGCGCCGATGATCGTCACCGAGACGCTGCACCGGATCGACAAGGCGCAGGTGATCAAGGACGTCACGGCCGCCGGCTTCAAGCTGGACAGCGAGAGCAAGCTCCTCGCGAACCCGGAGGACGACCACACCAAGATGGTCTTCGTGCCGGCCATCCGCGGCAAGACCGACCAGTTCCTGCTGAAGTTCCGCAAGCCGAAGTAGGCCTCAAAACGCCAGCCGGCCCTTCAGGTCGTCGAACGGGAGCATGACGTGCTCCCGGTAGGCCGGCCGCTCGGTCAGCGCCTGATACCAGGCCTCCACCCGCGGCAGTGCGGGCCGCTCGATCTCGAGCCCGAAGTAGCGGTAGAGGCACGAGCCCAGCGGGATGTCGCCCAAGGTCAGACGATCACCGGTGAGCCAGGCGCGGCCCTCCAGCTGCCGCTCGACCAGTTGGAGCAGCTCCGTGCACCGCGCCACGCTGCGCGCGACGGCCTGGCTGTCCCGCTGCGCCTCGGGCGTGCGGTAGAAGCCCCAGAAGACGCCGGACAGGAACGCCGGTTGCCACTGCGCCTGGGCCCAGTCCAGCCAGCGGTCGGCGAGCGACCGCTCGCCAGGATCGGCCGGCCACCACGCCTCGCCGCCGTACCTGCCCGCCAGGTAGCGCAGGATCGCGTGCGATTCCCACACCACCACGCCGTCGTCCTCGATCACCGGCACCGTGCGGTTGGGATTGAGCGCGCCGAAGTCGGGATCGGCCAGCCGCCCGAACGCGCCGCCGGCCGGGATGTGCTCGTGCGCCAGCCCCAGCTCGCCCACCAGCCACAGCACCTTCTGGACGTTCTGCGAGTTGCGGCGGCCCCAGACCTTCAGCATGGGCCGACCATCCGGGCCGCTGGGCGGCGGGTCAAGCGGCCCAGTCCGGCCCGGAGACGGTCAGGGCGTCCACGCCCAGCGCCGTCATCGCGGCGATCTCGGCCGCGGTCGAGACGCCCCAGACGCCGACCGCCAGGCCCAGCGCCTTCGCCTCCGCCACGCGCTCGGGGGTGATGTCGGAGATGTGCGGCGACCACTCGCGCCCGCCGTGCGCCTGGATGGCGCGCAGCTCGGAGCCTGCGAAGTGGCGTTCGTCGCAGCCGTCGGTCCAGGGCGAGTCGCCGTTGGGCAGCCGCACGATGCGGCCGTGCATCGCCGCCGGCACGGTCAGGTGGGCGGTGGCGATCTCGGGGCGGCGGGCGGCCAGGTCGCGCAGCACCGACCAGTCGAAGGCGATGATCTTGGCGTGGTCCGTCCAGCCCGCGGCGTCCAGGTCGCGCAGCACGGCGTTGGTCAGGGCGACCGGATCGGCGGACTCCCGATAGCCGGCGGGATCGGTCTTGATCTCCACGAAGATCCACCGGCGCGGTCCCGGCGCCTCGGCCAGGGCCGCCAGCAGCTGCGGCAGAGTCGGCATCACCACCCCGTCCAGCCCCCGCTTGTGCGGATAGCGCCGCAGCTCGGCCGCGCCTTCCCGCAGCCGGCCCAGGTCGTAGGCCTGCAGCTCGGCCAGCGTCGCGTCGCGCAGCAGCGGGCCCGGCGCGTCCAGGAACGCGCCGCCCAGCCGGCTGGCGTCGGCGGCGATGCGGTAGTCGTGGTGGGCGACCACGTGGCCGTCGGCCGTCAGATGGACGTCGATCTCGATGCCGTCGACCGGCTCGGCCAGGCAGGCGCGCGCGCCCTCCAGCGAGTTGCTGGGCCAGACGCCGTAGCCGCAGGCCCCCGCGATGATCAGGGGCCCGGGCATATCCGTCAGGCCACGTCGCCCAGCCGCGCCAGCGCGGCTTCCAGCTTGGCCTTGGCGGCTTGCGCCTCGGCCAGCCGTTCGCGGTTCTCCTCGACCACCTCTTCCGGCGCGCGGGCGACGAAGTCGGCGTTGCCCAGTTTGCCGGCGGTCTTGGCGATCTCCTGCGTCAGGGCCGCCACCTCCTTGGTCAGGCGGGCGCGTTCGGCGGCGATGTCGATGAACTCGGCGACCGGGAGCGCCAGGGTGGCGCCTTCGACCACATAGGGGATCGAGCCCGGCGGGGCGGCCTCCACCGACTGCACGCCGGAGACGCGCAGCATCAGGGCGATCTGGGCGGCGCTGGCGGCCAGGGTCGCGCGCTGGGCGTCGGTGGCCTCGATCACCAGCAGCGGCGGCTTGGCGGAGAGCGGCACATTCAGGCCCTGCCGCACCGAGCGGCCCTCGGAGATCGCCTCGATCACCAGGCTGACCTCGGCGTCGGCGTCCTTGTCGATCAGGTCGGAGGACAGCTCCGACCAGGGCGCCACCATCAGGAACCCCTCGTGCGGGCGTTTGGCGCCCAAGTCCTGGGTCTGGGCCCAGAGCTCCTCGGTGATGAAGGGCATCATCGGGTGCAGCAGCTTCAGGATCTCATCCAGCACCCAGGCCACGGTCGCCTGGGTCTCCGCCTTGGCGTCCGCGTCGTCGCCCTGCAGCAGCGGCTTGGACAGCTCGACGTACCAGTCGCAGAACTGGTTCCAGACGAAGCGGTAGAGGCTCTCGGCGGCGATCCCGAACCCGCAGTCAGCGAGCGATGCCGTCACCGCCTGGCTCGTGCGGACCGTTTCGCCAACGATCCAGCGGTTCAGCGCCAGCTTCACGCCGGCGGGGTCGAACCCCTCGGCCCGGGCGCAGCCGTTGCGCTGCGCGAAGCTGGTCGCGTTCCAGAGCTTGGTGCCGAAGTTGCGGTAGCCCTCGATGCGGGGCCGCGACAGTTTGATGTCCCGCGCCGCGCCCGACATCGCCGTCAGCGTGAAGCGCAGCGCGTCGGCGCCGTAGTCGTCGACCAGTTCCAGGGGGTCCATGACGTTGCCCTTGGACTTGGACATCTTCTTCCCCTCGGCGTCGCGCACGAGGGCGTTGATGAACACCCGCTTGAACGGGACCTCGCCGGTGAAGTGGATGCCCTGCATCATCATCCGGGCGACCCAGAAGAAGATGATGTCGAAGCCGGTGATCAGGGTGTGGGTCGGGTAGAACCGCGCCAGGTCGTCGGTCTTCTCCGGCCAGCCCAGGGTGGAGAACGGCCACAGGCCGGACGAGAACCAGGTGTCCAGGACGTCCTCGTCCTGCTTCAGCGGCGTGGGCCGGCCATAGTGCTCGTCGGCCTTCTTCTGCGCCTCGGCCTCGGTCTCTTCCACGAACGCCTTGCCGTCCGGGCCGTACCAGGCCGGAATGCGGTGGCCCCACCACAGTTGGCGCGACACGCACCACGGCTGGATGTTCCGCATCCACTCGAAGTAGGTCTTCTCCCAGTTCTTCGGCACGAAGACGGTGTCGCCGTCCTCCACGGCCTTGATCGCCGGCTTGGCCAGGACGTCGGCGGCGACGTACCACTGGTCGGTCAGGTAGGGCTCGACCACGACGCCCGAGCGGTCCCCGTGCGGCACCGTGTGGCGGGTCTTCTCGATCTCCCGCAGCAGGCCCAGGGCCTCGAACGCCTCGACCACCTTCTTGCGGGCCGCGAAGCGGTCCAGGCCGCGGTACTCGGCCGGCGCGTTATCGTTGATGCGCGCGAAGTCGTCGAAGATGTTGATGACCGGCAGGTTGTGGCGCTTGCCGACCATGAAGTCGTTGAAGTCGTGCGCGGGCGTGATCTTCACCGCGCCGGAGCCCTTCTCCGGGTCCGGATACTCGTCGGCGATGATCGGGATCGGGCGGTTCACGATCGGCAGGCGCACGGCCTTGCCGACCACGGCCTTGTAGCGCTCGTCACTGGGGTGCACCGCGACCGCGGTGTCAGCCAGCATGGTCTCGGGCCGCGTGGTGGCGACGACGATCTCGCCCGAGCCGTCCTCCAGCGGATAGGCGAAGTGCCAGTAGTGGCCGTCCACCTCGCGCTGCTCGACCTCCAGGTCGGAGATCGCGGTCTGGAAGTGCGGGTCCCAGTTCACCAGCCGCTTGTCGCGGTAGATCAGCTTTTCCTTGTGCAGCTTCACGAACACCTTGCGGACGGCGGCCGAAAGGCCCTCGTCCAGGGTGAAGCGCTCGCGGCTCCAGTCGCACGAGGCGCCCAGGCGCTTCAGCTGGTTGACGATCGTGCCGCCGGACTTGGCCTTCCACTCCCAGACCTTGGCCACGAAATCCTCGCGGCCCATGTCGCGGCGCGACTGGTTGCCGGCCTCGGCCAGCTGGCGCTCCACGACCATCTGGGTGGCGATGCCGGCGTGGTCGGTGCCGGGCAGCCAGAGCGCGGCTTTGCCGCGCATGCGCTCGAAGCGGATCAGCACGTCCTGCAGGGTGTTGTTCAGCGCGTGCCCGATGTGGAGCGAGCCGGTCACGTTCGGCGGCGGGATCACGATGGAGAACGGTTCGGCGTTCGGGTCGTCGGTCGGCGCGAAGCCGCCGCACGCCTCCCAGGCGGCGTAGAGACGTGGTTCGGCGGTCTTGGGATCGAAGGTCTTGTCGAGCATGGTGGGGTCTTCTGAACGAGCGGCGGCAATACCGCAATTCCTCCCCGTCGGGGGAGGTGTCGGCGAAACCGACGGAGGGGGTCCGCTCAAAAGGCGCCGCAGAAGCCCTGTCGGCGGCGCGGCGGCGCACGGTCGGACCGTTTGAGCGGAAGCCCCCTCACCCGCTTCGCGGGAGCTCCCCCAGAGGGAGAGCGACGTGGGCTCTTACCGTACTCGCCCGCGGGCGATGCGTTCGACCTCGGCCTGGACGGCCTCCTGCACGATGCCCGGCAGGTTGTCGTCGAGCCACTGCTGCAGCAGCGGACGCAGCAGTTCGCGGACCACGTCCTCGAGGGTGCGGCCCGCGGCGGGCATGGCGATCGTGGCGGACAGCTTCTCGAAGCTGGCGGCGGGCGCGGCGGCGACCCAATAGCTGAACACCCCAAACGCCCGAGCGGCCCGCGCCGGTTCGGGCTCGCGGGGCGCCAGCACGTCCAGGTCCCCGTGAGTCTCGACCTTCTGGGTCAGTTCCAGATCGTCGTCGTCATCATCCGGCGGGTCGACGATGGTCGGCTCGACGATGGTGGGTTCGACGACCGGGGCCGGCGCGGCGGCGGCCGGTTCCGGCTCAGGCTCCGGCTGCGGCGCGGCGGCGACAGGTTCGGGTTCCGGCTCGGGCGCCGCCTCGGCGGCAGGCGCCGCCGGCGTCTCCGCGGCGGGCGTATCGTCCTCGGAGATGATCCGCCGAATCGAGGCGAGGATCTCCTCCATCGTCGGTTCTTGGGAGGACTGTTCAGACATGCCCGTGCCGGCCCCGGTTGGTTGAGCACATGACCCTAAGCGTGCTCGCGCAATCCTGCAATTTCCCGGCTAGCGGCGCGTCAACGCGTCGCCGGCGCCGGAGTGACCGCGGGCGCAGGTTGCAGGCCCGGCGCCATCGGCTTTTCGGTCGATTTCTCCATCGGCGCCTTGGCCGGCCACGGAGTCAGCGCCTGGTCGACGATGCCGATCGGCTCCTCCCACGGCACCCAGCCCCAGGTAATCTTCAGCTTCCGGAAGTTCTTCGCGGCGTCGTACTGCGGCTGCGAGGGAATCAGGTTCTTGGCTTCCAGCCGGCCCATCGTGGCCAGCACATTGGCGGCGGCGACATATTCGTCGCGGCGCGACGACACCTGGCTCAACTCCGCCGAGCGCAGTTCCTGCTCGGCGTTCAGCACGTCGATGGTGGTGCGCAGGCCGACCATCTGCTCCTGGTGCGTGCCCTCGGCGGCGATCTTGGCGGCGCGGACCTGCTCGTCGCTGGATACGATGTTGGCGCGGGCCGCAATCAGCTGGCTCCAGAACTGGGTAATCCCCTGCAGCACGTTGCGGCGCACGCCTTCGGTGGTGATCCGATCGACGTTGTTGCGCTCGATCTGCTGGCGGATGCGCGAGGTGGTCAGTCCGCCCGTGAACAGCGGGATCGTGCCCTGGATCGTCGCGGTCACGCCGCGCGTGTACAGGTCGTGCTGCAGCACGTCCTGCGGCCGGTCCGGAATGGCCGGACCCGAGAAACCGTAGGTGGCCTGGGCCGACACGCTGGGCATGCGGTCGGCCTTGGCCTGCGCGACGCGGGCGCGGCTGGCCTGCTCGGTGAACTGCTGGGCGCGGAGCTGCGGATTGTTCTGCTCGGCGATCTTGTAGGCCTCGTCCGGATCGGTTGGCAGCAGGAAGGCCAGCGACGGTTCCGGCGCGAGTTCGCCCGGGTTCTGGCCGACCAGCGTCGCATAGCCGGCGCGCGTGATGGCCAACTGGGCGACGGCCGACTGCAACTGGGCCTGGGCGGCGGCCAGACGGGCCTGGGACTGGGCGACGTCGGTGCGGGTCACCTCGCCCACGTCGAACCGCGCCTGCGATTCCTTGAGCTGGCTGGTGAGGACCTTGACGTTCTCTTCCCGGATCCGCAGCGACTCCTGGTCGCGGCGGGTGTCGGAATAGGCCTGGATCACCGAGGTCAGGACGGAGGCCTCGACGCGGCGCAGGTTCTCCCGGCCGGCCAGGACGTCGGCATTGGCGGCGTTCACGGCCGCGGCGACGCGGCCGCCGGTCCACAGGGGCTGGGTGAAGGTCAGGCCCACGCGCGAGGAGTTGGTTTCGAAGATGCCGAACGTGACCCGGTCGGGGATGCCGTCACCGTTACGGTCGGTGCCGCCGCCGGCAGCGGCGAACGGGATCCGGGTCTCGCTGTAGCTGGCGCTTGCGCCGAGGTTCAGGGTCGGACGCCAGCCGCTGCGGGCCTGGACATAGGTCTCGTCCAGGGCGCGCTGCGTGGCGCGCTGCGCCTGCAGGGTGGGGTTGTTCTGGTAGGCCAGCGCGACCGCGTCGGCCAGGGTCTCGGCGCCCGCCGGGACCGCGACGCCCGCGACGCCTACACACAGAGTCGCGGCCAACAGGCGGCCACGGAAGTTGATCGACATTCGTTATCCCCGATCTCGCGAGAGACGTGTTCTATATGCGTCGTCTGCCGCCTGGACCAAGCGGCGTCACCTTAAGCTTTTTTCACGCCACCGTTTCGAAGGTGTTTCAAAGTCACCTAGAAGGCGAAGCCGTGTTGCGGCTCGAAGCCGGCCAGTACAGGCGGGAAACCGTCAAACAACTCGCGGCGCCCAACACCGTCCGCGGCCTTCACATAGAGGCAGGCCTTGCCCACCGGGCCCGACCGCTCGACGACGCCCAGGCGGCCGTTGGTCGCCAGGACGGCGGTCCAGGCCTGCGGCGCGCGCGCCACGGCTCCCTCGCAGACCACCAGGTCGAAAACCCCGCTGGGCGCCTCCGCCCCGGCCTCGATCCGCGTCACCGTGACGCCCAGCTTCTCCAGCATCGCCGCGGCATAGGGCGCCGAGATCGCCAGGGCCGTCTCGCCCGGCATCGGGCGCAGCGCCTGCATCAGCTTGGCCACATCGCGCGGCTTCAGCAGCCAGCGGCCGGGCGCGTACTCGGCCTCCAGGTCGGCGTAGGCCAGGTGCGACTTGCCCGGCGGCAGGAAATCCTCGCGCGGCAGGGCGCGCATGGCGTCGTGGATGCGCACGTCGGTGACGTCGGCGGTGCGCACCTGGCTCTCCACCATGTTGAGGCGGGCGGCGGCGAAGTCGGCCATCGGGAATCCTTGGGCGCGGAAGGCTTTAGCCGCGGGTTATAGGGCGAGCCGCCCGGAAGGCAATTGCGGCGCGGGGGTGCTTCTGATAGCACCGCGCGCTCTAGGCGGCCTGATGGCGGAGTGGTTACGCGCCGGACTGCAAATCCGTTTACCCGGGTTCGATTCCCGGTCAGGCCTCCAAGACCTCCCTCGACATCGGCGATCCCGCGCAACGCGTCACCTGCGATGGCCCCGCCCCCGCCTTCCGGCGGCGTCCGCTACGACGCGCTGCGGATCTCGCGCGCGCCCGGCGCGCCGTTGCGGCGAAGCAGACGGCGGAGCGTCGAGGGCTCCGCGTAGCCGACGCACGTGGCGATTTCGTCGAACGAGAGGCGGGTGGTCTCGAGAAGCTCGATCGCGCGCTCCACCCTCAACCGCTGCAAGAACCGGACCGGCGACAGCCCGGTGATCCGTTCCAGGCGCCGCGCGAACGTGCGGGGCGCGAGGCCAGCTGCCGCGGCCATGGCCCCGACCGGAATGCTCTCGTCCAGGCGCGCCTTCAGCCACCGCTCTGTCCGCGAGATCCGCTCGTCCGCCGCGCTCAGGAACGAGATCGCCATGTACCTCGCCTGCGAGGCGCGCGCCTCGAGCAGCATGTAGCGGGCGCATCGCTCCGCCAGCGCCGCGTCGCCATGGCGGGCGATCACCGACAGCATCAGGTCCATCTGGGCCATCGCCGCGCCGGCGGTCGTGATCCGTCCGTCCGTCACCACCATGGCGTCGGTCTCCAGGCGCACCGCCGGGAACATCCGTCGGAACAGGGGCGTCAGCCACCAGGAGGTCGTCGCGCGCCGCCCGTCCAGCAGCCCGGCGGACGCGGCCAGGAAGACGGCTGAACAGGACCCCGCGATCTCCGCCCCGTCCCGAAACGCCTCCACCAGGCGCTGGCGTGCGGGGGCCATGTCCTTGCGCGCCAGCCCTTCCATCATCGCGCTTTCATCGGTGAGCGCCAGCCCCGGGACGACCACCACGCCGGCCGGTCCCGGCTGGGCGGTCTCGAACGCGCGGCCGAACATCACGCGCGCCGCCCGGGCGCCGGAGCCCCACAGGCGCACCGCGAAGGCCGGCGGCCGGCCGGCGGCCGCGCGCAGCCGGTTCGCCGTCTGCAGCAGTTCGCAGGTGATGGCGACGCTGGAGGGCGATGCCCCCTTGAGCACCAGGACCTCGATGACGACCATGTCGGAAATCCCCTGATCAATGTCATTTCTGACACTTCTCGCCTTACCCTGCCTACCGCAACTTGGCCATGGAACGTTGGAGGGCGTGGATGGCCGAAAACCTTTTGCAAGACGACGCGCTCGCCGATTTCACCGCATCCGAAATCACCCTGCTCGGCGTGGCCAGGCGCGTGTACGTGAGCGGGAAAGGCCCCGCGGTCATCGTCATGGCCGAGATGCCGGGGATCAGCCCCCACGTCGCCCGCTTCGCACGGTGGGTGCGGGACGCCGGCTTCACGGTCTTCATGCCGTCCCTGTTCGGTCGGGACGGCGCCGTCCCGAGCGCGGACGAAGCCGCCGGCGTCTTCCGCCACGCCTGCGTCAGCGCGGAATTCCGCGCGTTCGGCGCCGGCGTCGCCAGCCCCGTGACCCAATGGCTGCGCGCGCTTGCGCGGCACGCCCACGCCGCCTGCGGCGGGCCGGGCGTCGGCGCCATCGGCATGTGCTTCACCGGCAACTTCGCGCTGACCATGATGCTCGAGCCGGCGGTGCTCGCGCCCATCCTGTCGCAGCCGTCCCTGCCGCTCGATGAGCCGGACGGCCTTGAGATCTCGCCGGACGACCTCGCCGCCGTGGGTCAGCGCCTCCAGCGCGAAGACCTCACCGTTCTGGCCTATCGGTTCGCGGGGGACGCCTTCTGCCGCGCCGAGCGCTTCGCGGCGTACGGCCGTGTCCTGGGAGACCGCTTCGTCTCAAGGGTCCTGCCGGACGAGGCGGCGAACCCCGGGCCGCGGCCGCCGTTCTTCGAGAAGTTCGTCGGCACGCCCCACAGCGTGGTCACGGTCGATCTCATTGATGCGGCGGGCGAGCCCACCCGCCAGGCGCGCGACGAGATCCTGGCCTTCTTCCGCCGACGCCTGCAGACGGAGATCGCCCGATGATTCGCGCGCCGCTCATCGCCGCCCTGATTGCGACCTTTGCCACCTCCACCCCCGCCGCGGCCACCGAGCTGACGCCGGAGCTCGGGCGCGAGTACGCGCGACCGCATGAGGCCGTCGATGTCGGGGGGCGGCGCCTCAATCTGTTCTGCATGGGCTCCGGCCCCCGCACGGTCCTGTTCGACGCCGGCGGCAGCGACTGGTCCGATGTCTGGGCGCTCGTGCAGCCCGCCGTCGCCAGGTCGGCGCGCGCCTGCGTTTACGATCGCGCCGGCCTCGGCCACAGCGATCCCGCGCCCTTGCCGCGAACGCCCGTTGAGATCGCGCAGGACCTGCATGCCCTGGT
This sequence comes from uncultured Phenylobacterium sp., assembly GCA_966096115.1. Classification (GTDB taxonomy): domain Bacteria; phylum Pseudomonadota; class Alphaproteobacteria; order Caulobacterales; family Caulobacteraceae; genus Phenylobacterium. Next base: position 17,933 of record CBHTUE010000018.1, read on the forward strand.
CGGCGCCGCGAAGCTCAGGACCCCGCTGGTGGTCGTGGGCCACTCTCTCGGCGGGTTCAACGTGAAGCTCTACGCGGCGCTCTATCCTGAAGAGGTGGCGGGGCTGGTGCTCGTCGACCCGTCCGAAGAGCGGACGCCCGAACGGGCCCGGCCCCTGTTGCGCAAGCGGTTCGGCGCATCCATCGCCGCCCGTTCCGAGCTCGCGGACCTGACGCTCTTCGCCTGGCTCACCGATCGCTACACCCGCTGCGCCGCGGCGGCGCGCGAGGCGCCTCTGGACCCCGCATCGCCCACCTACCGCCGCTGCACCGATCCCGTGCGCAAGCCGCTGGGGCCGGAGACCGCCGCCGCGCGGGCCCGGATCCAGGTGACCGCCGCCTACCAGGGCGCTCAGGCCTCGGAGGTCCTGAACAGCGTCTACGCCGGCGAACGGGCCGATCGGGTCTACCGCGACGTCTTTCGTCCCGGCGTCTTCGGCCGCAAGCCGATGGTGGTGCTCACCCATGGGCTCTACGATGCGAGGGACCCGATCGAGGTCGCCGGCCAAGCGGTGGGGATCGCCCTGCACGAGGAGACGGCGCGCCTGTCGCGGGTCGGCAAGCATCGTGTCGTGCCTGGGACGAGCCACTACATCGAACTCGACGCCCCGGACTCGGTGACGGCGGCGATCACCGAGGTCCTCGGCGCCCTGCCGCCGATGGCGGCTCAACCCGACTGACAAGGCCATCGCATGCGCCAGTGGACCATCGACGCCTTCACGACCCGGGCCTTCTGCGGGAACGCCGCGTGCGTGGTCGAGCCGATGGACGCCTGGCCATCCGACGACTGGATGCAGCGGCTCGCCGCGGAGAACGCCGCCGGCGCCACGGCCTTTCTCAGGCGCACCGGGGCTCCGGACCAGTTCGGGCTACGCTGGTTCACAGTGGCGACCGAGGTTCCGCTCTGCGGACATGCGACCCTCGCCACGGCGCACGCGCTGATCCGCGAAATGGGCCTCGCGCCCGGAGCCCTCGCCTTCGACACCGCCTCCGGCCGGCTCACCGTACAGCCGCAGGCGGACGCCTATGAGCTTTCCCTGCCCGTGCCCGCCTTCAGGCGCGTCGCGACGCCGGCCGGTCTCGGGCGCGCCCTCGGCGCCGAACCGACGGAGGTCTGGGAAGCCCCCTACCTGGTCGCGCTCTTCGACGACGCCGACGTGATCCCGACCCTGCGTCCGCGGACCACCGACTTGATGCGGATCTCCACGGCTCTCGGCGGACAGGGCAACGTCGGCGTGGCGGCGATCGCGGCCAAATCGACGGGCTTCGACGTCATCGACCGCTTCTTCGCCCCCGGCTACGGAATCCCGGAAGACCCCGCGACGGGGTCCTTCCACGCGATCCTGACGCCCCTGCTCGCCCCGCGGCTGGGACCCGGGCCGATCCGCTTCCATCAGGCCTTCCCAGGCCGTGGGGCCGAGCTGACGGGGCGGCTGGCGGGGGATCGGGCGATCATCGGCGGAAGCGCCGTGACCGTGGCGCAGAGCCGCCTTCGGGTGGCGCCGACCTCTCCCGCGAGCGTCGCCGCCAACCCTCGGTGAGAGGTCCGCGCCGAACCGCCTCTCAGGGCGTCAACTCGCCCAGCACCGTGGGGATCAGCTCGCTGACCGTCGGGTGGATGTGCACCGTGCGCATCAGCGTCTGGTAGGGCTTGCCCGCCGACATGGTGTCGAGGATGGCGTGGATCGCCTCGTCGCCCTCGATGCCCAGGATCGCGCCGCCCAGGATCGCGTCGGTCTTCGCGTCCACGATCACCTTCATGAAGCCCTGGGTCTCGGCGCGTTCGGTGGCGCGGCCGACGCGGCTCATCGGGCGGCGGCCGACCCGGACCTCGTGGCCGGCGGCCCGCGCCTGGGTCTCGGTCAGGCCGCAGCGGCCCAGCGGCGGGTCGATGAACAGGCCGTAGGTCTCGATGCGGTCGCTGACCTTGCGGTCGCCGCCGTCCAGCAGGTTGGCCGCCACGATCTCGAAGTCGTTGTACGAGGTGTGGGTGAAGGCGCCCTTCCCGTTGCAGTCGCCCAGCGCGTAGACGCCCGGCGCGGAGGTCTGCAGCCGGTCGTCCACCAGGATGTAGCCGCGCGGGTCGGTGGTGATCCCGGCCGCCGCCAGCCCCAGGTCGTCGGTGTTCGGCCGCCGGCCCACGGCCAGCAGCGCGTGCGAGCCCAGCACGGTCGGGGCGCCTTCCGTGCAGTCCACGCCCACCGAGATGTCGTCGCCCCGGCGGGCGAAGGAGATGCAGGTGGCGTTGAGGCGGAACGTGATCCCCTCGCCTTCCAGGATCTCGCGGATGGCGTCGGAAATCTCGGGGTCCTCCCGCGCGATCAGGCGCGGGCCCTTCTCCACCACCGTCACCTGCGCGCCGAAGCGCCGGTACATCTGGGCGAACTCCAGGCCGATGTAGCTGCCGCCCACCACCACCAGATGGCGGGGCAGCACGTCGATATCCATCATCGACACGTTGTTCAGGACCGGGACCTCCTGCACGCCCGGCATGTCCGGCACGCTCGCGCGGCCGCCGACGTTGATGAAGATGCGCGGCGCGGTCAGGCGGCGGCCCTCCACCTCCACCTCGCGCGGCCCGGTGAACGTCGCATGGCCGCGGATCAGCGTGCAGCCCTTCATGCCGCCCAGCCAGGTCTCCAGGCCGCCCCGGGCGTTCATCGTCACCGTGTGGGCGCGGTCGCGCACCCTGGCCATGTCGACGCCGACGGGCCCGCTCAGCACCACGCCGAAGTCGGCGGCGCGGCGGGCCATGTGCGCCGCCCGGGCGCTGGCGACCAGGGTCTTGGTGGGCATGCAGCCGGTGTTCACGCAGGTGCCGCCCAGGTGCTTGCGCTCGATCATCGCCACGGTCAGGCCGGCCGCCGTCAGCCGCCCGGCCATCGACGGCCCCGCCTGCCCGCCGCCGATGACGATGGCGTCGAAGGTCTCGCTCACAGCAGGCCCCACACCACCGCCGCGGCGCCGCCGACCGCGACCAGGTCCTCGATCAGCGCCGCGGGCAGGTCGCGGCCGAAGGCGGCGGCCATCCGGGCGCGGGCCGCCGCGCCGCCGTAGGTCCCGGCCACCGCGCCCAGGACGCCCAGCACCGCGCCAAGCAGCAGCGCGCCGGCCGACATGCCGACCGCCGCGCCCGCCAGGCCGCCCATCAGCACGCGCGCGCCGAACTGCACCGGGACCTTGCGGCTGGGCGTCTGCGGCAACTGGTCGGTGACCAGCTCAGCCAGGGCGGCGACGGTGAACAGCCACGGCGTGATCGTGGCCCCCAGGAAAGCCAGCGGTGTCCCGGTCAGCCGCAGGAGGCCCAGCTCAGCGGCCCAGCTGACCGCCGCAGGCGCGGTCATGGCCCGCAGGCCGGCGATGATCCCGAGCAGGAAGGCGGCGAGGTAGAGGGTCATGCGGGGGCTCCTGTGGAACCGGGCGCGCCCCGGCGGCCGCTCACGCTATCCCCGCGCCGGCGCCCGCGTCTTGGACGGAATGGCCGTCGCTAGCGCTTTACGAACAGGCCCTGGCCGGTGGGCAGCGGCAGGACGTGCAGGCCACGCTCGGCGAACCATTTCGTCTCGGCGTCGAACTGCGCCTTGGCCGTAGCCCAGCAGAAGTCGTCGAACAGGATCACCCCGCCGCTGGACACCCGCTCGAACAGCGCGTCCAGGGCCCCGATCTCGGCCGTGGGGTTGTTCATGTCGATATGCATGAAGGCGATGGTGTCGGGCGAATTGCCGGCCAGCACCTCCGGCACCCGGCCCTTGATCACCGAGATGTTGGGATAGGCCGCGAACCGGTCGCGGACCTCCTCGAAGCTGAAGGCGCCGTCCTGGTAGAGGTTCTTGTTCCGCTCCTCCCAGCCCTTTGCCACCTGGTCGTCCGGGATGCCGTCGAAGGTGTCGTACAGCCACCACCGCCGTGGCCAGGTCTGGAACTCCACATATTCCGCGCAGAACAGCGAGGTGTGGCCCTTGAACACGCCCAGTTCCACGAAGTCGCCCGGCACGTCCTTCGCCTGCCGGACGGCCCAGAGCGCCGTCGACAGGTTCCAGTGCCAGTTGGCCAGCGGCAGCAGGCCCGCGTGGCGGTCGTTGATCTCGAGGAAGCGGGGGTCCTCCATGAACGGGAGGGTCTTCCACCACGTCGCCAGGCCCGCGCCGACGAAATGCGGGAAGGCCTCGCCGGCCTCCAGCTCCTGCAGCACCGCCATGTTCAGCTCGGCCCGCACCGACGAGCCGGCGATGCCCACGCGCAGCCGCGCGGCGCGCCGCTGGGGCGCGGTCTTGGCGCGCCGCAGGGCCACGCCGTAGATCTGCCCCGCGGTGCCCAGGTGGCCGCCCTGGACCAGTCCGTCGCCCATGGCGAGCAGCTGCTCGAACGACGGCTCCGTGATCGTAATGCTTCCCGCCACGAGCCTTCTCCGCATGCCAGCCTAGGGGTGCGTGTGTGTCGGACGCCGGGGCCAAATGCAACGTCCCGCGCTTGAACCGGCGAACCCTCCCGCTTAGTCGGAAGCATGGCCGATCCCCTGCCCCACGTCCTCGTCACCGGCTCCAGCCGCGGCATCGGCGCCGCCATCGCCGACGCGCTCGCCGGCCGCGCCCGCTACGTCGGCCACGCCAGCCGCGAGCAGCAGGGCGTCGTCGCCGCCGACCTCGCGGACCCGCAAGGCGCCGAGCGGCTGTGGGACGAGGCCCTGCGCCTGCTGGACGGCCGCATCGACGTGCTGATCAACAACGCCGGCGTGTTCGAACCGATCGCCGTAGATGCGCCGCTGGACGAATGGCAGGCGAGCTGGGGCCGCACCCTGCAGATCAACCTGCAGGCCGCCGCCGACCTGTCGCGCCGCGCGATCCTGCACTGGCGCGAGCGCGGCGCAACAGCTCAAGGAACGGGCGGGCGCATCGTCAACATCGCCAGCCGCGCCGCCTACCGCGGCGACTCCCCGGCCCACTGGCACTATGCGGCGTCCAAGGCCGGCATGGTCGGCATGACCAAGTCGATCGCGCGCGGCTACGCGGGCGAAGGCATCCTCGCCTTCGCCGTCTGCCCCGGCTTCACCATGACCGGCATGGCCGAGGACTATCTGGCCAGCCGCGGCGGCGACAAGCTGCTGGCCGACATCCCGCTGGGACGGGTGGCCGACCCGGCCGAGGTGGCGAACGCGGCCGTCTACCTGGCGCTGGAGGCTCCCGCCTCGATGACCGGCGCAGTCCTCGATATCAACGGCGCCAGCTTCGTGCGATAAATTACGCCGGTAATACACTCGTCGCCTTCCTTGCATTGGGGCCTAACCCCGATCGCCGGGGCCCTGCGTATCAGGGGTGACGGATGCTCCGGAGTGAACGCATGACCAGACGACCCCTACCCTCGCGTCGCCGACCCGCGCGCGCCCTGCCGGTGTTCGCCATGGCAGGCCTGACCGCCTTCGCAGGCCAGCCCACGACAGCCCAGCCGCGCTACGCCGACGGCGCGCCCAGCGCCGCCGCCTGCGAGGCCCTCGGATTCGCCGCGGCCCGCCAGCAGGAGAGCTACGGGCGGCCCGTGGCGGGCTACCTCCGCCGCCAGGCGCCGCAGTACGCGCCGAGCGCGCCGACCCTTCCGCCCCTGCCGGTCCCACCGGTAGAACGCCGCCTGCGCGAGCCGACCCCGCCGCCGCCTGCGCCGCCGCCCCCGCCCAGCGCCAGCAGCAGCATCTCCGAACTGGTGGTGACCGGCAGCTTCCGCCCTGCCCAGCCGCCCGCCGCCCGCTATCCGGCGCAACAACCGGCCCAGGACACCGAGCGCTATCCGGCCGCCCAGGCCAACCCGATCCACCAGACCGCCCAGGACCCGGTCTCGACCTTCTCCACCGACGTGGACACCGCCGCCTACGCCAATGTGCGCCGCTTCCTGCACGACGGCGTTCGCCCGCCCACCGACGCGGTGCGGGTCGAGGAGTTGGTCAACTACTTCGACTACGGCTACGCGCGGCCCGCCGACCACGCGACGCCGTTCAGCGCCTATGTGGCCCTGGCGCCGTCGCCGTGGTCGCCGCAACGCCAGATCCTGCACATCGGGCTGCAGGGCTACGGCATCGCGCGGTCCGAGCAGCCGCCGCTGAACCTGGTGTTCCTGATCGACACTTCCGGCTCAATGAGCCCGGAGGATCGGCTGCCCCTGGCGCGCAAGTCGCTGAACCTGCTGATCGATCAGCTGCGGCCGCAGGATCGCGTGGCGATGGTGGCCTATGCCGGCTCGGCCGGCGCCGTGCTGGCCCCCACCGACGGGCGGCAGAAGCTGAAGATGCGCTGTGCGCTGGAGGCCCTGGGCGCCGGCGGCTCCACCGCGGGTGGCCAGGGCCTGGCGCTGGCCTATGCGCTGGCGCGGCAGAACTTCGATCCCAAGGCGGTGAACCGGGTGATCCTGCTGACCGACGGCGATTTCAACGTCGGCGTTTCCGATCCTTCGAAGCTGAAAGACTTCGTCGCCGACAAGCGCAAGAGTGGCGTCTACCTGAGCGTCTACGGCTTCGGGCGCGGCAACTACAACGACACCATGATGCAGACCCTGGCCCAGAACGGGAACGGGACCGCCGCCTACATCGATGGGCTTCAAGAAGCGCGGAAGCTGTTCCGCGAGGACTTCACCAAGTCGCTCTTTCCGATCGCCGACGACGTGAAGGTGCAGGTGGAGTTCAACCCCGCCCTGGTCAGCGAGTACCGCCTGATCGGCTACGAGACCCGCATGCTGGCCCGCGAGGACTTCAACAACGACCAGGTGGACGCCGGCGAGGTCGGGGCCGGCGCCTCGGTGACGGCGCTGTACGAGATCACCCCTACAGGCGCGGCCCCCTCGGCCGATCCGCTGCGCTACGGCCGCCAGGCGCCCCCGGCGGCGGGCGCCCCGGCTGGCGAGCTGGCCTTCCTGAAGATCCGCTACAAGCTCCCCGGCCAGGGCCGGTCGCAGCTGATCAGCCGCCCGATCACCCGCGCCGACGCCGCCCCGACCCTGGCCGCCGCCCCGGAGCCCACGCGCTGGGCCATCGCCGTGGCGGCCTTCGGCCAGAAGCTGCGCCGCGATCCGCGCGTGGCCGACGCCTTCAGTTGGACCGATATCGCCGCCCTCGCCCAGACCGCCCGCGGCCCCGATCCCTTCGGCGAACGCGCGGAGTTCGTCCAGTTGGTGCGCGCCGCGCAAGACGCGAAGGGGGTCAACGAGGACTGAAGCGAGAGCCGTCGCTCCCGCTGTGAGGGAGCCGTCAGCAAGGCTGACTGAGGGGGTCCTCCACGGTCCGCAATCTCGCAGAACATGCTGGGCTTAGCGGCGCGCGGCGAGGCGCTCAATCGCCTCCGCCAGGATCAGGCGCTGGCCCTTGTGGATCTTCACCGCCGCCGTCGCCGCGTCGAACCATTCGGCCCGATCCACTTCCGGGAACGCCTGGCGCCGGCCGGAACGGGGCGGCCACTCCATGTCGAAGCTGTTGCTGGCGATCGCCGAGACGTCCACCTCCGCCTCCACCAGCCAGGCGTGCACGCGCTTGCCCGAGGTCGTGACCGGCGTCAGGGCCTCGGGGTCGCCGTCGATTTCCTGCCCCAGCTCCTCGGCGAACTCGCGTCGCGCCGCCGCCCAGCCGTCCTCGTCCGCCTCGACCAGCCCCTTGGGGATCGACCACGCCTCGGCGTCCTTGTTCGCCCAGAACGGCCCGCCCGGATGCACCAGCAGGAACTCCGCGCCGCTGGGGCGCGCCCGCCACGCCAGCACCCCGGCGCTGACGGCGCCCCCGGCCATCAGTCCATCAGCCGCTGCTGCAGATAGGTGTACTCCAGCGCCGCGCGCAGGGCCCGCTCATTCAGGTTGGCCGCCGCCGCGTGCCCGCCGTCGATGTTCTCGTAATAGAGGTAGTCGTAGCCGTATTCCTTCAGCCGCGCGGCGGCCTTGCGGGCATGGGCCGGGTGGACGCGGTCGTCCTTGGTCGAGGTCTCGATGTAGACCCGCGGATAGGGCTGGCCGGGCTTCAGGTTCTGGTACGGCGAATAGCTCATCAGCATCGCCCGCTCGGCCGGGATCTTGGGATCGCCGTACTCGCCGATCCACGACGCGCCGGCGCCGATGTGGTCGTAGGCGATCATGTCGAACAGCGGCACCTGGATGACGATGGCGTTGTACAGCTCCGGGTGCTTGGTCAGCGCCACGCCCATCAGCAGCCCGCCGTTGGAGCCGCCGACGATGCCCAGCTTCTTCGGGTTGGTGAACTTGCGCGCGATCAGGTCCTGGCTGACGGCGAAGAAGTCGTCATAGACCACCATCCGCTTCAACTTCAGGCCGGCGTTGTGCCACCGGGGGCCGAACTCGCCCCCACCGCGGATGTTGGCGACCGCGAACACCCCGCCCTTCTCCAGCCACAGCTTGCCGATGATGCCGGAGTAGCTGGGCGTCTCGCTGACCTGGAAGCCGCCGTAGGCGTTCAGCAGGGTCGGGTTCGTCCCGTCCAGTTTCACGTCCTTCCGATGCACCACGAAGTACGGGACCTTCGTGCCGTCCTTCGACGTGGCCCAGAACTGCTCGGTCACGAAGCGCGAGGCGTCGAAGCGGTCCGGCAGCGCACGCAGCCGCACCGGCGCGCCGCTGCCGCCGGCGTCGGCCAGCCACTGGCTGGACGGCGTCAGGTAGCTGGCGACATTGACCAGCAGGCTGTTGTCGCGGTCGGCGGCGGACTCGATCGAGATGGTCGAGTCCTTCGGCAGGTCCAGCGTCGTGGCCTTCCAGCCGTCGCCCCCGCGGCGCAGGCTCTGGATCTGGCCCTTCACGTCGTCGAGCACGGACAGGATCAGCCGGTCGCGGGTGGTTGCCACCTGCTCCAGCGACTGGGTCGGGCCGGGCCGCAGGACCAGCGTCGGCTTCAGGTCGCGCGGGGCGGCCTTCATGGCGGCCAGGTCGAAGTCTATCAGGTCGCCTTCCTTCAGCCCCCTGGCCGGCCAGTCCTCCTCCAGCGTCGCGATCACCCGGCCGGACGCATAGCCGTGCAGCGTGGACTTGTGCGGCATGTCCAGCGCGACGACGCCGTGGTCGGTGACTAGGCCGTGCTCGTTGTTGAAGATGTCCAGGTTGCGCTCGACGAACACCGCCATGACCTTTCCGTCGGCGTCGCGCAGCGTGAACGGTGAGACGCCCACGTCCGCCTTGGTCCCGCGGAAGATCTCCTTCGCCGCCGACAGCGGCTGGCCGCGCTTCAAGCTCTTGACGATGTAGGGGTAGCTGGAGCTGGTCAGGTCGCCCTTGGTCCACTCGGTGGCCAGCAGTAGGGTGTCGGCATCCAGCCAACTCACGCTGTGCTTGCCCTCGGGTAGCCGGAAGCCGCCCTCGACGAACTTGCCGATGACGGCGTCGAACTCGCGGACCTCGACGGCGTCCTTACCGCCGTTCGACAGGTTGACCAGGCAATAGCGCTCGTCGGGGTCCAGGCAGTCGGCGCCCTTCCAGACCCAGTTGGCGCCCTCGGCCTTCGACAGCGCGTCCAGGTCCAGCAGCGTCTTCCACTGCGGCGTCCCGGCCCGGTAGCTCTCGATACTGGTCGTGCGCCAGACGCCGCGCACGTGCTCGGCGTCCTGCCAGAAGTCGCGCAACGACCCGTCGCCGGCGAAGCCCACGTTGGGAATGCGGTCCTTGGCCGTGGCGATTTTCAGGGCGTCGGCATAGAGGGCGGAATAGCGCGGGTCGTTCTGCAGTTGCGGCAGCGAGCGGGCGTTCTCGGCCTTGGCGAAGGCCAGCGCCTTCGCGCCCTCGGCCTGCTCCATGTAGACGTAGGGATCCCTCGGGGTCGCTTTGGGCGGCGTCGCGGCGCCCATCAGGAAGACACCGGCCGCGAGCGCGGCAAGGGCGGGCAGACGCATGGCATACGGGCTCTCGGGTGACGCTGTGGCCGGACGCTAGCCCGGCGTAACAGAACCTGTCACCCACTCGTCTGCGAGCGGCGTTCCGCGACGCTTCAGCCGAGCTGCGACAGCCCGATAACGACCACCGGCGTCGCCGAGACGATCACCGCCAGCAGGCCGAACAGCGCACGGCGCATGCGGCGGCGGCGGAACTGGGTTTCGTAGACGGTGGCGTAGTCGAGCATGGTCATGGCGCGGCTCCTCGTTCGATGAAGAGAGCCTGAGGGGCAGGTACGTCAGATGCGGTCGTAGGCCCGCCGCCCGCCCAGAAGCACGACCCTCATGTCGCCGCGCGCCTGCCCCGTCAGAACGACGAGGTAGGGCAACAGGAACCCGGCGCCGCCGAAGAAGGCGACCCCTGCGAGCAACAACCCCACGGCCGAGAAGTCGCTGCGCCAGGCGGTCCAGAGCGCCGACAGCGTCAGGAAGCACAGGAAGTCGAGGTTGAACTGCCCCGGCCAGGCGACCTTGCCGATGTCCCCGAAGAAGACCGGCAGCAGGTTCAGCCCATGCTGCCAGACAACGACGCCGGTATAGATCGCCAGCAGCAGCCACAGCGCAGCAAGCAGCATCCGGAAACCCATCGCGACATCCCTCCACAGCCTCCCGTCAATGCGCCGCTGCGGAGGCATTCTCCATTACCTCCGAGGTAACGCGTCATTGTCCGGAGGTGGACCTACGCACGGCCCGCCGCATGCGCGCGGCAGGCGACCTCCAGCTCCGCCGCCATCATGTCCTTCAGCGCCTGCGGCTCGACGATGCGGACCTTGTCGCCCCAGGTGAACAGGTGCCAGGCCAGTTCGCGCATGCCGCTGGCGCGGAAGCGCACGACGACGCTGCCATCGGCCAGTGGCTCAACGGTCTGGTTGGCGTGGAAGCGCCAGCGCAGGGCGTCCTCGGCGCCTTCCGGCGTCGCCTGCAGCACCACGTCCTCCGTGTCGTCCTGATAGATGCCGAAGCTCTCGTCGGCATAGGCCTGCAGCGAGAAGTCCTCGGGCCGCGCGCCCCAGTCGCCGGTGACCTTGATGTCGTGGATGCGGTCGAGGCGCCAGTTGCGCGGGCCGGCGTCGGTCCCCTCCTCCGCCGCCACCAGATAGTTCGAGCGGCCGAACAGGATCCCGTACGGAATCACCTCGCGGCTGCGGCCCGGCGTCGAGCCGCCCTCGTACCGGAAGCGCAGGGACGACAGCGACTTCAGCGCCTCGCGCACCGTGGAGAGCACCACGTCCTCCTCGAACGGGCGCGGGCCGGCCTGCACCGCGATCGCCTCGGCCTGTAGCAACGCCTCCAGGTCGGGGGCCAGGCGGCGGCGCGCGGCCGAACGCGTCGCCGACAGCACCTTCTGCTCCAGCGACCGCAGCGCCGCGGCTCGGTTGCCGGAGCCCAGCTTGGCGAACTGCTCCGCCGCGGCGGACAGCGCCGCCAGTTCCTCGGCGGTGGGCGCCTGGAACAGGTGGTCGAGGCCCGCCGGGATGCGGAAGCGCTTGCTGGGCGCCTCGTCGATCTCTTCCAGCTGTGGGAACACGTCACGCACGGCGTCGCGCATCCGCTCGGCCGTGCGCCGCCCGACGCCCAGGCGCTGGGCCATCTCGTCCAGGCTCAGCCCCTCGGCCGTGGAGGCCAGCAGCCGGGCCAGTTCCAGCAGCTTGCTCGCTTTTTCGTGGCGCATCGCAAAACCTACGTCCGATTTTGACGCACCATAGGCCCAGAACGGGAACATCGACAACCCGAAACGGACCGAGCCCGATGCCCACCTCCTTCGCCCAGTTCCAGCCCCGCCGGACCTACAAGTTCCAGCCCCGCCCGGTCAGGTCGCCGATCCCGGCGCCCCCGACGCTGCCGCCTGCGGCCGTGGTGGACGCCGTGCTGCGTTTCCACGACGTCGCGGTCGACCAGGGCGGCGAGCGCACGCTGCTGCGCCTGTCGGCCGGACGGCTGCGCGAGCCGGAGGTGAAGGCGGCGCTGGGGTCCGACGCCGGCCGCGCCGCACGCGTCTCGATCCTGTGGAACGAGCGCGAGAGCGAGATCGTGCGCGTCTTCGAGACCCAACTGGCGGCGTGAACGGCGCCACATATTCCCATTTATGGGATGATAGTTCGATGGTTCGTGGATCAGCATATTATTGCATAATATCTGCATATTATTGGCCAACACACCTCTGATATGGGTCGCGATTTTGGCACGAATGCGTGATGATTCTCATTTTTGGTAATCTTCGGTTTGCACCCGGTGTCTTAGGCGTGGGCCCTCCCCGTCACGGTTCCGGTAGGCCTACCTCAAGATGTTCCTCGATAACCTCCGCATATCCCGCAAGCTCACGATCGGGTTCGCGACTGTCATCCTGACGATGATCGGGATGGGAGGGTCCACCTTCTACTCCCTCCAGTCGCTGGAGACGGCGCGGGCCCAGGCGGACCGGAGTCGCCAGATGATCGCGGCCCTGGAGCAGGCGAAGTTCTACCTGGCGCGTCAGGAGAACAGCTATCGCGGGTTCCTGCTGTCGTCGGACGACTACTATGTGAAGCGGATCGAGAAGCACCGCGGCAACTTCAAGAAGCGAATCGCGGCGGGCGCGGCCCTGGCGGCGGGCGACAACGCCCAGCTCGCCCAGTTGAAGGCGATCGAAGCCGCGGCCGACAACTGGCACGCCAAGGTCGTCGAGGCCGGCAAGGTCCTGGCGGCCAATCCGGCCACCCACGCGCAGGCCGTCGCCATGGTCGGCCCGAACGGGCTGGCCGACAGCGTCATGGGCCCCGCCGAGGACGGTATCGAGGCGCTGTACGACAGCGAGACCAAGAAGGTGGAGCTTCAGGCCCAGCGCCAGGCCACCGTCACCCGCAACGCCTATCTCGCATTGGCCGGCGGCATCGGCCTGGCCGTGATGCTCGCCATCGGCGTCGGCGTGCTGCTGACCCGCGCCGTCGCCGGGCCGGTGACCGCCCTAACCGGAGCCATGCGGCAGCTGGCCGGGGGTGACCTGACCGTCGACGTTCCGGCGCGAGGCCGACGCGACGAGGTCGGCCTGATGGCCGACGCGGTGGAGGTGTTCAAGGACGCCGGCCTGGAGAAGCTGCGCCTCGAGGGGGTGACCGCCGAGCAACGGCAGGCCGCCACCGCCGAACAGGCCCGCACCGAAGCCGCCAAGGCCAAGGCCGCCGCCGAACTGGACGCCGTCGTCGGCGCCCTGGGCGCCGGGCTGGAGCGCCTGAGCGCCGGCGACCTCACCCATAGGATCGGCCAGACCTTCCCGGCCGACTACGAGAAGCTGAAGCGTGACTTCAACGAAGCGATCGGCCAGCTGCAGAGCGCCATGACCGTGGTCGTGGGCAACGTTCGCGCCATCCGCACCGGCTCAGGCGAGATCGCCGCGGCCGCGGACGACCTGTCGCGCCGCACCGAGCAGCAGGCCGCCTCGCTGGAGGAAACCGCCGCCGCGCTCGACGAGATCACCTCGACCATGAAGAAGTCGGCCGCCGGCGCCACCGAATGCGCAGAGGTCGTGCAGTCGGCCCGCGCCGACGCCCAGTCGGGCGGCGAGGTCGTCACCGAAGCGGTCTCCGCGATGGGGGCCATCGAGGCCTCGGCGAAGGAGATCGGCAACATCATCGGGGTGATCGACGAGATCGCCTTCCAGACCAACCTGCTGGCCCTCAACGCGGGGGTCGAGGCGGCCCGCGCCGGAGACGCCGGCAAGGGCTTCGCGGTGGTGGCGTCCGAGGTCCGGGCCCTGGCCCAGCGTTCGGCCGAGGCCGCCAAGGAAATCAAGGCCCTGATCAGCGCCTCCACCAGCGAGGTCGGCAAGGGCGTGGACCTGGTCGGTCAGACCGGCGCCTCGCTGGAGCGCATCATCGGCCGCGTCGCCCAGATCGACACTCTCGTCACAGAAATGGCTGGCAGTGCGCAGGAGCAGGCGCGGGGCATCGCCGAGGTGAACGTCGCCGTGAACCAGATGGATCAGCTGACCCAGCAGAACGCGGCGATGGTCGAGGAATCCACCGCCGCCAGCCACGCCCTGCGCAGCGAGGCCGACACGCTGGACAGGTCGATCAGCCGCTTCGATGTCGGCGCAGGTTCGCCGCAATCGGCTCGTGCCCCGACCGCGCCCACCGTGCCGCAGATGAGATCGACCGGCCGAGGCGGCGCCGCGCGCCGGCCCGAACCGGACACCTGGGACGAGTTCTGACCCTCCAGTTCCCGGTCCTCGCCACCCTCCCCCGAAAGGTAACGCCATGCGCTTCCACGCGCCGCTTCGTACTGCCCGCTTCGCCGTCCTGCCGCTGCTGCTCTGCGGCGCCGCCCAGCCCGCGCTGGCCCAGGCCGTCTCCACCGCCTCCCCCGCCGGATCCGGCGTCAGCCAGGAGAGCGCCCTGGCCCTGATCGCCCGGTTGGACGCCTTGGAGCAGCGCAACGCCGAGCTCCAGCAGCAGGTGAACGACCTCAAGACCCAGACCAAGGCGGGCGACGACGCCATCCGCAAGGACCTGGGCGGGACCAAGGTCAGCCTGAAGGACGGCCGCCCGGCGTTCGCCACGGCCGACGGCAAGTTCACCGCCGCGTTCCGGGGCGTCTTCCAGCTGGACGCCGCCCACTACGACCAGGCCAAGCCGGGGCCATTGGCGACCGACTTCCGGCGCGGCTCACTGGGCGACGCGGCCGAGGCCGACCACGCCCGCGACATGAGCGACGGGGCCAACTTCCGCCGCGCCCGCATCGGCGTCGAGGGCAAGGCCTTCGGCGACTGGGACTACAGCTTCCTCTACGACTTCGGCGGCTCTGGCGTGGAGTCCGCCGGGATCATCAACCAGGCCTGGCTGCAGTACTCTGGCCTGGGATGGGCCAGGCTGCGCATCGGGGCCTTCGCGCCGCCGGCCAGCATGGACGACGCCACGTCCACCAACGGCATGCCGTTCCTGGAGCGGGCCGCGGTGAGCGAAGTGATCCGCGGACTGGCCGCCGGCGACGGCCGGACGGGCGCCGGCGTCTACGCCAACGGCGAGCGCTGGAACCTCTCGGCCGTGCTGACCGGCAACACCGTCGGCGTCTCCACCTTCGACGAACAGCTGGCCTTCGTGGGCCGCGCGACATTCCTTCCCTGGAAGGGTGAGCACGGCCTCGCGCACGTGGGTCTGAACACCACCCAGGTCATCCATCCGGCGGCGGGCGGGCCGAACGTCGGCGGCGCGGCGGTCACCAACGTCCGCCTGCGCGAACGGACCGAGTCGCGGGTCGACGGCGTCCGCCTGGTCGACACCGGCAACATCGACGCCAAGAGCGTCGCGACCTATGGCGTCGAAGCCGCCGCGCAGTTCCGCGCCTTCAGTCTCCAGGGCGAGGCCTTCCGGATCGGCATCGAACGCCGCGCCAGCGCGCTGCCAAACCCCGACTTCACCGGCTGGTACCTGCAGGGCGCCTGGACGCTCACCGGCGAGGCTCGCCGCTACAACATCGCGACGGCGACGTTCGACGCGCCCAAGGTCGAGAAGCCGTTCAGCCTCAAGGACCGGACCCTGGGCGTCTGGGAGCTGGCGGCGCGCTACTCGGACCTCGACCTCGACGACGGAGCGGTCCGCGGCGGCGAGCAGCAGGTCTGGACGCTTGGCCTGAACTGGTATCCGAACAACGCCGTGCGCTTCCAGGCCAACTACCAGCACGTAGACGTGGACCGCGTGTCGCCGGGCGGCGCGGCGTTCGGCGCCGGAGCGCTGACGCCGCCACTGGGGACCGAGATCGGCCAGTCGCTCGACATCTGGTCGCTGCGGACCCAGTACGCCTTCTAGGTCTGCGGGCGCGGCTGCGGCTAGCCCGGCGCCGGCGTCCCTTCCGGCCTGTAGCTGGGCTGGTCGATGGCGATCTGGTCGCGGGCCATCACGGTCAGCGCGACCAGCAGCCCCGGCGTCTCCCGCGTCAGCTCCCCGGAGCGGATGCGCTCGCAGAGTTCGGCGTTGAGCTCGGCGAAGTCGCCGCCGTGGCCCAGCACCGCGGCCATGCCGTCGACCGCGGAGGCCTCGGCCAGGGGCCCCTGGGTCAGCTCGCGGTAGATGGTCGCCATGGCGTTGGCGGCCACGCGGGCCAGGAAGGCGTTGCGCGAGTCCAGGGTCGGGCGGATCTCGTCGATCCAGAGCCGGACCGATTCCGCCAGTTCCTCGGTGCGCGGATGGGTGATCACAGGCCTTCCTCCAACAACACCACCAGGTCGGCCTCGGTCTCGGAGACGCGGCGGCCGATCATCGGGCGCTCCACCGACTTCGTGATGCCATCGCGCCAGCTGAGGTACATGCCCAGGCACATCACGCCCCAGCGCAGCGACCCCAGCATCTGCCAGAACCGCACCCGCGAAAGCTCGATCGGCCGCCCCCCCGCCGCGGCGTAGCCCGCCAGCAGGTCCGCGTACTCCCCGAAGCCGCCCACCGGACGATCCGGCCGCCCGAAGCGCCAGGAGTTGGTGCAGATCCAGCCCATGTCCTCGGCCGGATCACCCATGTGCGCCAGTTCCCAGTCAAGGACAGCGGCCACGCCGATCTGCGGATCGAACATGATGTTCCCGTTGCGGAAGTCGCCGTGCAGCAGGATCGGCTCGACCGGCTCGGGCATGTGCTTGCGCAAATACTGGAAGGCGAGCTCCAGGATCGGCCGCTGGGCGCCGCTCATCACATAGCTGTCCCAGTACCGGTCCAGCTCACCCTGGGCATCGGAGACCTTGAGCTTCAGGCCGTCCGGCGGACGCGTCGCGTGGATCGGGACCAGAACCTCGCCGCATTGCCGGGCGAGCGCGGGGCGCACCGCGTCGAACCGCGCGTCGCTGGTGATCTTGCGACCCAGGGTCTCGCCGTCGACGCGGACCATCACATAGGCCTCGCCGAGGCCGTCGGCGTCGTCGCAGACGTGGCGCACGACGGGCACGGTCGCGCCGTTGGCGCCGGTAGCCCGGATCAGCGCAGCTTCGGTCTGCAGGCTGATGGACCGCGCGGTCTCGGGGTCGAACGGCACGCTTCGGCGGCGCAGGATCAGCCGTTCCGGCCCGCCCTGCCCGTCAAACCCGAACGCCCAGGTTTCCATGCTGGCGCCGCCCGACAGACGTTGCGCCTCGGTCAGGCCCGCGCCCGCGCCACCCAGCCGTTTGGCGAGGCGTTCGAGGCCGGCACGAACATCGACTTCCGTGACCATACGGAACCTTCAGGTTGGTCTAATCTGACGGCGATCTGGCGGACGAAGGGTGAGCTTGTAAACGCCTCCCTCACGTCAACCGCCAATTAGAACGCCGACTAAGACGTGTTGGGAGAAACGGCCATGGACTTCGACATCCCCAAGGACATCCAGGACTATCTGGACGAACTCGATGCCTTCATCGAGGCCAAGATCAAGCCGCTGCAGGCGCAGGACGACAACGAGCGGTTCTTCGACCACCGCCGGGAACACGCCCGCACCGACTGGGACAACCAGGGCCTCCCGCGCAAGGAGTGGGAAGAGCTGCTGGCCAAGGCCCGCAAGCTGGCCGACGACGCCGGCCACCTGCGCTACGCCTGGCCGCCTGAGATGGGCGGCAAGGGCGGCACCCAGCTGGCCATGGCCATCATCCGAGAACACCTGGCGGCCAAGGGCCTCGGCCTGTTCAACGACCTGCAGACCGAGCACTCGATCGTCGGCAACAACCCCTTCGTGCTGATGTTCAAGGAGTTCGCGACCAACGCCCAGTACGAACGCGACGCCGACAAGCTGCTGGGCGGCAAGATGCGCACAGGCTTCGGCCTGACCGAGCCGAACCACGGCTCGGACGCCACCTGGATGGAGACCCGCGCCGTCCCGCACGAGAAGAACGGCCAAGCGGGGTGGCTGATCAACGGCGAAAAGATGTGGACGACGGGGATGCACGTGGCGACCCACGTGATGGTCTTCGCCCGCACGTCCGGCAAGGACGGCGACGCCACCGGCATCACCTGCTTCATCGTGCCGGCCGACACCCCCGGGGTGAAGGTCGAGGAGTACATGTGGACGTTCAACATGCCGACGGACCATCCGCGGGTGTCGTTCACCAACGTCTGGATCCCGGAGGACAGCTACTGGGGCCAGGTCGACCGCGGACTGGGCCTGGGCCAGAGCTTCGTGCACCAGAACCGGATCCGGCAGGCGGCCTCGTCGCTTGGCGCGGCGCAGTTCTGCGTCAACGAAGCGGTGAAGTACGCCCGCAAGCGCAAGCCGTTCGGCAAGGCGCTGGCCGAGAACCAGGCGATCCAGTGGCCGTTGATCGAGCTGCAGACCCAGTGCGAGATGCTGCGCCTCTTGATCCGCAAGACGGCCTGGCAGATGGACCGCATGGAGCACAAGGAGATCGAGCGGACGATCTCGGACAAGGTCTCCATGTGCAACTACTGGGGCAACCGGCTGGTCTGCGAGGCCGCCGACCGGGCGATGCAGGTGCACGGCGGCATGGGCTATTCGCGCCACACGCCGTTCGAGCACATCTACCGCCACCACCGCCGCTACCGGATCACCGAGGGCTCCGAGGAGATCCAGATGCGCAAGGTGGGCGCCTACCTGTTCGGCTACCTCGGGCCGAAGCGGGCGGACCCCGAGTTCAAGGCGTGGAACGACGCCGAGAAGGCGGCCAAGGGCGGCGAGTACGTCCAGCCGGTCCCGGCGCACCACAACGCCTCGCGCTAAGGACGCACGCGCCGTGGCGGACCGGCTTGCCGTCTACGGCTCGCTGGCGCCGGGCCGGTCCAACCACCGCCAGCTCGACGGGCTGGCGGGGGACTGGCGGCCCGGAACGGTGCGCGGCTGGTTGACCGAGTTCGGCTGGGGCGCGGCCCAGGGTTATCCTGGGCTGCGCCTCGATCCGGAGGCGCCGGAGGTGGCGGTGCAGGTGTTCACCTCGCCCGACCTGCCGGCGCACTGGGCGCGGCTGGATGCGTTCGAGGGCGACCAGTACCGGCGCATCGAGGTGGAGGTGGCGACCGCCGACGGCCCGGTGACGGCGCAGCTCTATGCGGTGAGCGGCGCGTAGCGGCCGTCGAACACCGGCGGAAGGCTGTCGGGCAGGCCCAGCAGCGGGCCGGATGACAGGAGCAGAACCACCTCGTCGCCGTCCAGCCGGCTGAGCGCGTCGGTGGCGACCTGCGCGGTCTCGACGCCCTCGACGGGAACGCCGGTGGCGGCGACCCGGGCCAGGATCTCGCCGAAGCTGGACTGGTTGT
>CBHTUE010000019.1:0-36892 GCA_966096115.1 uncultured Phenylobacterium sp.
TCCAGGGCGCCCTGACCCATGCGGGTCATGATCTTCATCGACACGGCCACATAGGCGCTGTCGGTGATCTCGACGCCGATCTGGCTGATCTTCGAGCCCAGCGGGCCCATGCAGAACGGCACCACGTACATGGTCCGGCCACGCATCACGCCCTTGAAGAGGTCCTTCAGGTCGGCGCGCATTTCGGTGGGGTCGAGCCAGTTGTTGGTCGGGCCGGCGTCCTCGGGGTTTTCCGAGCAGATGAAGGTGCGGCTCTCGACGCGGGCGACGTCACGCGGATCGGACGCGGCGTAGAAGGAGTTCGGGCGTATGGCGGCGTTGAGCGGTTTGAGCGTACCGGCGGCCACCAGGTCGGCGGTCAGGCGGTCCCATTCCTCTTGCGACCCGTCGCACCAGACCACGCGGTCCGGCTGCGCCAGTTCGGCGATCTGTCGTACCCACGCTACCAGTTTGGAATGTTTCGTCGGCGCGGGTTCGAGTCCCGGGACGGTCTTCAAGCTCATCAGACGAGAACTCCTCGAACCCCATTTTGGCACAGAGGGCGGACCCTCGCGCCACATCGCGGTGTCAGTTTCATAAAGA
This sequence comes from uncultured Phenylobacterium sp., assembly GCA_966096115.1. Taxonomy (GTDB): domain Bacteria; phylum Pseudomonadota; class Alphaproteobacteria; order Caulobacterales; family Caulobacteraceae; genus Phenylobacterium. The sequence goes on from CBHTUE010000019.1 coordinate 583, forward strand.
CTGCAATCGCGTCTGCATACCGCGGGCCAACCGAACGTCGCACCCGAGGGTCCGGAATTGCGCATTCGCCTGTGGAAATAGCCTCGCTTGCGTCGGGTTGACGACAAAACGACGCGGCCGCAGGCCCAATTCGCGAATCACCGTGATCGGAAGTGGACGTGCGGGCCGCTCCCCCGCGACCCGCACGCCTCGCCGCGTGCCCCCTTGTACCGGGGCCCCAACGCGGCCCCATTCCCCCTGCGGCTACTTGGCCTAGCCCCCACCGACCGCGACTGCCCCCCGCCCGCAACCCTGGCGAAGTTGGCGCGCGGGCCGGAATGAGGCATTTTTGCGCCAGTCGCAGCTCAGCCATCCATGGACAGCCCCCACCCTTGCCGCCCGACGATCGCCGTCCGGACCCTGCCGATCCTGGGCGCAGGCGTGGCCGCATGAGCTTTGTTGCCGATCCCGGCGGCCGCCCGGCGCCCACAGATCCCCTGATCGAGATCTACCTGGAGCGGCGCGCCAACCTGGTCCGCTACTTCGCCGCCCGCTGCGGTTCGCTGGCGGTGGCCGAGGACCTGGCGCAGGAGCTCTATCTCAAGATCGCGACCCGGGATCAGGAGGTCACCGCCGAGAACCCGGTGGCGCTGATCTACCGGATCGCCACCAACGTCATGCTGGACCGCGCCCGCGGCGAGGCGCGCGCGGTGGCTCGCGACGCCGCCTGGCGCCAGGCCGCCCACGTGATGGTCGGCGGGGAGGACGTGGCCGAGGAAGCGCCCGCCGACGAGGCGGTTTCATCGCGCCAGCGCCTGCGCCAGCTGGTCGACGCCGCCGCCGACCTGCCGCCCCAGATGCAGCGGGCTTTCCGCCTGCACAAGCTGGAAGGACTGAGCCACGCCGAGACCGCCCAGGTGATGGGAATTTCGGTCAAATCTGTCGAGAAACACATCTCCGCCGCCCTGCGAACGCTCACCGCGAGGTTAGGCGAGTGAGATTCTACCAGAAATTGTATCGAGCGACCGGGGGGTCGGCCCTTTCGGTGACGTCTATGCCTTCAACGGGCCGTCGGACGCGGCGGCTTGGGGTAGGTGGATGAGCAACATCTGGCGAATTGGCGACGATGCCCGGCGTGACAGCGCCGCCGCATGGGTCGTGCGGCTGGAGGCCGGGGACCTCGGGGAGACCGAGGCCGTGAGTTTTGACGCCTGGCTCTGCGCTTCGCCGGACAATGCCCAGGCGTTCGACGCCGCCCTTGCCGTTTCCCACGCCTATGCGGCCGCTGCCGCGCCGACCGCCCGCGCGCTGTCGCAGCGCCGGGTCGCGCCGAAGCCGATCGGGCGTCGCGCGGTGATGGCGGTCGGCGGCCTGGCCGCGGCCGCTGCTGTCGCCGTGATCGTGGCCCCGCAACTCGCCGGCCCGCCCACCACGCACGTCTATGTCACTGGCAAGGGCGAGCGCCGCACGGTGCAACTGGCCGACGGCTCCACTATGGATCTCAACGCCGGCACCCGGCTTTCGGTGACCCTGGCCCGCGACGCGCGCAAGGTGACCCTGGTCGAAGGCCAGGCGGCGTTCGACGTCGTCCATGACACCCGCAGACCGTTCGTGATCGCCGCCGGAGACCGCACGGTGCTGGACGTCGGCACCCAGTTCGACGTGCGTCGGCGCGACGGCAAGCTGTCGGTCACGGTGGCCCGCGGCGCGGTCGAGGTCCGCCCCGCCGAAGGCGCGACCGGCCAAGCGTACCGGCTGCACCCGGGCCAGCGCCTCGACTACATCGAAGGCGCGCCGCGCGCCCAGGTCGCCGCCGCCCAGGCCGAGGAAGTGTTGGGCTGGCGCACCGGACGGCTCGTCTATCGAGAACAACCCCTGAGCGAGGTCGTCGCCGACCTCAATCAACAGTTCGCAACGCCGATCCGTATCGACGACGCGGCCCTGGCCGCCACGCCGATCTCCGGCGTGCTCATCCTCGACGACCAGGATGCGGTAATCCGTCGCCTGGCCTTGCTGGTTCCCATAAGAGCGGTACGTTCCGACGCGGGCGTGGTCCTGCGGCGCGATGGCGCGTCCGGCGGCCGCTAGTGGGGGTGAGGTACTATCGGCAGGCGGAGCTGGCCTCTGCAAACGGTGCTGGGCGGCGTCGCCCTCGCCTGCGTGGCGGGGCGCGCTGAGGCCGTCGACGCACGCCTGCGCGTCGCCATCCCGCCGAGGTCCTACGCCGACGCCCTGATCGACCTGGGCGTCCAGGCCAATGTCTCCATCCTCGGCACGTCAAGCTGCGGCCGCGGCGGTCGTACGGAACTGCGCGGCGCTTACACCCTGGACGAGGCCCTGACGCGCCTCCTGGCGGGCGCGCCCTGCCGCTACCGGATCGTCGATGCCCGCACGGTGCGGATCATCCCCTTCATCACGCCCTCTGCGCCGGCCGCTCCCCGTGAGGCGTCGCAGGGGCCGGCCCTGCTGGCCGAGGTGGTCGTCACCGCCACCAAGCGTCCCGCCACGCCGGACAGCGTGCCCGCGGCCATCAGCACCATTTCGCGCGGCCAGATCGATGCGACCGGGTCGGTGGAAGTCGGCCTGACCGTTGGCCAGCTCGCCGGCGTGCTGACCACCAACCTCGGCCCTGGGCGTGACAAGCTCCTGATCCGGGGCCTTTCCGACGGCGCTTTCACGGGCCGGACCCGCTCGACGGTCTCGACCTACCTGGACGACGCCCCGATCAACTACAACGCGCCCGACCCCGACCTGCGGCTCGTCGACGTCGACCGCATCGAGGTGGTGCGGGGGCCGCAGGGGGCGCTGTACGGCTCCGGCGCGGTGGCCGGCATCTACCGGATCGTCACTCGCAAACCGAACCTGGAAAGGGCCGAGTTCGGCGCCCTGGCCGGTGTCGCGACAACCCAGGGCGGCGACCGAAGCCATGAGGTCGAAGGCTACCTCAGCCTGCCGATCGTTCGCGACCGCGCCGCGATCCGCCTGGCCGCCTACGAAGACGTTCAGGGCGGCTATCTCGACAATGCCAACCTGCGGATCACCAACGTCGACCAGACCAAGCGCAACGGCGGCCGGCTCGCCCTGCGCGTCCAGTTCGACGAGCACTGGCGCGTCGAGGCGCTCGCCGCCACCCAGCACCTCCGCTCCGACGACACCCAGTACGTGATCAGCCAGATGGGCGGCTTGCCGCGGATGCCGATGGAGGACGGCCAGGGACCGGTCTTTGCGCCGGGCGACCGGGCCAGCCGCGTACGCGAAACCCACAACAACGACTTCTCCTATGGCGGGGCCACGATCGCCGGCGACTACGGCTGGGGCAGCGTCACGTCCTCGACGAGCTATGTGCACCACGTCTTCTCCAGCCAGTACGACGCCACGTCCGTGCTCCGCGACGAGGGTATCTTCGCCGGGAACGCCCAGGATCTCGGGGTCTACAACGAGGCCTCGCGGGCGAACCTCCTGGTGGAGGACCTGGTGATCCGGTCCGACGAGCAGGGTCGGTTCGACTGGCTGCTCGGCGTCTATGGCGCGCGCACGACCGAGCGGTCGCCGTCCAGCCTGGGGGCCTTGTCCGCCGGTCCGCCGGTGGTCTCGACGATCTACACCGAGGGGCGGAAGGACCGGCTGCGCGAGCTCGCGATCTACGGCGAGGGGACCTATGAGCTGTGGGACGGCTGGAGCGCCACCCTGGGCGGGCGGCTGTTTGAAAGCCGGGTCCACACCACCGCCGACATTCGCGTCCTCGTGCCCGGCGGCGCCTCGCGCTTCTTTGACCGATCGCGCACCTTCAACGGCTTCTCGCCGAAGATTTCCCTGCAGAAGACTTTCGAGAACGGCGACCTGATCTACGGCCTGATCACCGAGGGCTACCGGCCCGGCGGCTTCAACTCGTCCGGCTTCCTCGCGATCCGCGACAATCGGGCCCTGTTCGCGGCGGACCGCCTGCGCAACTACGAGGTGGGAGCCAAGGTGAAGCGTCTGGACGGCCGCCTGGCCGTGCGCGCCGCCGCCTACTACGACGACTGGAGCAACATCCAGACGGACCAGTACCGGCCGTCCGGCCTGCCCTACACGGCCAATGTCGGCGACGCACGGATCCTCGGGCTGGAGGCGGAGGTCTCCTATGATTTCGCCTTCGGGCTGTCGCTGCAGCTGAACGGACTTCTGTCGGATTCGAAGGTCAGCAACCCAAATCCCGACTTCCCGGTCCTGGGTTCGGCCGTCGCGCGCGACCTGCCCGGCGTACCCAAGCGGTCGGGCGGCGTGCTGGCCGTCTACACCCGGCCCGTCGGCCGCGACCTGATCCTGCGCCTGATCGGGGAGGCGAGTTACGTCGGCGGCGCCGGCGTCAGCTTCGACGTCAGCCAATCCTCGCAGATGGACAACTACTTCCGCACCCGGCTCTCGGTCGAACTCTCCAACGACACATGGCGACTCAGCGCCTTCGTCTCCAACCCTTCCAACAGCGACAGCGACACCTTCGCCTACGGCAACCCGTTCAGCTTCGGCCGGGTGCGCCAGGCCACGCCGCAGCGTCCTCGCACCCTGGGCCTGCGACTCGGGGCCGCTTTCTAAACAAATGGTGAAGCTTTCGCTGGGGGGCAGTTCGCGACGGCGGCGTCTTAACCCGTGACGGACCCTGAGTCGGGATGGGAGCGGGCGAGCGTGGTGAGGCTATCGGCCTTTGTGTGCGTGCAGAACCAGGATGCGCTCCTGGCGGCCTGCCTGCGCAAGCTGTCGTTCTGCGACGAGGTCATCGTCGTGGCCGACCGCTGCACGGACCGTTCGCAGGAAATCGCGCGCCGCCACGGCGCCGTCGTCATCGACGGCATCTTCCCCCTGGAAAGCCAGCGCAAGACCGTGGGCGCCGAGGCCTGCACCGGCGACTGGATCCTGGAAGTCGAGCCGGAAGACCTCATCGACGCCCACCTGGCGTGGGAGATCCGCGCCGTGCTGCAGCTGCGGCCGCTGGGCGACTGGTACGACCTGCCGATCGACAACTACGTGGGCGAGACCCTGGTGCGCGACGGCTGGGCCGGGGCGCTCAGCGCGCGGGCCGAACCGCGGCTTTACAAGCGCGGTCTCAAGAGCTGGGCCCCGCGCCGGCTGAACGCGCCGTCGGTGCTGGCCGGCCGCAACGGCGGGGCGCTGAAGGGCGCGATGCGCCGCGTCCTGGGCCGCGATGTTGGCGGGCTGATGGACCGGCTTACCCGGATGACCGCCCTGCACGCCGAGGATCTGGTCGACGCGGGCCTTCCGGCGCACGTGGGCGTGGGCCTGGCCAGCGGCGTAGCCACCTTCTTCGGCGGCTATATCGGCCGCGGCGGTTGGCGCGAAGGCCGTCTGGGCCTGCTGGTCGCCCTGCTCTCGGGCCTCTTCCCGCTGCTGTCGCAGATGCGCGCCAACGACGTGATGGCCGCCCGCAGCGCCGCGGTGGCGGACACCGCGCTCGTCGCGGACGCCGCCCAGCCCCGCCGCCTGCGCGAAGTCGTGGGCCTGGCCCGCTAGACCGCGCATCCCCGCGAAAGCCGGGACCCAGGTCGACTTGCTTCCCGACGCTCGTTACGGATCGGACCCTGTCCGTCCGCGAGGTTCCGCCTTGACGATCCTGGTCACCGGTTCGGCCGGCTTCATCGGCTTCCACCTTAGCCGCCGGTTGCTCGAGGCGGGCGAAGCGGTGGTCGGGCTGGACAACCTCAACAGCTACTACGACCCGACCCTGAAGGCCGCGCGGCTGGCGATCCTGCAGGCCCTGCCCGGCTATCGTCACGCCCGCCTCGACCTGGAAGACGCCGCCGGCGTCGCGGCGCTGTTCGCGCAGGTGAAACCGCGGGCGGTGGTGAACCTCGCCGCCCAGGCCGGCGTTCGCTACAGCCTGGAGAGCCCGCGCACATACGTGGACTCCAACGTCGTGGGCTTCCTCAACATCCTCGAGGCCTGCCGCGCCCAATCGCCGGCGCACCTGCTGTTCGCCTCGACCAGCTCGATCTACGGCAACCACGCCAACATGCCGTTCAACGTGCACGACGCGGCCACCCACCCGATCACGCTCTACTCCGCCACCAAGGCCGCTAATGAGGCCATGGCGCACGCCTACGCCCACCTGTTCGGAATTCCGGCCACGGGGTTCCGGTTCTTCACGGTCTACGGGCCGTGGGGCCGGCCGGACATGGCGCTGTTCAAGTTCACCGACGCCATCCTCAAAGGCCAACCGATCGACGTGTACGGCGAGGGCAGGATGTCCCGCGACTTCACATACGTGGACGACATCGTCGCCGGTCTGGCCGCCGCCATCGACCGGCCGCCGGCGCCAAACCCCGCCTGGGACGCGGCCCATCCGGACCCTGCCACCAGCGCTGCCCCCTGGCGGGTGCTGAACCTGGGCGCCAGCCGCCGCGTCGCTCTGATGCGCTACATCGAGGTGCTGGAGGAGAAGCTGCAGAAGCGGGCGACGCTGAACCTGATGCCCATGCAGCCCGGCGACGTCACCGACACCGACGCCGACACCGCCGAGACCGCCGCGATGCTGGGCTACGCGCCGAAGGTGGGCGTCGAGGAAGGCGTCGCGCGGTTCGTGGACTGGTACCGCGAGTACTACGGAGTCTGACCTTCCTTTCCAGCGAAGCTGGAGAGGGGGACCGCGCGCCGAGCGCAGCGAAGAGCGCGCGGTGGAGAGGCAAGCCTCCTCACCAGAGTCAGCTACAGACTGGTCGATCCGCCGAGTTTGAGGCTTGCCTCTCCACCATCGGCTCTTCGGCCGATGGTCCCCCTCTCCAGCTTCGCTGGAAAGGAAAGGCGCCTAGACCGGCTCCTCGAGCGACTTCGACGGCTGCGAGAACCACACGGGGCCCTGCTCGGTCATGTGGAAGCAGTCCTCCAGCCGCACGCCGAACTCGCCGGGCAGGTAGAGGCCCGGTTCGTCGGAGAAGCACATGCCGGGGGCCAGCCGGGTCATCTCGCCCTTCACCAGGTTGACCGGCTCGTGGCCGTCCAGGCCGATGCCGTGGCCGGTGCGGTGCGACAGGCCGGGCAGCTTGTAGTCGGGGCCGTAGCCCAGGGAAACGTAGTAGTTGCGCGCGGCATCATCGACGCTGCCCGCCGCGGCGCCGACCTTCGCGGCCTCGAAGGCGATCTGCTGGCCCTTCTGCACCTGGCCCCAGACCTGGCGCTCCTTGGGCGTCGGCTCGCCGAACACGAAGGTGCGCGAGATGTCGGACTGGTAGCCGCGCACCGTGCAGCCGCAGTCCATCAGCACCACCTCGCCCGGCTTCACCGACTGCGGCTTGCCCGAACCGTGCGGATAGGCGGCCGCCTCGCCCAGCAGGATCAGGGCGAACTCGGGGTCGCCGCCCAGCGCGGTGGTAGCGCGGTTCATGATCGCGCCGATGTCGCCCGGCCGCATGCCGGCCTCGATCCGCGGGATCGTATAGCGGTAGGCCGCCATGGTGATGTCGCTGGCCCGCTGCATCAGGGCGATCTCGGCCGGCGACTTGATCATCCGGCAGCCGCGCACCACGGCGGCGGCGTTGACCAGCTTGCCGCTGGGCAGGCTCCTCTTCAGCCCGTCGGGGATGAAGAAGCGGTCGGTCTCCTCGATGCCGACCACGGCGCCGGCCTTGCGGTCGCGCAGCCAGCCGGCGACCAGGGCCAGCGGGTCCTCGTGCTCCTGCCAGGTGCGCACCTCGGCGGGCACGGCCAGGGTCTCGCGGACCGACGGCTCCTCGAAGAAGGGCGTCACCACCCCGATCGCGCCCTCGGCCGGGATGATGGCGCAGGTCAGCCGCTCGCTGCGGCTCCAGCGGATGCCGGTGAAGTAGATCAGGCTGGAACCGGGCTCGATCAGCAGGGCGCTCATCCCCTGCTTGCGCATCAGGCCCTGGGCCTTGGCGATGCGGGCCGCGCGTTCCTCGGCGCTGACCGGCGCCGCAGCGCCCGGCACGCGCACCAGTTCCGGCGGCGCCGCGCGGGCCAACCCCGCGCCGGCGGTGACGAATCCGGCGGCGCCCAGCGCCATGAAACTGCGACGATCCATGCGCCGCAGGCTGGCGCGGAACGGGCCGGACCTCAAGCCGCGACGAAGGCCTACTTCTTCATCGGCATCTTCATCGGCGGCCCGGCCTTCGCGGCCTGCACCTCGATCTCGACCATCATCCCGGGACGCACCAGCGAGGCCACCTGCGAGGTGATCCGGGCGGGCTTGTTCTTCAGCGGCCCGTAGACGGCGGTGTAGCTCTCCATCATGCCGGCGAAGTCCATGCCGCCGCCCTTGGCCGGGTCGCCGACCAGCAGGACGCGCATCATCGCCACGTCTTCCCAGCCGTAGCCCTGGGCCACCAGGATATCGCCGATCTTCTTCAGGACGCTGGCGGCCTGGGTCTTGGTGTCGCCGAACGGCGCCGTCGCCGGCGCGCCGGCCACCGGATCGGGCGTGATGCCGCTGACGTACAGGGTCTCGGAGCCGGCCGGCACCTTCACGGCCTGGGCGATGGCGGCGTTGGTGGGATTGATGACCGTGTTCTGGGCCTGGGCGGCGCCCGCGGCGGCAAGGCCCGCGATGATGGCGGGAAGCAGGAACTGGCGCATGGGTATCCCCCTCGAGGAACGCTGGATCGATGAAGCGACTTTGGCACGCGGGCGGCGATAAGGCCTAGGTCCGTAGCGCCGAATTCCCCGCCCCTCCCCGGCAATTCGCGCCGCCGCCGTCATTGGCCGCCGACTGTCGAAATATGCGGCAGCATAGCGCAAGAATTCGTCAAATTGACTCGCGCGTCAAAACGGCGACAACCACTTGCACTTGAGACACGGAATCTTCGAGCGAGTCGAAAACAGTATTCGTGTAGCAAAACGAGGCGATCCCTGGCGCTGAATTGACCAGAGGCCACGCACGATCAGGTCTCCGACCCGCCTTTCGTTGACTCACGACTGGGCGCACCCGGTGCTGACCCCAGTCGGGGAGGACGCGTCGAAGAAGGGCCCATCATCGGAAACCGAGGGGGACCACTTTGAATAGACTGTTTGCGGGCGCGAGCGCCCTGATCCTGGGCGTCGCCATGGCGGGCGCGGTCCAGGCGGCCGAAGCGGAGGCCGCAATGGACTCCGCCGAACTCGACGCGGTCATCGTGACCGGAACGCGCACGACCGGCCTGCGGGCCGTCGACAGCCCGGCGCCGATCACCGTGCTGGATTCCACCGCCCTGCAGCGCACCGGCCAGGGCGACCTGATCCAGGCCATCGCCCAGAACGTGCCATCCTTCAACGCCCAGGCGTTCGGCGGCGACACGGCGAACCTTACCTTGTCGGCCAAGCTGCGCGGCCTGTCGCCCAACCACGCGCTGATCCTGGTCAACGGCAAGCGGCGGCACGGCACGGCGAACCTGGCGGTGCTGGGCGGGCCCTACCAGGGCGGCGCGTCCGCCGACCTCAACTTCATCACCCTGGGCGCCGTCGACCACATCGAGGTGCTGCAGGAAGGCGCCGCGGCCCAATACGGCACCGACGCCATCGCCGGCGTCATCAACATCATCCTGAAGAACAAGGACTCCGGCGGTTCGGTCACGGCCAGCGCCGGCAAGTACTTCAACGGCGACGGCGAGACCGCCGACATCACCATGAACGTGGGCTTCGCGCCGGTGGAAGACGCCTACGTCAACCTCAGCTTCGAGAGCCGCTACCATGACTACAGCTTCTCGGGCGACGTCGACCCGCGCCTGACCAACACCCCGTTCAACATCAATTCGAGTTCGCGGCTGACGCGCTATCCGCAGGTCGTGAGCGATCCGGACTATCCGTACCTGAACCGGATCGCCGGCGACGCCGAGTACCGGCTGAACGTCGGGTCGTTCAATGCCGGCTACAAGCTGGGCTCGGTCGAGATCTACGCCTTCGGCACCTACGGCGACAAATACGCCTCGGCCTACGAGAACTACCGCGTCCCCAACCTGGTGATCGGCAAGGACGGCTCGATCCCCCGTCCGCTCGGCTTCAAGCCCCGCGAGGTGATCTACGAGACGGACTATGCGCTCACCGGCGGGATCTCCGGCGAATTCGCCGAGGGCTGGAAGTTCGACCTCGCCTCCACCTACGGCCGCGACCACGTGGACGTGAACACCAAGGACTCGTTCAACCGCTCGCTCTACATCGACACCTCGACGCTCACGACGCCGGGCTTCTCGCCGACCGACTTCCACGCCGGCGACTTCATCTCCACCCAGTGGACCACCCAGCTGGACCTGACCCACGACTATGAGGTGGGCATGGCCACCCCGCTGACCCTGGCCTTCGGCGGCGAGTTCCGGCGCGAGACCTATGAGATCAAGCCCGGCGACCCGGCCTCGCGTTATAAGGAAGGCTCGCAGTCCTATCCGGGCTTCGCGCTGACCGACGCGGGCAAGCACAGCCGCAAGAACTACGCGGTCTACGCCGACGTGGCCGTCTCGCCGCAGGAGGCGTGGAAGGTCGACGTCGCCGCCCGCTACGAGCACTTCACCGACTTCGGCGACACGTTCGTGGCCAAGCTGACCAGCCGCTACGATTTCAGCCCTGAACTGGCGATCCGCGGCACGGCCTCCACCGGCTTCCGCGCCCCGACCCTGGCCGAAGAGTACTATTCGGCCACCAACGTCTCGCCGACCTCGGCCTTCGTGCAGCTGCCGCCCAACTCGGCGGCCGCGGCCCTGGTGGGCGTCAACGGGCTGGATCCTGAGAAGTCGCGCAACTTCAGCGTCGGCTTCGTGGCCCACCCGGGCGCCGGGATCACCGCCGCCTTGGACCTCTACCAGATCAGTATCCGCGACCGTGTGGTGGGCTCCGGCTCGCTGTTCGGCTCGGGCGGCGACGTGAACCTCCCGGCGGTGCTGGCGGCCATCAAGGCCAACGGCAACGTGCTGGACCCGACCGTCACCCAGACCGGGATCAACATCTTCACCAACGGCCTGAACACCCGCACGCGCGGCGCGGAACTGGTGCTGACCGCCTCCAGCGACTTCGCCGACTACGGCTCGGTCCAGTGGTCGCTGACCGGCAACTACACCAAGACCAAGGTGACCAAGATCCAGGCGAACCCGCCGCAGCTCTCGGGCGTGTCGCTGTTCGACCTGACGTCGATCGACAACCTGGAGACCACGGCGCCGAAGTACCGCATCGTCGGCGGCGGGCTGTGGACCTGGGGCGACCTGTCTGTGAACCTGAAGGAGACCCTCTATGGGCCTTCGCATCGTCACGACAGCCGCACGGGCTGCTCGCTGACGACGGGGGCCACCTCACCCACCTGCTTCGACAACCGGATCAAGGCCCAGCTGATCACCGACCTGGAGATCAGCTACAAGGTCTTCGACACGGTGAAGCTGACCATCGGGGCGAACAACCTGTTCAACGAGTTCCCCGACAAGCTGAACCCCTTGTACCGGAACACCTTCCTGACCGGGAACGCGAACGGCTACGTCACCCAGTACCCGACCTTCTCGAACTTCGGGATCAACGGCGGCTACTACTACGGCAAGATCAGCTACACGTTCTGATCCAACCGCCAGGAACACGAAGGCCGCGAGGTTCGCCCCGCGGCCTTTTCGTTGCCCCCGGCGCCCCAAAGAAAAACGGCCGCGCCGTTGCGGGCGCGGCCAGTTCAGGGAGGAAACGCCCCAAAGGGCAAGGCCACTGTCGGGTGTTCGTGGGCCGCCGCATAGGCTTCTAAGCTTCGAAGATCCGGTTCGGCGTCAGGCGCCCAGCGATGCGGCAGGGCCGCGCGATTCGCAGGCTACCCGGCAACCGCCCCGCGCAGCCGACTCGCCCGGCCGGCGACTCTGGGCGCCTGGGCCACGCGCGTCGCGATCTGGCCGACCGTCCGTTGGGCCGCGGAGACCGCCCCTTCCTGCCAGCTCGGCAACTGCGACAGGTGCGCCCCGGAGAAATGCACCCGACCATGCGGCTCGTTCAACATGCGGAACCCGGCGTCGGTCATGTACCCCTCGCCGGCCGCGCCCGCCCCGACCCAGTCCGGCCAGGGTCCCAGGTTGAAGGGGATCTTGCTCCAGTTGATCACCGCCGGGTTCGACAGCTCCGGCCCGTGCCCGGGATGCAGGTGGGCCACGGCGGTGCGGGCGATCTGGATCTGCTCGGCCATCGGCCGCGCCGCGAAAGACTTCGCCACCGCGCCCGAGGCGTAGCAGGCCAGCAGCAGCCCGCGCGCGGTGTGCATCCCGTTCGACGGGTACCAGACCATGTTGGTCTCGCCGCCCACCCAGGAGATGCCGCCGTAGATCTGCTGCTGCTCCCAGAACCGCGGGGAGTCGAAGCCGATCTTGTTGGAATAGCCGTAGGGCACGGCCGCGATCGCCGCCTTCACCTCCGGATCGAAGTTGCTGTCGATCCTGGCGAGCAGGTTGTGCGGGATGGTCACCACCGCGAAGTCGGCCGTGGTGGTGTTCTGGGCGCCGGTCGTGCGGTCGCGCCAGGCCACGGCCACCCCGGTGGGCGACTGGCGGATCTGCAGCACCTCGGCGTTCCTGTGGATCGGGCTGCGGATGGCGCGTTCGAACGCGGCCGGGATGCGGTCCATTCCGCCCACCGGCTGGAACATGGTGGCCTGCATGGTGATGGTCTCTTCGAACAGCGTCTGGCGCAGCTGCTCGTTGGCCAGAAGGTCGTGCAGGGGCACCGGCGCGCGCTTCATACTGAGCTGCGGTCCCGCGCCCGGCGCCTGGACGTAACCGGACCGTTCCGAGCCCGTGAAGGCCATCTGCTCGTCCAGGTCGCCGTAGACCTTCAGGAACGGCAACAGCTTCTCCCGATCCTCGGCCGTCAGGTCCTGGTCCAGCGCGCCCTTGCGGATGGCCTTGGCCAGCAATTCGGAGATGTGGCCACGGGTGTCGTTGGCGCCTTGGCGCATCTGGATCGGCTTGCCGCCGTTCGAGGCCGCCGACCAGAAGTACGCGCTGCGGCTGGTGTTGACCTCGACCTCCAGCGCCACGCCCAGCTTGTCGCAATAGCCCAGCAGGCCCTGGTGGTGGCTGGGGATGCGGGCCGGTCCGGCGTTCATGTAGACGTTGTCCGAGAACGACACCGTCTGGGTTGTCTCGCCCACCATCTCGATCTTGCTGCCGTTGCGCAGGGTCCAGTTGCGGCCGCCCAGGCGATCGCGCGCCTCCAGCAGGGTGACCGAGAACCCGGCGCGCTCCAGCTCATAGGCGCTGACCAGGCCCGAGATCCCGCCCCCGAGCACCACGACGCTGCGCCCGGCGCCCAGGTTCGCCGGCAGCTGCAGGGGCGCCGCCTTGCCGGGCGTCGCCATCAGCCCCAGGCCGACCATGGCGGAATAGGTGGCTGCGTACCCCCCGACCGAACCAAGCCGGTGCAGGAAACGGCGGCGACTGACGCCCATGATCTCATCCTCTCAAGCCAGACCGCCGCGGCGGCGGCGGGAACCTCTGGCTAGAGGTTTGGGAGGTCGCGAAGCCGCCAGTCCCTGCTAGAGGCTGAGGTCGGCCGCGCCCCGGGGCAGAATCCCCTTCACATCGAAGACGACCGCGGCGCGCCCCTGCGCGACGATCTCGGCGTACGGCGCGGCGTACGTTGGGCTTTAACTGGGAATTTGGGTATTCACCCGATGTTGCGATCGTGCTGCGCCGGACCGGATCTTCCGCATGAACCGACCCAAAGTATTCTGTATCGGGTTCCAGAAGACCGGCACGTCATCGATGCGGGAGGCCCTTCGCACGCTCGACTACAGCGTCACGGGCGTCTTTGGCCGCGACGTCAAACTCGAACAGCTTCGCCAGACCTATGTCGAAATGGGGCTAGCGATCGCCAAGGGGTATGACGCCGTCGAGGACATGCCGTGGCCGTTGATGTTCCGCGAACTGGATCAGGCGTTTCCTGGCTCGAAGTTCGTGCTGACCGTGCGCGACGTCGACCGTTGGTGGAAATCGATCTCCGGCCATTTCGGCGACAACCCCTACCACCTGCAGCAACTCACCTATGGCGACGATGCGCCGGCGCCGGTCGGGCACGAAGCCCGGTATCGGGAAGTCTATTCCGCGCACAATGCGGCGGTGATGGCCTACTTCGCCGATCGACCGAACGATCTGCTGGTCATGCGACTGGAAGATGGCGACGGCTGGGAAAAGCTCTGCCCGTTCCTCGGCGTGAAGCAGCCCGACGCGCCATTCGTCCGCACCAACTCCTCCGCCCAGCGGCGCACCCTGCTCTATCGCGTGCGCAACCGTTTGGTGAAGATGGGCCTGCCCCTGCCGGTGATGGATGGCTGATGGCGCGCGGCTTAAACCCTATTGACTCGATAGGATTAATGGGATAATTCTCGAGCCGATCGGCGAAGCTTGCGCGCCGAGCTGTCCGAGAGTTCCGATGTCGCGTTCAGAAATAGCCGTCGGCCTGATGTGGCACTCCGCCAACTCAGGCAACCTTGGGGTCGGCGCGCTGACCATCGCGAACATGGCGATCGCCCGCGAGGCAGCCAACGATCTCGGGTTGCGCCCGCGCTTCACGATCATAGGGATGCGCGACACGGGGGAGCCCTACGTTTCGGCGGATGAGGCCGAGCGGTTTGACGTAGATATGCGCTCGACGCTCGATCCCCGCGGCGCCTGGGCGGCGATCCAGGCGCAGGACTGCATTCTCGACATCGGCAGCGGCGACAGCTTCACCGACATCTACACGCTGCGGCGCTACGCCCTGATGTGGGGCACCAAGGCCATCGCGATCCTGTCGAAGCGGCCTCTGCTCCTCTCGCCCCAGACGATCGGTCCTTTCGGCGACGGGCCGCTCTCGGTGATGGCCGGCTGGGCGATGCGGCGTTCCGAGGTCGTAGTCGCCCGCGACCGCCCGTCTATGGAGGCGACGGCAAGGATGGCCCCCGCCGCGCGGACGGTTCTGGCCACCGACGTGGCCTTTACGATGCCCTACGAGGATCGGAGCCACGAGCGCGCCGGGCCAGTGCCGCGCGTCGCGATCAACGTCTCCGGGCTGCTGTATCGCGAGGCCCAGCGGGATAACCGCTTTGCGCTCGAGGCGGACTACGCCGCGGTCAATCGCTCGCTGATCGAGAGGTTCCTGGAGCTAGGCGTGCAGGTCGAGCTCTTCACGCACGCCGTGGGCGACAGTGTGGACGACGACGACGGCTGGGTCGCCGATCGGCTGGCCGCAGAATACCCCGGCGTGAAACGAATCCCGGACTTCCGCGACCCCCGCCACGCCAAGTCGTACCTGTCAGGGGTCGACTTCGTGGTTTCGGGGCGCATGCACGCATGCATAGGAGCGCTGTCGAGCGGCACGCCCGTGGTTCCCATCGCCTACAGCCGGAAATTCGCCGGCGTGTTCGACCTCGTCGAGTATCCGTGGCGGGTGGAGGTCACCGGCCGGTCGGCGGACGCCGCGGTCGACTACATCCTCGATTGCTATGATCGGCGGCACGAACTGGCTGCCGCAGGTCGGCGCAGCATGACCAAGGTGAACGGCCTGCTCGACGACTACCGCGTCGAACTGCGCAACCTGTTCACCCGTGTCACGCAGGAGCCTCAGAAAGCGCTCGCAGCTTAGAGCCGCAGGTCCGCCGCATCGGCCGGCAGCAGCGCCTTCACGTCGAACAGGACCGCGCCCGGCTTTCCGAACGCGCGGATGGCCTCCGCGCCCAGATCGGCGAACTGCCGATGCGCCACGGCAAGGACGACTCCGTCGTAGACGCCGACGGCCGCTTCGGTGATCAGGTCGAAGCCATACTCCGCCTGCGCCGCCTCGCCCGCGATCCAGGGGTCCCAGACATCGACCGCCACACCGCGGTCGGCCAATGCCTGGATGATGTCGGTGACGCGCGTGTTGCGGAGATCGGGTGTGTTCTCCTTGAAGGCCAACCCCATCACCAAGACCCGCGCCCCTTTCACCTGGGTTCCGCGGCGGGTCATCTCGTTGAGGAGTTCACGGGCCACGTGCCCGCCCATGCCGTCATTGATGCGGCGACCCGCCAGGATCACCTCAGGGCGGTAGCCGAGTTGCTCGGCCTTGTGGGTCAGGTAGTAGGGATCGACCCCGATACAGTGGCCGCCTACGAGACCAGGCCGGAAATTGAGGAAGTTCCACTTCGTGGCGGCGGCGGCCAAGACCTCCTGAGTGTCGAGTCCGAGCCGCTGGAAGATCAGGGCGAATTCGTTGACGAGGGCGATGTTCAGGTCACGCTGCGTATTCTCGATCACCTTGGCGGCCTCGGCCACCCGGATCGAGTTGGCCCGATGGGTGCCGGCCGTCACGACCGAGGCGTAGAGGGCGTCCACGAAGGCGGCAGCCTGCGGCGTCGATCCGGCCGTGACCTTGACGATGTCGGCCAGCCGGTGGGTCGGATCGCCTGGGTTGGCGCGCTCCGGACTGTAGCCGGCGTGGAAGTCGCGATTGAACGTCAGGCCCGAGACCCGGGCCACCACCGGCACGCAGTCATCCTCGGTGCAACCCGGATAGACCGTGGACTCATAGATTACGACGCCGCCGGTGGAGATCGCCTGGCCCACGGTATGGCTGGCGGCCATCAGCGCTGAAAGGTCGGGGCGCTTGTCAGCGTCGATGGGCGTCGGGACGGTAACGATGAAGACATTGCAGTCGGCGATGGTCGCCGGATCGGCGGAGAGGCTGAGGCTCGCGGCCGATTGAAGCTGCTCGGACGAAACCTCGAGCGTGCGGTCCTGCCCCCTCGAAAGCTCCGCGATTCGCTCGACGCTGAGGTCGAAGCCGACCACCTCATGCTCGGCGGCGAAGGCCACGGCCAGAGGCAGGCCGACATAGCCCAGTCCGATGACGGCGATCCGCGCGGGGGCTTGGGCGAAGGGGTTGTGCACCATGGCCGCGCGCTTAGCACATTCGTCGGGCGAGGCCCCGGTCGCAAAACGCCTTCGCCGCCGCCGGGCGAACCGGCGACGTCAGGCGTCGATTGACCCACAGGGGGGTCGGACGGTAAAACCGTCGCAAGTACTGGGGTTCAGTAGGCTTTTTTCGTGGTTCCACCGTCGGGCGCGGACGGGGTGGTTCCGGTCAGAGTGGCCGGCGGGACGAATGGCCGTCAGGCAAAGAGAGCGCGCAGGCCAATCGCGATGCACGTCCACAGCGCCACCGAGGTGACCGCGCCAATGGTGAGGCCCACGCCGATCGGCAGCCGCCGGGCGGCCTGGGCCTCGACGGAATGGGAGACGATCTCGACGGACACGTCGGACGGCATGTTTCTACTCCGACACCGCCCGTTTTCTGGGCTGTGTCACATTAATTGCCCAGGAGCATGAAGAGATCGTTGGGAGAAATAGCTAACGAACTGCCAATATCTGGCGCGAGGGGCGTCCGGCGGTCAGTAGCTTCTAGTAGGGCTGGGTTTGCGTTGACGGACGTTGCAGCGACCGCGGTCGAACCGATCCCGCCGGCCGAAGGGCCGGAGGCGTCGGTTGCGGGCGCGCCGAGCGCCGAGTGGGCCCGGGTCGCCGATAGCTGGGCCAAGCGGGCGCTCGACATCCTGGGCGCCTTCGTGGCCCTGCTGCTCTTCCTGCCGCTGCTGATCACGATCGGGATGCTGGTTCGCCTGGAGTCCGGCGGGCCGATGATCTTCAAGCAGCGCCGGACCGGCCACGGCGGCCGGGTGTTCACGATCTACAAGTTCCGCACGATGACCGTGGCCGAGGACGGGCACGCGGTGCGCCAGGCCACCCGCGACGATTCCCGCGTCACCGCCATCGGCGGCCTGCTGCGCAAGCTCAGCCTGGATGAGCTGCCGCAGTTCTTCAATGTGCTGATGGGGGACATGTCGCTGGTGGGGCCGCGGCCGCACGCGCTGGCGCACGACACCTACTATGGCGAGGTCATCCCGACCTACGCCGACCGTTTCCGGGCGAAGCCGGGCCTGACCGGCCTGGCCCAGGTCAATGGCCTGCGGGGCGAGATCCAGGACCTGCGCGGCATGCGCGACCGCGTCGCCGCCGACAATCTCTACATAGAGAGCTGGTCGCTGGGCCTCGACATCGCAATCCTGGCCAAAACCGCGCTGATCATCTTCCGGGACCCCCAGGCCTACTGAGACGCCGAGCCGTGCGGCGGCCCAGGTCTGGCTGTTGAGGAATTATCAACCTCATTGCAACCGAACGGCGTTCGGGCCCGAATATACACCGTCACGCCGGCTGGGGGACGGAGCCCTGGCGCGCCTCTTGCTTCGAGGTGGGTGTGTTCGACGGGACGATCGGGGATCATGTCCGGAATTGAGACGCGGTTCGCAGCGGATGACGGCGCCGAAGGCATCAGAACGGCCTTTTACGGCTTTGTCGGCGCACACGCGTCCGACATCGACGGCGACGCCTGCCTCCGAACCGAAATCCACACCAGCGGCCGGCAACTCCTCGTGCGCCTCTGGAGCGCCGAGGCCATGGACGCCTTCATCAGCGGCCTGCCCGCAGCCGCCCGCCCCAACCGGCGGCGGTGCTATGAATAACCTTGCCGAGGCCCGCGCTCCTTCCGAGGCGAACTGGACGCCGCCCGTGCGGCCGACCCTCGTGACCGCGCCCGCCGCCCGTCCCCAGCCCTGCGCCGTGGCCACCAGCCGCCGCAAGCGGGCGTTCGACTTCATCATGTCGCTGGGCGCGCTGATCTTCTTCCTGCCGCTGCTGCTCACGATCGCGGTCCTGGTGCGGATCGAAACGCCCGGCCCCGCCCTGTTCCGCCAGCGCCGCACCGGCCTGAACGGCCAGATCTTCACCGTCTTCAAGTTTCGCACGATGACCGTGGCCGAGGACGGCTCGAACGTCCGCCAGGCCACCCGCGACGACGCCAGGGTCACCGGTCTGGGCGCCGTGCTGCGCAAGTTCAGCCTGGATGAGCTGCCGCAGATCCTGAATGTCCTGCGGGGCGAGATGTCGCTGATCGGCCCCCGGCCGCACGCCGTCGCCCACGACGAGAGCTGGGGCCAGCAGGTTCCCGACTATACCCTGCGCTTCCGCGCCCGCCCCGGCCTGACCGGCTACGCCGCCGTCTGCGGGTTCCGCGGCGAGGTGAAGGAAGTCCAGGCCATCGCCGACCGCGTCAGGTCCGACAACGAGTACATCGAGACGTGGTCGTTCGCGCTGGACATGAAGATCCTCTGGCGCACCCTGCCTCTGGTCTTCACCGACACCCGCGCCTACTGAGGCCGGAACCGGCCCAGGAGGGCCACGCCCTTAACGGATCGCTCAGCCGTAGGTCCTAGGTTGCCCGCCGAAACGGTAGGGTGGCCAGAATGGCGGACGACACCGGCGCCCATCGCGCCGTCGCAGCAAGCGAGATCGGATCTCCGCCGCATCGTCGCGGTCCGCTGCGTCCGCAACAGCTCCAGCCCGTGCGCACGCGGATCTCCGGCGCCGGGCTCGCGCGCCTGTTCCAGGCCGGCGACGCCGTCGGTCTGGCCCTCGCCTCCCTCGTCGCCAGCCGGCTGATGACACTGCCAGAGGCCATGTGGCTGGGCGCGCCGATCATCGCCATCATCCTGCTGGTCGGGACCGGCGCCTACGTCATGAAGGCCAAGGAGCGCACGCGGCGCCGGTTCGGGCGACTGCTGATCGCCGCCGCCGCGGCCGGCGGCGCCGCAGGCACGATCTGCGGGTTGCTGGATCCCACCTTCCCGGCCCTCGGTTGCGCGGCGTGGGTCGGGGCGGCCTCCGTCGCCCTGATCACCACCCACATCGTCTGGGGCGCGATCATCGGGAACCTGCGCAAGAAGGGCCTGCTCACACCCAACGTCATCATCGTCGGCGGCACACAGGCCGCCCAGCGGCTGATCCGCCGGGCCCTGAAGACCCGCGAGGTCAACATCCTGGGTATCTTCGACGATCGCCGCGACCGGGTCGGCCCCGAGGTCGCCGGCGTGCCCGTGCTGGGGAAGACCTCGGACCTGATCGGCCACCGCATCCTGCCCTATGTCGACCGGATCGTGGTGACGGTGCCGCCAAAGGCGAGCGCCCGCATCGCCCAGCTGGTCGAGCGCCTGGCGCCAATCCCCAACCCCGTCTCGCTGCTGCTGGACGGCACCGACGACGAGACCGAGACCCAGGCCGTCGGTCGCATCGCCGACTTCGACCTGATGCATATGGCCGGCCCCTCCGAGCGCGCCACCTACCGGCGGCTGAAGCGCACCCTGGACCTGACCCTCAGCATCCTCGGCCTCATCGCCCTGGCCCCGCTGATGGCCACGGTGGCCCTGGCGATCCGCCTGGACAGCCCCGGGCCGGTGTTCTTCCGTCAGCGGCGGCACGGCTACATGAACGAGGAATTCCTGGTCTGGAAGTTCCGCTCGATGCGGGTGGAGGCTTCGGACTTCACGGCCGCCCGCCAGGTCACCGTCGGCGACGACCGGATCACCCGCGTCGGGCGCTTCATCCGCAAGACCAGCCTCGACGAGCTGCCGCAGATCTTCAACATCATCAGTGGCGAGATGTCGATCGTGGGCCCCCGGCCGCACGCTATCGGCATGCTGAGCGGCGGCGCCGAGGCCTCCAAGCTGGTCGAGACCTACGCCCATCGTCACCGTATCAAACCGGGACTCACCGGCTGGGCGGCGGTGAACGGCAGCCGCGGACCGGTGGACACCGCCGAGGCGGTCCGCCGCCGGGTGGCCCTGGATCTGGAATACGTCGAGCGCCAGTCCATCTGGCTCGACATCGCCATCATCCTGCGCACCGCGCCCTGCCTGCTGGGCGACGCCGACGCCGTACGCTAGGACTTCCTTCGGGAGGGCCGGAATGGCGCGCGCAGCTCTGATGGCGATGGCCGCGGCCCTGGCGCCCATGGCCTTGACGGCGGGCCCGGCCGCCGCCGGCGAGGCGTTCGCCGGCATCTACGCCCACGACGTCGACGACGGCATTTCCTACGGCAAGTTCGAGCATGGCGCGCAGATCGTCGCCGGCGTGCGCACCACCTCGCTGGACGAGTTGGCCTTCCTCGGCAGGCCGCGCGTGCACCTGCTGGCGGGGGTGAACACGGCGGGCGGCGTCGACTACTTGGCCAGCGGCTTGGCCTGGCGCTTCAACCTGGCGAAGCGGGTCTACATCCAGCCGGGCGTCGGCCTCGCGATCCACGACAACCGCGTGGCCTTCCCGTCGCCGGACGAGCCGGGAATCACCCCGGCCGAGCGCCTGAAGCGGCTGAACGACTTCCGGACCAAGCTGGACCTGGGTTCACGCGTGCTGTTCGAGCCGGAGCTGTCGCTGGGCTGGAAGGCGACCGAGCGCCTGTCGTTGGAGTTGAGCTGGATCCACCTGAGCCACGCGCGGCTGGCGGGACACTATAACCCGGGCGTCGCCGACGTCGGCCTGCGCCTGTCCTATCGCTACGGCCTGGACCGCGGCTACTGACGCTTACCCGGGAATTTGAAGCCCAGGCCGAAGGGCCGCAGCACCAGCACCACATAGACCACCACGGCCAGCACGATCAGGAACGAGATCAGCCCCTGATTCTGCGGCGGGTTGCCGAACCAGTTGGCGACCGCGCAGCCGACGGCCGGCGGCAGGTAGTGGTAGATCGTGTCCTGCGGCTCACCCGGCTGAACCGAGCGGTGCAGGAAAAGCACCACCAGACCGCCGAAGATCGCCACGGTGATCCAATCGTAGACCGTTTCCACCAAGCCCCTCCGTCGCGCCGCTTACCAGCCGTTACGTAGCAGGATGCCCGACGGGCGCAATCGGCGCGCCCATAGAACCTGCCTCAAACTGCACGCACAGGATGCGCGCCTGACCGTCATAAGCAAGGACCGTGCCGCGCGGCCTCGGTTTCGCCCGGACAATCGGGTTAGGGTGCCGGCGGCGCAGCGGGCGGCGGAGCAGACAGTCCAGTGATTTGGCGGCGAGCGGTCTGTGCGGGTCTGATGGCGGTCGTCGGGCTGCTGAGCGGGTGCCAGGACGGCGGCTTCCTGCCCACCGCGGCCCAGGCCGACCAGCGGCCGGGCCGGCTGGCGAAACTGCCGGACGGACGCGCCATCAACCTCAGGTGCGAGGGCCGCGGCAGCCCCACGGTGCTGATGGACGCCGGCTGGGCGGCCAATTCGGGCGCCTGGTGGTTGGTGCAGCCCAGGGTCGCGCGCGAGACCCGCGTCTGCGCCTACGATCGCGCCGGCTACGGCTTCAGCGATCCCGGGCCCCTGCCTCGCGACGGCGCGGCCATCGCCCGAGATCTCGACCTGGCGCTGACCGCGGCGGGCATCGACGGTCCGTTCGTGGTGGTCGGCCACTCTGCCGGCGGCCTCTACGCCCGTCTGTTCGCCGCCCGCCGTCCCGGAGAGATCCAGGGGCTGGTGCTGGTCGATCCCACAGTGGAACAGCGCGCCGCCACGCCGGGCGAACGCGATGGGCTCGACGGCATGCGCCGGCGGGTGCGCCGCTGCCTGGCGACGGCGGAGGCGTCGCCCGGTCCGCCGCAAGGCGATCCGGCCTGGGTCGGCTGCATCGGCAGGGCGCCCAGCGAACACGACTGGACCGTCACCAGGCGCCCCGACACCTGGCGCGACCAGCTGTCCGAGCTGGACACCCTGTTCGGGCGCACGTCCGAGGAGGTGATGCGCCTGGGCGACATCCTGAAGGCGGTCCCGATCTATGTTCTGACCGCGTCGGACACCGCCGCGGCGTCGGACAAGGTGGGTTACGACCACCCGCAATCCATCTGGGAGCTGCAGCACCTGCGCCTGGCGCTCAGCTCCGAGCACGGCTCCCAGCGCACGGTCCTCTCCTCGCACCTGATCATGATCGACCGGCCCGAGGTGGTGGCCGACGCGGTCCTGGCCATGGTCCGCGCCGCCCGCGCGGGCCAGCCGCCGGAGGCCCTGCCGGCCAGCGAGGGCCCGCAACCGGGCGACCAGCCTTTCGCTCCGGAAACGCCCGTAACAAAGTGATCTGGCCCCGCGCTGGGGGGATGGGCTAAGTTGGGCATCTAAGGTGTGGGGCGTAGCATGGCGTACAGCGGGGTTTGTCTGTCGATCGGCTTGGCCGCCAGCGCCCTCGTCCTGGGCCTGGCGCCCGCGGCTTCGGCCCAGGTGCTGTCGATCGGCGACGACGGCGCAGTCACCACCTATTCGCGTCCGCAGGTGTTCACCAACGAGGGCGCGCGGCCTATCCAGCCGCCCGTCCCCGCCCAGCCTGCACGCGCCACGCCGGCCGAAGTCGCCGCCGCGATCCAGGAGTCCTCGAGCCGCCACGCCGTGCCCGCGCCGGTCGTCGAAGCCGTCGCCTGGCAGGAGTCCCGATACAATCAGGCCGCAATTTCGCCGAAGGGCGCCCGTGGGGTGATGCAGCTCATGCCCGCCACCGCTGTCACCCTCGGCGTCGACGCCAACGACCTGCGCGCCAATATCGACGGCGGCGTCGCCTATCTGGCCCAGCAGATGCGGCGCTACGGCGACCTGCGGCTGGCGCTGGCGGCCTATAACGCCGGGCCGGCGGCCGTGGACCGCTACGGCGACGTACCGCCCTACACCGAAACCCAGACCTATGTGCGCGCGATCCTGGGGCGGCTGGCCGCCGGCCAGGCGCTGGCGCCACGCGGCGAATGAGGCCCATGAAGAAAGCGCTCGTCCCCCTCCTGGCCCTGGCCGCCAGCCCCGCCTACGCGCAAGGCGCCGCCGATCCGGCCGGCTCCTCGCCCCTGCTGGCCGCCCTCGGCTGGGTTCAGAACACCCTGCTGGGCAACCTCGCCACCACCGCGGCGGTGATCGCGGTGGCGATCATCGGCTACATGATGCTGACCGGACGGTTCGACTGGCGGCGGGGCATCATCACGCTGGTGGGCATCTTCATCATCTTCGGCGCCGTAACCATCGTCGCCGGCATTCGTTCGCTGGCTGGAGGGCTTTGAACTCGTGAGCCGGCTCGCCTCCGATCCCGTCTTCGCCGCGCTGACCCGGCCGCAGATGATCGGCGGCGTGACCTATTCGTTCGCGGTGCTGAACCTGATCGTCACGGGCGAGGCCTTCCTGATGACCCGCTCGTTCTGGGCGATCGGCATCGCGGTGGTGCTGCACGCGGTGGGCTATGTGGGCTCCCTGCGCGAGCCGCGCTTCTTCGACCTCTGGATCACCAAGCTCAGAACCTGCCCGCGGGTGAAGAACTTCGGCTTCTGGGGCGGGAATTCGTACCGGCCATGAGCGGGACCTTCCTCACCACCGGCGCGGCCAAGGTCCTGGCGCCCCGCGAGGCGCAGGTGGGCGACCGCCTGCCCTATGCGGGCCACGTGGACGAGGTGACGCTGAAGACCCGCGACGGCCTGTTGGTGCAGACCCTCCACCTCGCCGGCTTCCCGTTCGAAACGGCGCCGGACGAGGAGCTGAACTACCGCAAGGCCATCCGCGAGACCGTGCTGCGCGGCGCGGCCAGCTCCCGGCTGGCGATCTACCACCACGTGGTGCGCCGCCGCGTGAACCCGGCCTTCCCGGAAGGCCCGGAGGAGCCGTTCTGCGCCGCGCTCGACGCCCGCTGGCGTGAGCAGCTGACCGCCCGTCGGCTCTATGTGAACGACATCTTCCTGACCCTGGTCATGCGGCCGACGCAGGGGTCTGCCGGTTTCCTTGAGCGGCTGATGAAGGGCCCCCGCGCCCGTGACGCCGATATCGGCCGCGACCTGCGCGACCTGCACGCCACCCGCGACGCCTTCGCCGCGGCGCTCAGCCCCTATGGGGCGCGCACGCTCAGCCTCTACACGGCGGGCGGCGGCGCCCAGCGCTCCGAGCCGGCCGAGTTCCTCAGCCTGATCCTGAACGGCGAACTTCGGCCCGTCCTGGCGCCCACGGGCGACCTGTCGAAGGCCATCGCCACGCGCCGGCTCAGCTTCGGCCTGGACGCCATGGAGTTCGGCGGCGGCCCCGACGGGGCGACGTTCGGCGCGATGGTCTCGCTGAAGGACTATCCCTCTCGCACGGCGCCGGGGATCCTGGACGGCGTCCTGCGCCTGCCGATGGAGCTGGTGCTGACCGAGAGCTTCGCCTTCATCGACCGCCAGGCGGCGCTGGACCGCATGGGCCTGGCGCTGCGCCGCCTGAAGGCCGCCGAAGACGACGCCTTCTCGCTGCGCGGCGAGCTGGCCCAGGCCCGGGACGACGTGGGCGCCGGACGGGCGGCCTACGGCGAACACCACCTGACCATCCTGGCCAAGGCCGACAGCCTCGAGGAGCTGGACCAAGGCGTCGCCGACATCCAGGGTTCGCTGTCCGAGGCGGGCGCCATCGCGGTGCGCGAAGACGTCAACCTGGAGCCCGCCTTCTGGGCGCAATTCCCGGCCAATTTCAAATATATCGCGCGGAAAGCTATGATCTCCGCGGGCAATTTCGCGGGCCTCGCCAGCTTCCACAACCACCCCACCGGCCAGGCCGAGGGCAACCACTGGGGCCCGGCGATCGCGGTGCTGGAGACCACCTCGTTCGGCCCCTACCACTTCAATTTCCACCATGGCGACCTGGGCAACTTCACCGTCATCGGGCCGTCCGGCTCCGGCAAGACGGTTCTGCTCACCTTCCTGCTGGCCCAGGCCGAGCGGCTGAAGCCGCGCATCGCCTATTTCGACAAGGACCGCGGCGCCGAACCGTTCATCCGCGCCATCGGCGGCCGCTACGACGTGATCAGCCCGGGCGAGCCCACCGGCTTCAACCCACTGGCCTTGCCCGACACGCCGGCCAACCGCGCCTTCCTGTCGGAATGGGTCGCCCAGTTGCTGACGTCTGAAGGCGAGACCCTCGACGCCGAGGACAAGGCGATGATCGCCGACGCCCTGGACGCCAACTTCGCCCAGCCGGCCAACCACCGCCGCCTGCGCTTCCTGCGAGAGCTGTTCCGCGGCGCGCGGCGGCCACAGGCCGGCGACCTGGCGGCCCGGCTGTCGGCTTGGTGCGAGGGCGGCGACCACGCCTGGCTGTTCGACAACGAGGCCGACCTGCTGGACATCGAGACCCGCATCCTGGGCTTCGACATGACCAAGCTGCTGGACAGCCCCACCATCCGCATCCCGGCGATGATGTACCTGTTCCACCGGCTGGAGCAGCGCCTGGACGGCAACCCGGCGCTGATCGTGGTCGACGAGGGCTGGAAGGTGCTGGACGACCCTGTGTTCGTGCGCCGCATCAAGGATTGGGAAAAGACCATCCGGAAGCGCAACGGCGTCGTCGGGTTCTGCACCCAGAGCGCGTCGGACGCGCTCGACAGCCGCATCGCCTCGGCGATCATCGAACAGGCGGCGACGCAGGTGTTCTTCCCGAACAATCGCGCGAAAGCCTCGGATTATATTGATGGTTTCGGCCTGACCGAGCACGAGTTCGAGCTGGTCCGCACGCTGCCCGACACCTCGCGCTGCTTCCTGATCAAGCGTGGCGACCACAGCGTCGTCGCCCGCCTGGACCTCACCGGCCTGGGCGGCGAACTGGCCGTGCTCGCGGGCACCGAGCGGACCGTGCGCCGCCTCGACGCCCTGCGCCAGCAGGTGGGCGACGAGCCCGCGGCGTGGCTGCCGGTGTTCATGGAAGGCAGGAGCGCGGCATGAGTGCGGCCTGCGCCAGCATGGTCGACGACGGCATGATCCGCGGCGTGCTCGCCACGGTCGACTGCCAGACAAAGGTCTATGCCCAGGGCGGCTACCTGGCCCTGACCCAGGGCTCGAGCGTGTTCCAGACGGCGCTGACCGCGCTGCTCACCATCTATGTCGCCCTGGTCGGCTATCGGATGCTGTTCGCCCAGGGCAATGCGCGCATCTCCGACGCGCCGATGATCGGCCTGAAGATCGGGGTGATCCTGGCCTTGGTGACCAGCTGGTCGACCTTCCAGGCGGTGGTGTTCGACGTCGCCGATCGGGCGCCGGTGGAAATCGCGGCCCTGGTGTCCGCGCCGTTGACCGCGGATGGCCGTTCGTCCCTGGCCGCCAACCCGATCGACGGCCTGCAGGCCGTCTACGACGAGCTCAGCGACACCGCCGTGGCCTTCGGCAAGCAGGCCGGCGCCGCGGGCGGAGCCAATGTGAAGGCCTATTCCAGCCCGCAGGCCGCCGCCGCCGAGGCGGTCTCCACGGCCACCGGCGCGATCTTCCTGGCCGGCCCTGGTGTGATCGCCGCCGCGACCTTGGCCATCGGCATCCTGACCGCGGTGGGGCCGCTGTTCATCGCGCTGGCGCTGATCCCGGCCACGCGGGGGCTGTTCGTCGGCTGGGTGCGCGCGCTGGCCGCGGCGGCGCTGACCCCGCTGGTCGGCTGGCTGCTGGTGGTGCTGATGCTGTCGGTGCTGGAGCCGTGGCTGATCACCCTGGAGTCCCAGCGCAAGTCGCTGCAACTCGATCCGCAGACTGCCATGAGCGCCGCAGCGCTGGTGTTCGTCTTCGCCTTCGGCCAGGCCGCCCTGGTGATCGGGGCCAGCGTGATGGCGATGGGCTTCCGCCTGCCGGGCTTCGGCCTGAGCGAGCGGACCAGCCGCACCGAGGAGCGCGCCCTGCGACCCGAGCCGGCGCCGACCCCGCAGTCGCCCCTGCCCTCGCGCGCCGAGCGCCTGGCGCTGGACCTGCAGCGCGACCAGGCCCAAGGCGCCGAGCGGATCCGCGCCGCCGCCGCGGCCGCCTCGTCCGGCCACTCGACCCGCCAGGTCTCCGTGGCCGTCGACGAGACACGCCGCCTGGGCGACGCCTACCGCCGTCCCGCCTTCGCCAGCCGCCGCACCGTTGGAGCCGCCCGATGATCCGGGCGCCCGCCCTCGCCTTCGCCCTGGCCCTCGTGGCCGCCCCGGCCCTGGCCGTCGTCCCGCGCCCCGGTCCCGGCGACGCGCGTATCCACGTGGTGGACTACGACCCCGCGGCCGTCGTGGAGCTGAGGAGCGCGCTGGGCCTGCAGCTCTCCGTCGAGTTCGACCCGGCCGAGCACATCGAGAACGTCGCGATCGGCGACTCCCTCGGCTGGCAGGTGACGCCGAACCGGCGCGCAAACCTGCTGTTCCTGAAGCCGATGTCGGCGCGGCCACCCACCAATATGACGGTGATCACCAACCTGCGCCGCTACAACTTCCAGCTCAGCGTGCAGAGGCAGGCCACCCGGGGCACGCCGTTCAGCGTGCGCTTCCTCTATGCCGAGCCGGTGGTGGCCATGATCGCGCCGCCGCCGCCCCCGCCGCCGCCGGTGGAGCGCAACGCAGCCTATTCCTACGACGGCTCGACCCACGCCCTCCCGGTCAAGGTGTTCGACGATGGCCAGGACACCTACTTCGCCTTCCGTGCCGAGGAGGACATGCCGGCGATCTTCGCCGTGGATCCCGACGGCGGCGAGGCCGTGGTCAACACCCGCGAGTACTACGGCTACGTGGTGGTCGACCGCATCGCGCGCGGCTTCGTGCTGCGCCGGGGCAGCGAAGTGACCAAGATCTACAACGACGGCTTCCGCGTCGAGGAGGCCAGCGCGCTGCGCCAGCGCAAGAAGGACCCGTGGTGGCGGCGATGACCGACGAGACCTCCCCCAAGCCGGGCCTGAGCCCCGTGTTCGCCCATGGCGAGGCGGCCAAGCCGCGCGTGCGTGCGCCGGATTCGCCGATGACCGTCTGGGTCGGGTTGCTTGGCGCCGGGATCCTGGGGTTCGTGGTGTTCAACGGCCTCTCGGGCGCGCGCCAGGCCCACGCCCAGACCGAGCAGCCCGCGCCGGCGCCCCCACCGCCACGGCCGCTGACCCCGCTTATGACTCCGGCGACGGCCGCTCCGCCCCCGGCCCCTATGCCGACGCCGATGGTCCAGTCGCCGGTGACGCCGCCCGCCGACCCGTCCGAGGCCCATTGGCGCGCCCCGGCCATGGTCGTGGACTATTCGACGCCGCCCGATGGCGCCCAGGCGGCGCAACTGGCCCAGGTCGCGCCGAACGCGGCCCAGGCGCCGGGCGTCGCCGCGCTGACGGCGCCCGCTGCCAACGACACCCGCGCCGCCGCGGACGAACGCTTCGCCGCCCGCGTGGCTGGTACCGCGACCTCGGACAGCGCCCGCGCCAGCCAGATGCACGACCTGGGCCGCACGGTCCCGCAGGGCGCGGTGATCGCCGCGGTCCTGGAGACGGCGATCAACTCCGACCTGCCGGGCTCGGTGCGCGCCGTGGTCAGTCGCGACGTCCGCAGCTTCGACGGCAGCCGGGTGCTGATCCCGCGCGGCTCCAAGCTGGTGGGCCAGTACAAGTCCGCCGCCGCCGTCGGCCAGACCCGCGCCTTCGTGGTCTGGAGCCGGATCATCAGCCCGACCGGAATCACCATCGACGTGGGCTCGCCCGCCACCGACCGCCTGGGCCGCGGCGGCCTGGACGGCGAGGTCGACACCCACTTCTTCCGCCGCTTCGGCGCCTCGATCCTGCTCTCGGTGGTCAGCGCCGGAACCCAGGCCCTGGCCAACAGCGCCACCAGCGGCAACAACAACACCCTGGTGATCGGCTCGCCGGCGCAGGCCAACCAGGTGGCCTCCATCGCGCTGCAGAAGCAGATCGACATCCCCGACACCATCAAGGTGGCCCAGGGCGCGCCCGTGCAGGTGTTCGTGGCCCGCGACCTGGACTTCTCCGCCGTCGCCCAATGAGCGCCGCCCAATGAGCGCCAACGTCTACCTCAGCGCCTATCTCGCGCCGCTCTCGCCCTGGCTGTCGCGGGAAGACGTCACCGACGTGCTGATCAACCGGCCGGGCGAGGTCTGGGTCGAGACCACCGGCGGGGCCATGTGCCGCGAGCCGGCCGACGAGCTGACCGAGGTGGCGCTGCAGCGCCTGGCCCGGCAGATCGCCGCCGCCAGCCACCAAGGGGTCAACCGCGAGCAGCCGCTGCTCTCGGCCACCCTGCCCGACGGCGCCCGCGTACAAGTCGTCTCGCCGCCCGCCACCCGCGGCGGCCTGGCGCTGGCGGTGCGCAAGCACCTGATCTCGGACCTGTCGGTCAGCGACCTTGCCAAGGACGGGCTGTTCGACGCCGCCCACCGCACCGATCCCGCCCGCGAGGCCCTGGCCGACGCCGAACTGGAGGCGCTGCTGGACACCGGCGACCTGGCGGCCTTCCTCAAGGCCGCGGTGAAGCGCCGCAAGACCATCGTGATCTCCGGCGGGACGGGCAGCGGCAAGACCACCCTGCTCAACGCCCTCGTCAAGGAGATCGACCGCGGCGAGCGGCTGGTGGTGATCGAAGACGCCCCGGAAGTGCGGCTGGACCATCCCAACAGCGTCGGCCTCGTCGCCGTGCGCGGTGAGTTGGGCGAGGCCCGGGTCGACGCCGACACCCTGCTGGCGGCGGCGCTGCGCCTGCGGCCGGACCGGATCCTGCTGGGCGAACTGCGCGGCCGCGAGGCGTTCGCCTTCCTGCGCGCCGTGAACAGCGGCCACCCCGGCTCGCTGACCACCGTCCACGCCGACAGTCCGGCCGGAGCCCTGGACCAGATCGCCCTGCTTGCGCTGACCTCCGGCGTCGACCTGGGATGGGACAAGGTGCAGACCTACGTCAGCCGGGTCATCGACGTGGTCGTGCAACTGGACCGCACCGCCGGCGCGCGCCGCGTTAGCGAGGTGTTGTTCCGCCCGGCCTCAAAAGCAACTTTTGCGACGCACGTTCAGGCTTAACATTCGCGCGTGACGCGAATTATTCGTCGGATGGGAACCAGTTCTCAACACAGATGAGCTAGAACGCTCGCATGTTGAGGCCTGCGCCTTCCTTTATCGAACGCCGTTCCGAGCCGCGGGTGGCCGTCAACGCCCCCGCACGTCTGCTCTATGGCGCGAAGCTTTCGCTGTGGGCCGATTGCACGATCCGCGACCTGTCCACCAACGGCGCCAAGATCGAACTCTCGCACCTGCATGTGGCCCCGCCGCGGTTCGTCCTGCTGCATTTCGAGGCCGGCGTCGCCTATGACGCGGTGCTGAAGTGGCGCCGCGGCGACGTGGCCGGCATGTCGTTCGAGGCCCGGCATGCGCTAGAAGGCGAAACCGAACTGCGCCTCGAGCCGGTCAAGGAACAGTGGCTGGCCCTGCGCCCCGGATTCCGCTCGAACCCCTGACGCGCTCTAGACGAACGTCAGGTACTTCGTCGCGAAGTTCCGCGCCCGCGGGAAGATCACGTCGATGTCGGCGTCCCCGATCCCGAACCAGCGGCCCAACGTCGCCCCATACTGGTCCACCGAGGTCGTGGGGATCAGCGACCCGTTGATGCTGTCCGGGTTGTTGAAGCCATTCACGTCGACCCCCAGGGTCGGGTACTGGCCGTAGATGTCGCCGCCGTTCACCGCGCCGCCCATGATGAAGTGGTGCGCGCCCCACGCGTGATCCGTGCCGTCGCCGTTGGTGGTGAAGCTGCGGCCGAAGTCCGAGGCGGTGAAGGTGGTCACCTGGGCGCGCCGGTCAATGCCGCCGATGCTGGACAGGGCGCCATCGAAATAGGACATCGCATGGGCCACCTTGGCCAGCAGGTTCGGCTGTGCGGTGTTCTGGAAGTCATGCGAGTCCCAGCCGCCGAGGCTGACGAAGAACACCTGCCGCTTCACGCCCAGGATCGAACTGGCGGCGATCATCCGCGCCACCGTCTGCAGTTGCAGCGCCAGGGCGTTGGTCTCGACCCGCTGGGTCAGCGGATTGGTGTAGGCGGAGGCGGCCTGCACGCCGCTGACGATAGGCTGGGTGAAGGCGCTGTTGACGGTGGCCGCCGCTGAGATCGAGCGCGCCACGACGGTAGAATAGTCCGCCGCGAAGCTGCTGCTGAGGTTGGTGTCGGTGATCAGGTCCCTGACCCGCGACGGGCCGAGGGACGAGCCGAACAGGCTCCCGCCCTGCTGCCCGTTGATGACCACCGCCGGCTGCGCGCCGGTCGACAGCTGGTACTGCACCACCGACTGGCCGGACAGGAAGACCGCGTTACCCGAGGCCGACACCGCCGTGAACAGCGAATTCCCCCCATTCATGCCGGCGGTCAGGTCGGCGAAGCGGCCGCCCCAGCCCGTGCGGGCCCCCTCGGTCGACAGCGCCTGCCAGGTGGACTGCTGGTCGTTGTGCGAGAACAGGCTGGTGGGGATTCCCACGGACTTGGCCTGGTACTGCGCCTTGGTGGTCGGCTGGATCAGCGTGCCGACGTTGGCCAGCACGGCCAGGCGGCCCTGGGCGAACAGCGTCTGCAGCGGCGCCATGAACGGGTGGAGCGCGAAGGTGCGGCTGGTGGCGTTAGTGCCGTCGGGGATCTTCTGGGCGGTCTTCGGCGTGATCGGGAGCACGCCGCCCCAGGCCTCGGGCGAGACCAGGGCAGAGACTCGGCCGGTGATGCTGTTGACCTGGCCCACCGGCGTCGGCGGCGTGCCCACGGGCAGCAGAGCGATCGGGTCGGCGCCGGTATTGCGGGTCGCGAAATAGCGCCCCCAGGAGTCCGTGTCCGTCGCCAGGACCATGTTGTGGGCGTCGTTGCCGCCGAACAGGAACAGGCAGACCAGGGCCCTGTAGTCCCCCGCGGACTGGCTGGCGGCCGAGCCGGCGGCGGCCAGCTGCATCGCGAACGGCGCGGCCACGCCCATAGTCGAAAGCGCGCCCCCCAAGCGCAGCAGATGTCGCCGATCCATCGCCGAGCCGCTCATCGCTGCACCAGGTATTCGGGCGAGGCCATGGACATGTAGGCCGCCAGCTTGGCGCGGTTGAGCAGCGCCGTCGTCCGCGTGGCGCCGCTGGCCGGCAGGCTGATCGCGCCCACCGCGTCGATAATCCGTCCGCGCGTGGTGGCCGACATCCGGCCGTTCATCAGCAGCAGGTTCATCCGATCCACCAGGCCAGCCGGGTCGTCGGCGACCGCGGTTTCGGCGGCGTAGGCGGAGCGTATGTCGCGCGCGCCGTTGACGGTGTTGCCGATCCCCTGGTCGATGGTCGTCTGCATCGTGTTGAGATAGCCGGCGACCGTGATCTCATCGACGATCTGGAACTCGGGGGCCACGAGGCCGGCATCGCCAGCGCGCGTATTCGGCGGCGAATAGCCGGGGCGGTAGAAGTTGAACACCGACGGCGAGGTGAGCGGGGATTGCCCGAGCGAGGTGTTGGCGCTGGTCGAGGGGATCTGGAACTCGCCGGTCGCCGAGGTGGCGCCGAACGCGCGCGCCCAGTTCGCCATACGCACGAGCGGCTCGCGCACCTTGCCAAAGTTCGGATCGTCCGCCGCGGCGGCGCTGCGCGCCTCCTTGTCCAGCAGGATGGCCCTCACCACCGCCGCCATGTCGCCGCGGACACCCTTGCCGTTGTCATTGAACACGGCGGCCACGCGCGCGACGTAGGCCGGGCTCGGATTGCTGGTCACCAGCCGCTGGATCAGCTGCTTGCCGATGAAGGGGCCCACGTTGGGATGATTGAACAGGGTGTCCAGGGCCGCCTTGAGGTCCCCTGCGGGATTGGAAGTCGCCGAGGCGGGAATCGTCACGCCCAGAAAGGTCTTGGCGCTGGTCGAGTGGAACGTGGGATACGGGATCATCGGGCGTACGAAGGTGTCGGCCGTGCGGAGCCCGCCGCGGAAGGTGGAGGCGTTCGGCGCCGCCGAGTAGTAGCCGTACCCCGTCAACACCTTCGCCAGCCCGCTGATATCGTCGGCCGTGTAAGTCGCCAGCGGCCGCCCCGAGATATCGGTCTTCACCGAGCCGTCCTGGTTCAGCTGGTAGAGGCCGATGGTCATGAGCTGCATGACCTCACGGGCATAGTTCTCATCCGGCTTTCGGCCGGTCACCGGATCCTCCTTCTCATTGGCCAGCCACGTCAGGTAGGTGCCCATCATGGGATGGAGGGTCACCTGTTCCAGCAGCGTCCGGAAGTTGCCGAAGGCGTTGGCGCCCAGCATGTCGTAGTAGGAGGCCGCGCCGCGGGTCACGACGGTATTGTCGACCAGCGAGATCACGAAGATCTCGGAGAGCGCCAGCTTCATTCTCTGGCGCAGCTGGTCCGGCCCGGTGATCGCCTGGTTCCAGTAGGTGTAATAGAAGTCGGTTGGCTGGGCGGCGTCCGTCGGACTGGCCAGGTGCGAATCCACGACGCTGAGATGGCTCGCCGGCGCCGGCATAGTCATCTGCTCGTCGATCCACAGCGAATAGCCGCTGGCCCGCACCTGAGCGATCGTCGCATCGGTGGGACCATAGGTGGCCTGGGTCAGGAAGCGGGCCGCTTCATTGGCTGTCGGCGGCGCATCGCCGCTTCCGGTCCCGCGGGCGCCGCTGCAACTGGCGACCACCAGGGCAGCGAGGACACCCAGCCAGCGCGCCACGGTGCGCGGCATCGACTCCCCCAGACTTGCACCCCTCGTGTCGAAGGAGCTTGGCCATTTGAACGACGGAAGTCCATCCTTCCGTCATCCTGCACACATGCGGCCACGGGCTTGATGACAGGAGCCCCGATCGCGGCGAATCCGCCGCTCGCGCCGGCCTGTCATTGTGCGACGAGAGCTTCAGCGTAACATCGCCGCGGCAGGGGAGTTGAATGGCCACCTTCACGGCGAGCGCGATCGGGGTCGACTTCGACCTGCTGGACCTTGGGCCGCTGATCGCCGCGGCGCCGTTCGGCACGACACCCACGTCGTCAGGCCTGAGCATCGGCGGCGTCAACACCTCGATCTTCGGCGTGGACTTCACCTTCAGCGGCGGCGGGCCGCCGGTATCGGGGACGATCAACCGGATCGTCGTCAACGCCGACGCGGGCCAGGTCTATGACATCGACGGCCTGACCCTCTCGGCCGCCACGTTCCGCGGCTGGGTCGTGGCCGGCGACAATGGCTCGGCCAAGGCGGGCATCTTCGCGGGCTCCGACCTCTTCACCGGCTCCGGCTTCGACGACCGCCTGCGCGCCTACGCCGGTAACGACACCATGACCGGCGGCGGCGGCAACGACGTCCTCGACGGCGGCGACGGCGACGACAGCGTCGCGGCGGGCGTGGGCAACGACACTATCGTCGATCCCAGCGGAACCAATTACCTGCGCGGCGAGGACGGCGACGATGTCTGCGTCGGCGGCACGGGCTTCGACGACATCAACGGCAACATGGGCAACGACACCGTCTCCACCGGGCCGGGCGACGACTACTGCGTGGGCGGCAAGGACAACGATCTGCTCTTCGGAGAGGCTGGGCAGGACTTCGTCTACGGCAACCTGGGCGACGACACCTGCGACGGCGGCAGCGGAAACGACATCGTCCGCGGCGGTCAAGGCAACGACACGCTCACGGGCGGCAGCGGAAACGACTTCGTCTCCGGCGACCGCGGCGACGACACCATGATCGGCGGGGCCGGCGCCGACAATTTCCACTCCTTCGCCGATGCGGGGATCGACAGGGTCCTGGACTTCAGCGTGGCCGAGGGAGACCGCGTCCAGCTGGACCCCGGCACGACCTTCACGGTCATGCAGGTGGGTTCCGACACCGTCATCATGATGAGCGCCGGCCAGGTCGTGCTGGTCGGCGTCTCGATGGCCAGCCTGCTGCCGACCTCGATCTTCGGCGCCTAGCCGCCTACGCGGCGATGTGGTCGGCCAGCCGCAGCGCCAGTTGCACGATCGACAGCGTCGGGTTGGCCTGGCCGCCGGTGGCGAACACCGAGGAGCCGGCGACGTAGAGGTTCTTCGACCCGTGCACGAGGCAGTTGGCGTCGACCACGCCGGTCTTCGGCGAGTCCGACATCCGCGTACCTCCCATGTGGTGGAACCCGGCCAGCTCGTCGTTGGTGGGATAGGGCGCCGATCCCAGCACCCACGGATCGAGCCGCAGGCGCCCGAACTTGCGGGTCATCAGCCAGCTGTTGAACTGGGTCACGTTCGCCTGGATCGTCTTCCGGTCCAGCGCGCCCTTGCGCCAGTAGAGCGTGGTCAGCGGGATCCCGAACCGGTCCTTCGCCGTGGCCGAGAGGCTGACCCGGTTGTCGTAGCGCGGCTCCTGCTCCCAGGCGGCGCGGAGGCGGATGCCGCACACCATCTTCTTGCCGACCAGGTCGGAGGCCCACTCGCCGAGCGCGGGCGCGACACAGACCAGGTCCTTGACCATGTTCTTGGTCTCGCTGGGCCCCAGCGCCTCGAGGCGCAGGCCGCAGTTGAGCACGCCCATCTGCAGCTGCTTCGCGGGCGTCAGGGAATAGAACAGGCGCTCCGGCGGCCGAAAGTCGACCAGGGCCCCGCCCAGCGTGAAGTGCGGATGCTCGATCCAGTAGCGGCCCACCGGCAGGTCGCGCGGATACATGGCGCCGCCGGTCTTGGCGTTGTGCCAGAGCAGCTGGCGGCTGTTCTCGATGCCGCCCATGGCGAACACGAACTTGGCCGCCGGGATCGTCACCGTCTTGCCGGCGTACGAGCGGAACGTGCAGCTCGACACCTTGCCGCCCGCCGCCTTCACGTCGA
>CBHTUE010000020.1:0-34442 GCA_966096115.1 uncultured Phenylobacterium sp.
AGGTGGTCATGTGGTACGTCTCGGGCAACCGCGACGACGAGGTGATCGACAACCCGGAGGCGCTGATCATCGACCGCGAGCGGCCGCGCCAGCACCTGTCGTTCGGCTTCGGCATCCACCGCTGCGTCGGCAACCGGCTGGCCGAGCTGCAGCTGAAGATCGTCTGGGAAGAGATCCTCAAGCGCTTCGACCACATCGAAGTGGTGGGCGAGCCCAGGCGCGTGCGCTCCAGCTTCGTGAAGGGCTATGAGACCTTGCCGGTCGTCATCCGCGGCTAAGCCGAGCGCGCCGCAGGCGCTGTGGTTCAAATAGACCGGCGCTGACGCGCCCTCAGCGGACCAGCTTGGCCAGTCCGGCCGCCAGCCGGTCCAGGCCCTTGGCGATGCCGTTGGCCTCGCTGCCGAAGCCGATGCGGATGTGGCCGGGGAGGCCGAAGTACTCGCCGGGCGCCACCAGCACGTCGAAGTCGCGCAGCAGGTCGCGGGCGAGGCGGCGGGTGTCGCTGACCCCCACCACGCGCGGGAAACACATGCAGCCGTAGGGCGGGACCTCGCCCTCGAGCAGGCCCGCCTGGTTCATCGCCGCCAGCGGGCCGGCCAGCAGCGGGCGGTTGGCGGCCAGCAACTGCTGCCAGTGAGCCTCGAACGGGGCGGGGCTCTCCAGCACGTGCGCGGCCACCGCATGCGCCAGCTTGGAGACACCCATGTCGCCCTCGGGCGCGCTGTGGCGGATGCGGGCGATCAGCTCGGGGTCGGCGGCGAGCCAGCCGAACTTCAGTGCGAACAGGCCGAACACCTTGGTCAGGCTGGCGGCGGAGATGATGTTGGGGGCCAGGCTGGCGGCCGGTGGCGCGCCTGCCTCGGCGGCGAAGTCGGCGTACACCTCGTCGACCACCAACACGGCGCCGGTC
Organism: uncultured Phenylobacterium sp.; assembly: GCA_966096115.1. GTDB lineage: Bacteria > Pseudomonadota > Alphaproteobacteria > Caulobacterales > Caulobacteraceae > Phenylobacterium. The sequence goes on from CBHTUE010000020.1 coordinate 911, forward strand.
CGCGCGCAGACCTTGGCGATGGCGGCGATCTCTTCCGGGGCCAGCCGGACGCCCGAGGGGTTGTGCAGGTTGGTGAGCACCACACAGCGCGTGTCGGGCCGCAGACGGTCGGCAAGGTCGATCAGGTCGACACTGAAATCGGGAGCGTGGCGCGGCAGCTCGTCGACGATAGCCCCTGCGTCGGCCGCGAGGCGGCCGATCAGGTCGAAGCCGGGCCGTTCCACCAGCACCCGGTCGCCCGGCGCCACCAGGGCGCGGAACACCATCGACAGCGCCGACGTGGTCCCGGTGGTGGCGATGATCTGCTCGGGCGAGAGGCCGTAGCGCTTGGAGACCGCCTCGATCGCGTAGCGGTTGCCGTCGGCGAAGACGCTGACGTAGCGCGACGACACGTCGGCCGAGAACGCTTCGTGGATCACTTCCAGCAGCTTGGCGGTGGGCTCGCTGATGGTGCTCTCGAACAGGACGGAGATGTCCGGACGGGCCTGCTTCACCCGCATCGCGCCGCGCACGAAGTCCGAGTAGCTGGTCGCCTCGAACAGGTCGTCGCCCGCAGCCGAGGCGGCGCCTTTCGGTTGGACCGGGCTCAAACCAACACCCCTACGCGCCCCGTCCCATCGATCGGCGGCGATCTTCCCTTAGCTTAGGCGCCGGGCGCGGACTTTCTTTGCGATTTGGCCCGCCGGCCGTGGCAATCGCGGCCACCCTATTCGTGCGCCGGAGACGTGGCGCATAAGTCATGCGCCATCCGTGGGAGTGGCGGGAAGGCGACCCAGCTCGGCAGGGGGCGGCCGCGCAGAACGAAAAGATAATCCGCGCGCCCGCGGCTAGGGTTCTGAACGAAGTCAGGGGGATCACATGGCGCGTGCTCGGCAATCCGGTCTCGTGGCCGCGGCGTTCGCGGCCGCCGCGGTGGCGGCTCCGGCCCCGGCGCAGGTCCAGGCTCCGGCCGCGCCGCGGTTCGCGGTGACGCAGCACGCGGGGACGTTCAACGGCCAGGCGGTCCGCTACACGGCCACGGTGGCCGAGACCTTCCTGAAGGACGCCACGGGCCAGCCGGTCGCCGCGGCGATCACCATCGCCTACGTCCGCGACGGCGTGGCCGATCCGGCGAAGCGGCCGGTGATGTTCCTGTTCAACGGCGGCCCGGGCGCCTCGTCCTCGCCGCTGCACATGAGCGCTCTGGGCCCGGTGATCCGCGCGCCCGCCGCCCCGGGCGACCGCAGCGGCGGCGGCTACAAGGACAATGCGGCAAGCCCGCTGGACGCGGTGGACCTGGTGTTCATCGACCCCGTCGGCACCGGCTTCTCGCGGCCGTTCCCGGGCGCCGATCCGAAGACCTTCTACTCGGTCACCGGCGACGCGGCGGAGGTGAAGACCGTCATCGCTGAATGGCTGAAGGCCAATCACCGCGAGGCCTCGCCCCGCTTCCTCGCCGGCGAGAGCTACGGCACCACCCGGGCGGCCACGATCGCGGGGACGTCGAAGGACCTGACGTTCAACGGCGTGCTGCTGATCGCGCTCGCCGCCGACAGCCCCGGCCGCGAGATGCCCTATGTCGTCGCCCTGCCGACCATGGCGGCGGGCGCCTGGTATCACAGCAAGATCGACCGCAAGGGCCGCACCGTCGAGCAGGTGTTCAACGAGGCGCTGCAGTTCGCGCGCACGGAATACGTCACCGCGCTCATCCGCGGCTCCAGCCTGCCGGCGGCGGAGAAGCATCGGATCGCGCTTCGGATGTCGTCGCTGATCGGCCTGCCCGCGCCGTTCATCGAGGCGCACGACCTGCGCATCGCCAAGAACGACTGGATGTTCAACATCCTGAAGGACAAGACCCTGCGCACCGGCCTGCTCGACGTGACCGTCACCGCGCCGCTGGAGCCGGGCCAGGACGGCGCCATCGATGATCCGGCCCTCGGCGTCGTGCCGAAGCGCGCGGCCGGCGCGCCCGCCGCCCCGCCGCCCAGCCCCGCGGCGTTGGGCGCGATCCCCAGCCCGGCGGTCGGCCGCTACCTCACCGAGCAGCTGAAGTTCCCGGCCGGGGACACGCCCTACTACGGGGTCAATTTCGCGGTGAACGCCCAGTGGAACTACGAGCGCCGGGTCAACGCCTACGAGGGCCGGGCCGCCGCCATGCGGGCCGACCCGAAGCTGCGGCTGTTCTGGGCCGCCGGCTACTACGACCTGACCACCCCGGCCTATTCCGGCCGCTACACCCTGGACCAGGTGGGTGTGCCCGCCGCCCAGCTGGACGCCAACTACTTCCCGGGTCCCCACGGGGTCTACGACCACCCCGAGAACCTGAAGCGCTTCGCCGATGCGGTGCGGGCGTTCGTGACGAAGTAGCTACTGCGCCGCCCGGATCAGCGCGCGCACGTCGTTGGCGAACGCCTCGGCCGTGTCGCCCAGGTAGAGCATGTGGCCCGACGGATAGCGCTTCAGGGTCACCCGGTCGGCCGGCATGTGCGCCTGCTCGACGGAGTACTCGGCCGGCGCCGAGTGGGTGGAGAAGTCGTAGTAGCCGCTGGCCACCAGCACCCGCAGCTTCTCGTTCCGGCGCATGGCGATCGCCAGGTCCTGGGCGAAGCTCTGGCCCTCGGGCACGCCGGCGCGGTTCCAGTTCCAGGCCGGCAGCAGGTCCTTCCAGACGATGGCGCCGTAGGGTCGCTCCATCTTCACGGCCAGGTCGCCCTCGACTATCTGATGGAACGCCGAGACGAAGCCCGGGACGTAGCGGCCCATGGCGGGGTCGTCGCCGACCGGGTCGTTGCCGCTGTTGGCCAGCGGCAGGGTGTAGCGAGCGTCGTAGGTCCCCAGCTGCAGGCCTTTGTCGGCCAGCAGGCGCCGGGCGAACTCCGCGTCCTGTATCCGCAGCGTCTTCTCGTAGTCGGTGGTCGGCAGGCCGGTGTAGGCGGCCAGCCGCGCGGCGATGGCGGCGCGCTCCTCGGGGGTCAGCGTCCCGGCCTTGGCCTTCGTCAGCGCCGCGACATAGTCGCCCTTGGCGAAGGCCAGGACCTCCTGGTGCCAGGCCTCGATCGAGCGGCCCTTGCGGTCGACCTTGCCGTGGTACCAGGCCACGTCGGCCATGGCCGGCAGGCTGAGCGCCGCGCGCATCTCCGCCGCACCGGCCTCGCCCTGGCCGTTGCGCGCGCCCAGCGTGGTGCCTAGCAGGATCACGCCGTTGACGGTGATCCCGCGCATCACGCCCACGTACAGCGGCCCGCCCATCAGCGCGCGCGGCAGCACCGCGGCGCGGACCGAGCCGTAGCTCTCGCCCATGATGAACTTGGGCGCGTTCCAGCGGTGGTGTTCGGTCAGCCACAGCTCGATGAACTGGGCCACCGTGTCGGCGTCCTCGTCGACGCCCCAGAAGTCGGCGGTGGTCCCCTTGCCGACCACCTTCGACCAGCCGGTCCCGACGGGGTCGATGAACACCAGGTCGGCCACGTCCAGCAGGCTGTAGGGATTGTCGCGCACGCCGAAGGGCGGGACGTTCGAGGGGTTCACCTCGTGGTCCAGCACCACCCGCTTCGGCCCGACGACGCCCATGTGCAGCCAGAGCGACGAGGAGCCGGGCCCGCCGTTGAACACGAACAGCACCGGCCGTTCGGGCGGGGCTCCGTCCTTCAGGTAGGTGAACGAGAAGATCGAGCCGATAGGCTCGGCGGCGCGGTTGTAGAGGTAGGTCTCCCCGGCGATGGCCGTGTAGGCGATCTTGGCGCCGCCGATCGTAGTGGTGTGCTTGGTCACGAAGCGCTTGGCCGCCGGCAGGGGTTCGACCTGGCCCGGCGCGGTCGGGCGCGACATCGGGATGCCGGGCGGGGCGTTGCCGGGCGTCGGCGAGGCCGGCGGCGCCTGGGCCAGGGCCGGCGCGGCGGCGAGCGCCGTGGCGAGGAGGAGGGCGGCCAGCTTCACGCGGGCGGCGCCTTCGGCAGCACTTCGAGCAGGCGGTCGACGTCGTTCATGTCGTTGAACGCCGAGAGCGAGACGCGGAAGCGGTTGGCGCTGGTGGTGATGCGCACGTCGCCTTTGTTCAGCAGTTCGCCGAGCTTGGGCCGCGCGTCCTTCAGGGCGAAGGCCACCAGGGGCGTGCGGCTGTCCAGCGGCGTCATCGGCTGGTAGCCGCGGCGGCGCAGCTCGGTCTGCACCGCTTTCGCCAGCGGCGCACGGTGGGCCATGATCCGGGGGACCGTCAGTTCGCCGATCCAGCCGAGGCTGTGCTCCAGCTGCACCACGCCGGTCCACGAGGTGGTGCCCATGGCGAACTTGCCGTCAGTGCCCGAGGCGTAGCCGTAGTCAGCCACGTGGTCGGCCGGCGCATCGTACGGGAAGGTGTGGGTGACGAACCGGCCGCCCACCTGATGGTAGCCCCACCACGGCCGCCGCACCGTCTCGGCCACTTCCTTGCGCACGTAGAGGAAGCCCAGGCCGAAGTCGCCCATCAGCCACTTGTAGGAACTGGAGGCCGCGAAATCGACGCCGGCGGCGCGCAGGTCCAGCGGGGTCGAGCCTGCGCCGTGGACGATGTCGGCGTAGACGTGGGCGCCGTGCGCGTGGGCTAGGTCGCAGACCGCCTTCAGGTCGTGCTCGAAGCCGTTGGTGGTCGACACATGGCTGACGGCGACCAGGCGGGTCTTGTCGTTCACCGCCGCCGCCATCGCCTGCATGTCGATGCGGCCGTCTGCGGTGTAGGGCAGGGTGACCACGTCGATCCCGGCCTTGGCGAGTTCGCTGTAGGTGTAGAACGAGCCGAAGAAGTGGGCCGCGTCGGTGACGATTCGCCCGCCGCCCTCCGGGAAGCCCAAGGCCTTCAGCGCCAGGTTCTCGCCCATGGTGGTGGACTGGATGAAGGTGAGCTCGTCCGGCGTCGCGCCGACCAGGGCCGCGAACCGCGCCAGGACCGCCTTTTCCTTGGCGTCCATGTCGTAGCCGGCCCAGCGCCCGTCGCGGGTCTTGTAGCGCAGGTACTCCTCCAGCGCCGCGCGCGCGCCCAGCGGCATCGGGTGCGTCGAGCCCGAGTCCAGATAGACGTAGGGCATCTTCGCGAAGGCGGCCTTGGCGGGCAGAGCCAGGCCCGGCTTGGCGGGCGAGGTGGGCGCCTGCGCCTGGGCCGCGCCGGCGAGGGCCGCGGGCGCCGCGGCCGCGCCGGCCACCAGGGCTCGTCGGGTGAATTTCATCGGCTGTCAGCCTCCCCGGCGAAGGCTAGCGCTCCGCCGCCGCATTGTTCATTCGAACTTGCCCGCGCGTCCCTCGCGCGTTGGAAGAATTATCCAAGCTATCGGAACTGCCGCGCCGTCAGCGGCACCGCCATGGTGCTCTTCTGGGCCGACAGGGTCACGATCGAGCGGACGTCCACCACGCCCGGCAGCTTCAGCAGCACCGAGAAGATGAAGTCCTGGTACCAGGTCACGTCGGGGGCCAGGATCTTCATCATCGCGTCCATCTCCCCGAACACGGTCCAGCACTCCAGGATCTCGGGAATGCTGTTGATGGCCTTGTAGAAGTTGGCGCGCTCCGCCTCGCTCAAGGTGGTCATCTTCACCTGGGCGAAGATCTGCATCTTGAAGCCCAGCATCTCGTGGTCGACCACCGCCACCACGGCCTTGATGTAGCCCTCCTCGCGCAGCCGCTGGATCCGCCGCCAGCAGGGCGATTGGCTGAGGCCCACCCGCTCGGCCAACTCTCCCGTCGAGAGCGAGGCGTCGCGTTGCATGATGTCCAGGATCTTGATGTCGATGGCGTCGAGGGCGGTCGGCATAGAAAGTCCTTGAGGCGGGGCTTCGGCGCATAGCGGATGCGCAGCCGAGCCCTGTCAAGGCAGGCTCGCGTCGCGCCGGCCGAATCGCCTGTCATCTGATCGACGCATTGCCCATTCGCCGCGCGGGCGCCGGTTGCATTATCAATCTGTGTCCGCGCAGCAATGCTTGTCATAACGAAAAGAAAAACCGGCTGTCCGAACCTACCTTTTCTCAAGGCAGAGCCTGGTGGACGGCGCGCGTCAGCGCGCCGGGTGTCTGGCCCAAGACTGCGGGGGATAAGATGAGCGTGATTTCGGTTCGCGGGCGCCTGCTCGCCTCTACCCTGGTCGGCGGCGTGGCCCTGCTGGCGGCAGGTTCGGCCTTCGCCCAGGCGGCGAGCGAGGCCAAGGACGTCGACGAGGTGGTGGTCACCGGCTCGCGCATCAAGCGGGTCGAGACCACGACGGCGGCGCCGGTGGGCGTGGTCGACGCGCAGGAACTCCTCGACCGCGGCTTCGTCCAGCCCGGCCAGGTGCTGAACACCATCACCTCCAACCTGCCGTCGGTGCCGCAGGCGGCGGGCAACGGCTCGGCCGCTGGCACCGGTCAGCAGTACCCGAACCTGTTCGGCCTCGGCCCCGGACGCACCCTGACCCTGGTCAACGGCCGGCGCATGGTGACCTCGTCGTCGGGCCAGTTCTCGGTCTCGGCGCCGGGGCAGGGCGACCGGGTGGTGGACACCAACATCATCCCCACCGGCCTGATCAAGCGGATCGACGTGGTCCAGGCGGGCGGCGCGGCGGTCTACGGCTCGGACGCCATCGCCGGCGTGATCAACTACGTCCTGAAGGACAATTTCGAGGGCGTGGAGCTGGACGCCCAGTACGGCGAATCCTCGCGCAACGACTATCCGGTCTCGAGCCTGCGCGGCACCTTCGGGAAGAACATCCTGGACGGCCGCGGCAACGTCGCTCTGGACCTGGAGTTCTCGCGCACCCGGCCGCTGCTGGACTACGACCGCCCGCGCTCGAACCTGGGCCGCGTCACGGTGGCCAACACGGCCAACACCTCCACCACCGACGGCATTCCCTCGGTGCGCGAGAACCTGAACACCCACTTCACGTCGTTCAACTACAACGGCCTGTTCTTCTCGCCGGCCCCGGCCCCGCTGACCAATTTCATCGTGGCCGTTGGCGGCGTGCCGCAGCAGATCAACGCCGCGGGCACCGGCCTCATCCCGTACAATATCGGGACGCCGGGCGGCATTCCGTTCTCCTCCGGCGGCGACGGCCTGCCCTACCAGGAGCTGGCATCGCTCTACGTCGGCGTGCAGCGCTTCACCGCCAACTTCCTCGGACACTACGATCTCACCGACCGGATCAAGGTCTCGGCGGAAGTGTCCTGGGCGCACGTCCTCGCCCGCGACCCCTACCAGAACCTGCAATCCAACACGGTGCTGAACAACGCCGCCAGCGGCGCCGGCGCGATCCCGATCGCGCGCACCAATCCGTTCCTCGACCCCTTCCGGCCGACCATCGCCCCCGGCGGCCCGCCGCTCTTCCTGTCGAAGGCCTGGAGCGACATCCTGTTCAGCCGCGAGGGGCGGCTGGAGACCGACACGGCCCGCGCCGTGCTGAGCGTCGACGGCGACTTCGATGTCGGCGAGCGCAACTTCTACTGGAACCTCTCGGCCACCCACGCCGAGACCGACGGCGCCCAGCGGGGCTGGGGCGTGTGGCAGACCCGTTTCAACAACGCCCTGCAGGCGGTGAAGAACGCCTCCGGCGCCATCGTCTGCGGCATCAACGCCAATGCCTCGCCGCTGGATGACGACCCGTCGTGCGTGCCGATCAATCCGTTCGGCTCCGGCAACGTCACGCAGGACGCCCGCAACTACGTCAACCTGCAGATCGGCCAGGACTACCTGAACACCCAGGACGACTATCTGGCGACCCTGGGCGGCGACGTACTCCAGCTGCCGGCCGGCAAGATGAAGTTCAGCGCCACCTATGAGCACCGCCGGGAAGAGGCGAAGTTCGTACCCCTGCTGGCCAACCAGCGCGGCCTGACGGGCTCGCAGGTGCCGAGCGCGGCCACGCACGGCCAGTTCCACACGGACGAGTTCTCGGGCGAGCTTCTGGTCCCGGTGGTGGGTGGCGACTTCACCTTCCCCTTCGCCCAGCGCATCGAGCTGGACGGCGCCTACCGCTATGTCGACAACTCGATCGCCGGCACCGAGGACGTCTGGAGCGTCGGCGGGCAGTGGGAAGTGGTGAAGGGCTTCACCGCCCGCATCTCGCGCAGCCGCAACTTCCGCGCCCCCACCCTCGACCAGCAGTTCGCCCCCTCGCGCACCGCCTTGGGTAACGTGGGCAACGACCCCTGCGACTTCCGGTTCATCGCCAATGGTCCGGCCCCGGCCACCCGCCTCGCCAACTGCCGCGCCCTGTTCGCCGCCAACCCCGGCTACGGCCCGCTGGCGACCTTCCAGGACACGGCCAGCAACTTCTCGACGGCCCAGGTCACGTCGGGCGGCAACGCGAACCTCAAGAACGAGATCTCCAAGACCCTGACCTACGGCGTGGTCATCCAGCCGGAATTCGTCCCGGGCCTGACGATCGTCGCCGACCGCATCGAAGTGGACCTGAAGAACGGGCTCTCGGCCTTCACGCCGGTCAACTTCCTGGAGACCTGCTACGACTCCAGCACCCAGCCGACCGACATCTGCGCGACCTTCACGCGCGACGCCCTGGGCAACGTCAACACCGCGCGGCAGACGACCTTCAACGCCGGCAGCATCGTCTACCGGGGCGAGGTCTACAACATCAACTACACCTTCCCGATCGACCGGTTCTTCCCGGACACCAACCTGGGCGACGTAGAGCTGAACCTGTCGGCGACCCACACTTCGAAGTACGTGACCTCGGTCACCGGCTTCGATCGGACCCGCAGCGACAACACCGTGCTGGAGCCCGACTGGGTCGCGAACTTCGATGCGCGCTATCACTATGGTCCGGTGCGGGTGAGCTACCAGCTGCAATACCTGGGCAAGGTGCTACAGGCGCCCAACGCCACGATCGAGACCACGCCGACGCCGAACATCGACAGCAACATCCGGCACAACATCTCGGTCGCGTACACGCTCTACGACAACTACACGCTGCGCGCCGGCATCATCAACCTGACCGACAAGGCGCCGTCGTTCCCGACCCGCAACTACGGCGACATCCTGGGCCGGCAGTGGTTTGTGGGCCTGAAGGCGAAGTTCTAGTACGCGGTCCAGCTTATCGGATCGCACGGAAGCGGCGGCGGAGACCCCCCACATCTCGCCGTCGCTTCCCAAACCATCGGAGCCACGCATGCGGATCATCGACCGGGACGAGGTCCGTGAACGGCTGACCTACGAGGTCTGCATCCCCCTGGTGCGTGAGGCGATGATCGCCTTCTCCAAGGGGATCACCCGGCAGCACCTGCGCTCGATCCTGCCGGTCAACGACCACGGCGTGTTCGGGATCATGCCGGGCGGCCTGGGCGGCGACGACGTGTTCGGCGCCAAGCTGATCAGCGTCTACCCAGGCAACTTCGCCAAAGGGATCCAGTCGCACCAGGGCGTGGTCGTCCTGTTCGACGGGCCGAGCGGCGCGCCCATCTGCGTGGCCCACGCCGGCGAGATCACCGCCATCCGCACCGCCGCCGCCAGCGCCGTGGCCACCGACGCGCTGGCCCGGCCGGAATCGCGCCGGCTGGCGATCCTCGGCTACGGCGAACAGGCCCTGACCCACGCCCGCGCCATCCCGCACGTGCGCCAGATCAACGCCGTCACCGTCTGGGGACGCGACCCCGGAAAGGCGCAGGCCTTCGCCGAAGAGCTCTCGCGCGAACTGGGCGTGCACGTGACGTCCTGCGTCGACGTGCGCTCGGCGGTGGCCGAGGCCGACATCGTGTGCGCCGTGACCAACGCCCGCGAGCCGATCCTGCGGGGCGAATGGCTGCGGCCGGGCGCGCACCTGAACCTGGTCGGCTCCAGCGGCGCCGGGCCGGTCGAGGTGGACCACGACGTCGTCACCATGTCCCGGTTCATCGCCGACAGCCGCGAGGGCGTGCTGGCCCAGGGCGCGGAGTTCCTGCGCGCCAAGGCGGCGGGCCTGGTCGACGACAGCCACGTCGTGGGCGAGATCGGCCAGGTGCTGGCCGGCGACCTGGAGGGCCGCCAGTCCGCCGACCAGATCACCGTCTACAAGTCGCTGGGCCACGTGGTGCAGGACCTCGCCGCCGCCAAGGCGCTGTACGAGGCCGGATGATGCTGGGGGCCCTCGCCGCCGCCGCGGTCGCCGCCGCGCCCCTGCTCGACGTCCTGATCGCGCCCGGCCGCATCGACACGGCCGCCGGCAACGGCGCGGTCGACGTCACCCTGCGCATCCCCGCCGCGGACCGCCCGGCCGGCGCGCCGCTGCTGACCCTGCCGGTGGTGATCGCCCACACCGACACCGTCGCGTACACCCTGACCGGCCTCACCGCGACGGACGCGCTGGGCCCGGTGCCGCTGAGCGCCAAGGATGATCCGGTCGCCATCGCCTACGCCCGCCACTGGATCGCCGGCCGGGCGGTGAAGGGCGACGTCGTGGTCCGCTACACGGCCCCCGTCGACAACACCCCGCCGACCCGCGGCTCGGGCCCGCCGTATCAGCTGCGCACCGAGGGCGGCGGGGTCTCGGCGGTCGGCAACACCTTCCTGCTGCTGCCGGAGGACCAGCGGGCGTACCGTGTCGCCATCCGCTGGGACGTGAAGGGCCTGGGGCCGGGCGCCGGGGCGTTCTCCAGCTATGGCGACGGCGACGTCACCCTGCCGGCCGGGCGGGCGGCGCGGCTGTATTCCACGGTGTTCATGGCCGGCCCGATGCACCGCTCGCCGACGCCGGTGACGTCGGGCGGGTTCTCCGCCGCCTGGCTGGGCGATCCGCCGTTCGATCCCCGGCCGCTGATGAGCTGGGCCGAGAAGCTGCACACCTGGATGAGCCGCTTCTGGGGCGACACCTCGGTCCCGCCCTACCGGGTCATCCTGCGCTACAACCCCATCAACGCCGGCGGCGGCGCGGCGCTGACCAACTCGTTCCTGCTGACCTACGGCGAGACGGCGAAGGACCCTGAGGGCCTGAAGGGCACCCTGGCCCACGAGATGACCCACACCTGGACCTCGGCCGGCGGAGTCGGCCAATGGTACGGCGAGGGCAACGCCGTGCACTACCAGGCGCTGCTGCCGCTGCGGGCAGGGCTGATCACGCCGGACGCGTACCTAAAGGACATCAACGCCACCGCCCGGCGCTACTACACCAACGCCCTCAACGGGACGCCGGACGCCGAGATCGCGGCGCGGTTCTGGGAAGACACCCGCATCCGCACCCTGCCCTATGACCGCGGCGCGATGTACTTCGCGCTGCTGGACGGCAAGATCCGGCGCGCATCGGGCGGCAAGCGCTCGCTGGACGACCTGATCCGCGTGATGGTCAAGGCGCGCAAGGCCGGCGACGGGCCCGGTGAGGCCATGTGGCTGGACCTGGTGAAGGGCGAGCTGGGCGATGACGGCCTGAAGCTCCACGCCGACATGCTGGCCGGCAAGCTGATGCTGCCGGAGTCGTCCGACTTCGGCCCCTGCTTCACCCGCACGACGGGCCACTTCCGCCGCTTCGAGCTCGGCTTCGAACCGAAGTCGCTGGTCGGCGACGTCAAGACCATCCGCGGTCTACAAACCGACTCCGAAGCCGCGAAGGCCGGCCTGCGCGACGGTGACGTGGTGACGGTCTCGGTGGCGATGGACTCGGTCCAGGGCGATCCGACGCGGATGCTGACCCTGAAGGTCACGCGGGACGGCCGGACCTTCCCGATCACCTACCTGCCGCGCGGCGAGACGGTCGACGCCTGGCAATGGGCCCGCGTCGCGGGCGCGCCAGACAGCGCCTGCGCGACCTAGACCGGCTTGCCGCCGCTCACCCAGGCCCGGACGTCGTCGGTGAAGGCCCTGTGGGTGTCGGGGTCGCTGTAGGCCATGTGGCCGCCGAAGTACTGGCGCTGGATGACCCGGTCGCGGGGATAGTCGCTCTTGGTCACCAGGTAGCGGGCCGGGCCGATGGTGGTGGTCAGGTCGAAATAGCCCGTGCCGATCATCAGCTGGAACTTCGGGCTGGCCTTGAACGCCGGGACGATCCGCGCCGGGTAGTCATAGTCCAGGAACGGCCCGCCGGGGCCCAAGGTGGGCGCCCAGGTCCACTTGCCGGAGTCGGGAGAGATCGGGCGGTAGTCGGCCACGTCCCAGGTGACGCCCAGGGTCTCGCGCAGGTGCTGCTGCATCATCGGCTCGATGCCGGCGCGGACCTTGTCGAAGGGGTCGGCGCCGCGCTGGCCGGGCTGTGGGGCGGGGCCGACATAGCGGGCGTCGTACATGCCGGTGACCTGGCCCTGGTCCTTCAGCAGCTCGCGCAGGAAGGCGACCTTGGTGATCTGCAGGTCGTTGGCCAGGTAGTAGTCGGCGCCGATCCCGGTGAGCGCCGCCAGCTTGCCGGCCACCAACTTACGGCGCGCAGGCGGCAGGTCGTAGCCGGCCAGCAGCGCCTGCAGGTATTCGCCCATGCCCCAGGCGTAGGCCTGGTCGACGAGGGCGGCGTACGACTTCGGCTTCATCGCCTTGCCGTGATAGGCGGCGATAGCGGCCAGCGCCGGCAGGTTGGTGGCGTAGGCCAGCACGTTCTTCGCCCGCTGGCTGGTCTCGATCATGTTCACCGCCTGGCCGAACAGGAAGACGCCGTCGAGCGGCATCACCTTGGCCAGCTGGCCGGCCATGAACGCCGCGCGCTGGGTGCCGTAGCTCTCGCCCAGCACGTACTTGGGCGAGGCCTCGCGGCCGTTGGCCCTGCACCAGGCGACCACCAGGTCCGAGACCGACTGCGAGTCGCCCTCCAGCGACGAGAAATACTCGCGCTTGCCGCCCGGCAGGATGCGCGAGAAGCCGGTCTCGGCGGGGTCGATGAAGACGATGTCGGCCACGTCCAGCACGGTCAGCGGATTGTCGGCCACCGATGGCGGCGGCGCGGGCGCCTTGGGGTCCTTGGCGATGGCGATCCGCTTGGGGCCCAGGGCCACCATGTGGAGGGTCGAGGACGAGGAGCTGGGGCCGCCGTTGAAGGCGAACAGCACCGGCCGCGTGGTCGGGGTCGCGCCCTCGGCCGTGTAAGCGGTGGTCACGAAGCGGATCGTGGGCGTCCCGTCGGCGCCGGTCAGGGTGGTTGCCGCGACCGTGGCGACATAGTCCACCTTCTTGCCGTTGAACGTGCCGGAGTGCCGGGTGACGAACGGCCCGCCCTCAGCGGCCAGCGCCGGCGCGGCGGCCATCACCGCCAGCCCGCCCGCGCCCAGCAGCGCCCGCTTGGTGATCTCGGTCATCTCGGCTCCCCGACGGCTTCGCCCGGCAGGCTAGCGCGCATGTGACGGATTTTCTTTTCGTTCTGTCCGGCAGGCCGTTTCGGCTGGGCATAGCCTATGTGGCCGCCCATTGGGCCGTGCATTGAACATGTCGCGGTTCCGGCGCGGCGCCCGCAGTTCGAATAGAAAATCCCGGTCCCGGGGATACGATGTCCTCGTCCAGCCTGGGGGCTTTCGATGTCGTTGCGTGCTGCCTTTGCTCTCTCCTGCGCGCTGGCGCTCGGCGCGGCGACGCAGGCCCTGGCGCAAGTCCAGTCGTACGTGGTCATGGCCGGCGGCGAGAAGGTGGGCCACCTGACCGCCGACGTGCGGGGCCGCCACGTGGCCGTCGACTATTCGGTGGTCAACAACGGCCGCGGCCCCAAGGCGCGCGAGCAGATCGACCTGGACGCCGCCGGCATGCCGGTGACCTGGACCATCGAGGGCGAGAGCCTGTTCGGCAGCCCGGTGCACGAGCACTTCACCTGGAAGGCGGGGGTCGCCGAGTGGGAAAGCCAGGCCGACAAGGGCTCGGTCCCGGCGGCCAAGCCGCTGCTCTACATCGGCAACGACGTCAGCCCGTGGATGCGCGTGGTCTATGTGAAGGCGCTGCTGAAGGCGCCGAACCACACCCTGCCGGTGCTGCCCTCCGGCCGTCTGCGCCTGACCGAGGTGCGCAAGGTCACGGTGGGCGAGGGCAAGGCGGCGATCCCGCTGACCGTTTACGAACTCTCCGGCATCGACCTCGCGCCCGAATACGTGCTGGTGGACGCGAGGGGCGAGCTGTTCTCGGTCGGCGGCGCCATTCGCGAGGGCTTCGAGGGGACCGCGCCGCAACTGGGCCGCATCAGCCGCGAGATCGCCCAGTCCCGCGCGGAGGATGCGCAGAAGCAACTGGCGCACCGGTTCTCAGGCCCGGTGCGCATCCGCAACGTCCGGGTCTTCGACCCCGTGGCCCTGAAACTGTCCGACCTCTCCACCGTCGTGGTCTACGGCGACCGCATCGCCACGGTCAGCGCCAACGACGCCGCCGGGCCGGCGCCGAAGGGCGAGACGGTGATCGACGGGCAGGGCGGCACGCTGGTCCCCGGCCTGCACGACATGCACAGCCACACCAGCCTGCAGTCGAACCTGTTCAACCTGGCCGTCGGCGTCACCGCCACCCGCGACCAGGGCAACGACAACGAGCGCCTGCTGGAGATGATCGACGGGCTGAACGCCGGCCGGCTGGCGGGGCCGCGAATCGTGCGCAACGGCTTCCTGGAAGGCCGCAGCCCGTACTCGGCCCGCAACGGCTTCATCGCCGATACCCTGGCCCAGGCGATGGACGACGTGCACTGGTACGCCGACCACGGCTACTGGCAGATCAAGATCTACAACAGCTTCCCGCCGGACTGGGTGGCGCCGGTGGCCGCCGAGGCGCACCGGCTGGGCATGGGGGTCACCGGCCACGTGCCGGCTTTCTCCTCGCCGGATCGGGTGATCCGCGACGGCTACAACGACATCGCCCACATCAACCAGCTGATGCTGGGCTGGATCCTGGACCCGAAGGAAGACACCCGCACGCCGCTCCGCCTCACCGGCATGGCGCGCGGCGCCAACCTGGACCTGAGCTCGCCGCGGGTGCGCACCACCATCGAGCTGATGAAGGCCAACCACATCGCGCTCGACACGACCTCGATGACGCTGGAGCGGCTGATGCTGTCGCGCTCGGGCGAGGTGCAGGCGGGCGACCGGCCCTACCTGGATCACGTGCCGATCGGCTATCAGCGCTACCGGAAGCGCAGCTTCGTCACCATCAATTCGCCGGCCGACGACGCCGCCTACCAGGGCGGGTTCCGGAAGGTGCTGGAGGTGATGACCCTGCTGGACAAGGAGGGCATCCAGATGCTGCCCGGCACCGACGACACCACCGGCTTCGCCCTGCTGCGCGAGCTGGAGCTGTACGTGGCCGCCGGCATCTCACCCGCCAAGACCCTGCGCTATGCCACCCTGGACTGCGAAAAGTACTTCAGGCGCGACAGCCAGCTGGGGACGATCGAGCGCGGCAAGCTGGCCGACTTCGTGCTGGTCGACGGCGACCCGACGCAGGACATCAGTGTCATGCGCAAGACTCGGATGACCATGGTGGGCGGCGTCGCCTACTACCCGTCGGAGATCTTCGAGTTCCTGTCGATCAAGCCCTTCGCCGCCCCGCCGCCCGTCAGCGTGGCCGCCAAATGAGGGCCGCCGCTCTCGCCCTCGCCGCCATCCTGATCGCCGGCCCCGCGGCGGCCGCCGAGCCGCCGAAGCTGGACGTGGTGCTGACGCCGCACGCCACTGGCGGCGTGGACAGCTACCTCGGCGTGAAGATGACGATGCAGGCGCCGAAGCTCGGCGCCGGGGCGCCGCTGGTGCGCGTGCCGCTGAAGCTGGTCGGCATCCCGCGCCCGGACTGGGGCCAGGACAACCTGGCCGCCCGCGACGACGCCGGGCCGATCCCGCTGACCGAGGCCGACGAGCCGCCGACCCCGCAGGGCGTCTACCACCGCTGGAGCGTCGGGCGCGCCACCACCGGCGACGTGGTGGTGACCTGGAACGCGCCGCCGCGCCGGGTGACCGCCGCCACCAACAACGGCCCGCTGTTCGACCTGCGCGAGGAGGCGGGCGGCTTCGCCGGGTCCGGCAACGGCTTCTTCGCCGCGCCGGTCTCAGAGGCGCCGTGGAAGGTGCATCTGACCTGGGACCTCTCGGCCGCCCCGGCCGGCTCGCGCGGGGTCTGGTCGCTGGGCGAGGGGACGGTCGAGGCCGTGGTCCCGGCCGAGGTGCTGCAGTTCAGCTACTATTACGTCGGCCCGATCCATTCGTACCCGGCCAAGGCGGACCCGCACTTCTCGTTCTACTGGCTGTCACAGCCGCCGTTCGACCCCAACGAGCTGGGCGACAAAATGCGCGCCCTCTACGGCTCGATGGCGAAGTTCTTCGATGACGAGACGGGCAGCTACCGAGTCTTCGTGCGGCAGAACCCGTTCAAGGGGACCGGCGGCACCGGCCTCGCCCGGTCCTTCACCTTTGGCTACAACTTCGACGCCAAGCCGACGGTCGACGGCCTGCAGGGCCTGCTGGCGCACGAGATGGCCCACACTTGGCCGGCCATGCAGGGCGAGCACGGTGACACCGCCTGGTATTCCGAAGGTACGGCCGAGTACTACTCGACGGTGCTGTCGGCCCGCGCGGGCGCCATCAGTGTCGACAAGGTGCTGAAGACCTTCAACGACCGCGCTGACGCCTACTATTCCAACCCCTACGTCGCCTACACCAACCCGGAGGCCGCCAAGGTCTTCTGGACCGATCCGGTGGCTCAGACAGTACCCTATGGGCGGGGCTGGCTGTACCTGCAGCAGACGGACGCGGCGATCCGCACGGCGTCGAAGGGCAAGCGCAGCCTCGATGACGTGGTCAAGGAGATCCGCCGGCGGCAGGTGACCGGCAAGCCCTACGGCATCCCGGTCTGGCTGGACCTGGTTGGCCGGGAGATCGGCGCCGCCGCCGCCAAGGCCGGCTACGACCACATGGTCTCCGGCGGTCTCCTGAAGCCGCCGCCCGGCCTCTACGCGCCCTGCCTCATGGTGGTCAGCCACCCGGACCGGCCGTTCCAGCTGGGCTTCGCCCGCGCCTCCCTCAACGACGACCGGGTCGTCCGCGACCTTGTCCCCGGCTCCACGGCCGACAAGGCCGGCGTGAAGAACGGCGACGTCATCGTAGAAGCCAGCGACATCAACGAGGTGCGCCGCGACGAGGCGCTCAGCCTCACCCTCACCTTGCGCCGCGGCGACACGCAGACGACGGTGACTTACCTGCCGCGGGGGCCGGAGGTGGAGGGCTATCGCTGGGCCCGCGATCCGAGGGTTCCTGACGCGGCTTGCCGGTTCTAGGGGACGACGTGACCGATCAGCAGCTGCGTCCCGGCGTCCGCCTCATCGACCTGGTCATGCTGGGCGCCGGCACGGCGATCGGCGCCTCGATCTTCTCCGTCCTGGGCCCGGCCGCGCAGGTCGGCGGCGAGGGCATCCTGATCTCGGTGATGCTGGCCGCCCTGCCGATGATCCTTTTCGGGCTGGTCTACGCCTTCATGGCCTCGGCCCTGCCGCGCACGGCCGCGTCGTTCGAGTGGCAGCGGCAGTTCACGCACCCGCTGATCGCCTTCGGCATCGTCTGGCTGCGCATCCTGTCCAACGCGGTGGTGATGATCGTGCTGGCCCGGGTCCTGGTGAGCTACCTCGGCAAGGTGGTCGCGATCCCCGAGAAGCCGGTGATCCTGGCCTTCTTCGCCGCGGTGTTCGGCCTGAACTACCTGGGCGTCGCCATCGCCGCGCGAACCCAGACGATCCTGATGCTGCTGCTGCTGGCGGCGTTCGCGGTGTTCGTCGCCGCCGGCGCGCCGGACCTGAAGCCGCAGCTGTTCGCCCACGCGCTGACCCAGGGCTGGACGCCCATCGTCGCGGCCCTGCCGCTGATGATCCAGCTGTTCCTCGGCATCGAGACCACGACCGAGGTCGGCGAGGAGGTGAAGGACCCCAGGCGCGTCGTGCCCCTCGGCCTGGCCCTGGCGATCCTGCTTACCGTCGTGGTCTACGTCGCCATCGCCTTCACCGCCCTCAGCCTGGTCGGCGCCGACGCCCTGGCCAGGAGCGACGCTCCGCTGCTGACAGCCGCAGAAGCAGCGCTGGGCAAATGGGCCACGCCCCTGATCGTCACCGCCGCTGTCCTGGCGCTGTCGAAGTCGATGAACGCCGTGTTCCTGGTCTTCGCCCGCTTCCTGTTCGCCATGGGCCGGGCGGGCGTGCTGCCGGCGGTGCTGGGCAAGGTGCACCCGCGCTTCGGCACGCCGCACATCGCCACCATCGTGGCCTTCGCGGCCTCGTGCGCGGGCCTGCTGCTGCCGTCCAGCCTGCTGTTCCTGCTGCTGGCGGTGAACGTGCCGACGATGGCGAAGTACGCCGGCTCCTGCCTGGCCGCCTACGTCGTCGCCGACCGCCACCCGGACATCCACGCTCAGGCCCGCCTGCGCTTCTCCCGCGCCACGGTGCGGGTGCTGGGCGCTCTTGGGATCGTCGCCGCGGTGGTCATCGCCAGCCTGGGCTTCGGGACCGACTGGAAGCCCTACGCCCTGCTGGCGGGGTGGCTGGCGATCGGCCTGATCTACTACGCCGCGCGCAGCGGGCGTTCCGTCGCCGAGGGTCGGACGTGACCGCGCAACCGCGCTAGAACCCCGGCGGTGAGGATCGCCACCTACAACGTCAACGGCGTCAACGGCCGCCTGTCCAACCTGCTGGAATGGCTGGACGACACCCAGCCCGACGTCGTGTGCCTGCAGGAGCTGAAGGCGCCGGACGAGCGGTTCCCGCGCTCGGCCATCGAGGACGCGGGCTACGGCGCCGTCTGGCATGGGCAGAAGGCGTACAACGGCGTCGCCATCCTGGCCCGCGGCCGCACGCCTATCGAGACCCGCCGCGGCCTGCCCGGCGACGATGCAGACGACCAGAGCCGCTACATCGAGGCCGCCGTCAGCGGCGTCATCATCGCCTGCCTGTACGCGCCCAACGGCAACCCGCAGCCGAGCGCCAAGTTCGAGTTCAAGCTGGCCTGGTTCGAGCGCCTGCGGGCCCACGCCCGCGACCTGCTCGCCACCGGCCATCCGGTGGTCCTGGCCGGCGACTTAAACGTCATGCCGACCGACCTCGACGTCTATGCGCCCGAGCGCTGGCGCGAGGACGCGCTCTTCCATCCGAAAGTGCGCGAGGCCTACGCCCGGCTGCTGGCCGATGGCTGGACCGACGCGGTGCGCGAGCTGCATCCGGGCGAGCGCATCTACACCTTCTGGAAGTACTGGCGCAGCGCCCTGGAACGCGACGCGGGCCTGCGCATCGACCACCTGCTGCTGAGCCCCGGCCTGAAGCCCAACCTGCGCGCCGCCGGCGTCGACCGTGAGCATCGCGCCCGCGAGCATGCCAGCGACCACGCCGCGACCTGGATCGAGATCGACAAGCCTGCGGCTTGACCGCCGCAAGGTCACGGTCCTCTAGTCCGGCCATGACCGTCACCGAAAACCTGCCCGGCTACGACGTTCCCGCCGTGGAGGCGTGGATCGCCGCCAACGTGCCGGCCCTGCGCCTGCCGCTCACCTGGACGCGGCTGGAGGGCGGGCACTCGAACCTCACGTATCGGATCGAGGACGCCGACGGGAAGGTCGCGGTGATCCGCCGACCGCCCCTGGGCGAATTGCTGCCCAAGGCGCACGACATGGCCCGCGAGTGGGCGCTGATCAGCGCGCTCGGCCCCACGAAGGTGCCGGTGCCGGAGGCCATCGGCTTTTGCGAGGACCCGTCTGTCACCGGCGCCAAGTTCTACATCATGGGCCACATCGACGGTCACCCGCTCTACAACGCCGACGACACCCGCAAGTACGTGCCCGCCGACAAGCGCGTGGCCATGGCCCACTCGCTGTTCGACGCCCTGGCCGACCTGCACAGCCTGGACCCCGACGAGATCGGGCTCAGCGACCTGGGCAAGAAGGAGGACTACGTCGGCCGCCAGGTGAAGACCTGGTACCGCTCGTGGACCGCCTCGGTGGAGCACGCGAAGATGGACGACCCGCGCGCCCACGCCCTGCACGACTTCTTCCTGGCCCACACGCCTGAGCAGGGGCCGGCGCGCGTCGTGCACGGCGACTACAGCGTCCACAATGTGCTGATCGGCAAGAGCGGCGTGGTCGAGGCGGTGGTCGACTGGGAGATCTCCACCCTGGGCGACCCGCTGGCGGACCTGGCCTATGCGCTGAACGTCTGGCCCGACCCGACCGACCGCGAGCCCCCGGCCGAGACCGCCGCCACCTCGCTGCCCGGCTTCCCCAGCCGCACCGAGCTGGCGCGGCGCTATGGCGAGCGGACCGGCCGCGACCTGTCGAAGCTGGACTTCTACGTCGGCTTCAACCGCTGGAAGTCGGCCTGCATCGTCCATGGCGTCTACGCCCGCTACATGGCCGGCCAGAAGAGCACCGAGGGCGTCGATCTCGTCGGCCTCAGGGCCAGCATCGAGCGGTCGCTGGACCTGGCCGAACAGGCCATCGCGCGCCTCTAGCCGCGCGCAGGGACCCCGCATGTCCACCCTCGACGGCGAGTACGACTACATCGTCGTCGGCGCCGGCTCGGCCGGCTGCGTGGTCGCCAACCGGCTGTCGGAGGACCCGCGCAACCGGGTACTGCTGCTGGAAGCCGGCGGCCAGGACGACTGGGTGTGGTTCCACATCCCCGTCGGCTACCTGTTCGCCATCGGCAACCCGCGCTCGGACTGGCTGTACGAGACCGAGCCGGAGCCGGGGTTGAACGGCCGGGCGCTGAAGTATCCGCGCGGCAAGGTGGTCGGCGGCTCGTCGGCGATCAACGCCATGATCTCGATGCGGGGCCAGGCGGCCGACTACGACCACTGGCGCCAGCTGGGCCTGACCGGCTGGGGCTGGGACGACGTACTGCCGGTGTTCCGCCGCCTGGACGACCACTTCCTGGGCGACACCGAACACCATGGCGCGGGCGGCGAATGGCGGGTGGAACAGCCGCGGGTGCGGTGGGACGTGCTGGACGCCGTCGCCCGCGCGGCGGTCGAGATGGGCGTGCCGGCGAGCGCGGACTTCAACACCGGCGACAACACCGGCGTCGGCGCCTTCCACGTCAACCAGCGGCGCGGCCTGCGCTGGTCGGCGGCGCGGGGGTTCCTGAAGCCGGCGCTCAGGCGGCCGAACCTGCGGCTGGAGACCGGCGTGCTGGTGGAGACGGTGACTTTCGAGGGCCTGCGCGCCACGGGCGTGCGCTATGGCCAGGGCGGGCGGACCATCGCGGCGCGGGCGAAGGGCGAGGTGATCCTCTGCGCCGGGTCGGTCGGCTCGACGCGGATCCTGCAGCTCTCCGGCGTCGGGCCGGCGGACTGGCTCGGCGAGGCCGGCGTGCCGGTCGTGCTGGATCGCCCGGGCGTGGGGCGGAACCTGCAGGACCATCTGCAGCAGCGGGCGATCTACAAGGTCCACGGCGTCCGGACGTTGAACGAGACCTACCACTCGCTGATCCGCCGCGCATGGATGGGGGCCGAATACGCCCTGTTCCAACGCGGGCCGCTGACCATGGCGCCGTCGCAGCTGGGCATCTTCACCACCTCGTCGGGCGAGCACGAGCGGGCCAACATCCAGTTCCACGTCCAGCCCCTGTCGCTGGATCGGTTCGGTGAGCCGCTGCACCGGTTTCCGGCGGTGACGGTGGCGGCGTGCAACCTGCGCCCCACCTCGCGCGGGACCATCCGGCTGCGC
This sequence comes from uncultured Phenylobacterium sp., assembly GCA_966096115.1. GTDB lineage: Bacteria > Pseudomonadota > Alphaproteobacteria > Caulobacterales > Caulobacteraceae > Phenylobacterium. The sequence goes on from CBHTUE010000020.1 coordinate 22,436, forward strand.
TCGGCCGACCCGGCCGACGCGCCGAAGATCGCACCCAACTATCTGGCGACGGACGCCGATCGCCGGGTCGCCGCCGACGCCATCCGTGTGACCCGCCGGCTGATGGCCCAGCCGGCGCTGGCCGGCTTCCGGCCGGAGGAGATGCTGCCGGGACCGGGCGTGAGCGACAGCGACGCCGACCTGGCCCGCGCGGCCGGCGACATCGGGACGACGATCTTCCACCCGGTCGGCACGGCGAAGATGGGCCTGGCCTCCGACGCGACGGCCGTTGTCGATGCGCGCCTGCGGGTGATGGGTCTGGAGAGGCTGCGGGTGATCGACGCCTCGGTGATGCCGACCATCACCTCCGGTAATACCAACACGCCCACGATCATGATCGCCGACCGCGGCGCGCGGTTCGTGCTGGAGGACCGCGCCTAGGCGTCGAAGCGGAAGCCCGCGCCGTCGCGCTTCACGTGCCCGGCGGTGGGCGACGCATAGTGGGTGCCGATCACCAGGATCGGCTGGTCGGCCCACTCGGCGAACATCTTCGCCCGCGTCGCCGCAGCGGCCTGCTTGTCGCTGTCGAACGACGGCGACCAGGTCGGGTGGGCCAGCTGGCAGGGATGGTGGGTCATGTCGCCGGTGATCACCGCGCGTTCGCCCTGGCTCTCGATCACCACGCTGACGTGGCCGGGCGTATGGCCGGTGGTGGGCGTCAGCCGGATCTCGGGCGACAGCACGTGGTCCAGGCCGACCATGTCGGCCAGGCCGGCGTCCAGGATCGGCTGGACGGAGTCCGAGAGGATCTGCTGCTGCTCGGCGTCGCCTTCGGCGCTCCAGTGGGCGAACTCGATCTGCCCCAGCAGGTAGCGGGCGTTGGGGAAGGTCGGAACCCATTGGCCGTCGACCAGCATGGTGTTCCAGCCCACATGGTCCACGTGCAGGTGCGTGCAGATCACGGCGTCGACACTTTCGCGGCTCCAGCCGGCTTCAGCCAGGGCTTCGAGGAACTTCGTCTGCAGGCCGTTCGGCCCGGTCATCCCGCCGCGCGGCTTGTCGTTGCCGATGCAGGTGTCGACCACGAGCCGCAGGCCCGGCGCCTCGACCAAGAGGGCGTGGATCGACAGCAGGAGCTCGTCCTGCTCGTTGACGAAGTGCGGGTAGAGCCACGGCAGCTTGCGCAGTTCGCCCGGCGTCGCCTCCTTGAGGAAGTTGGTGTCCGGGCTGTAGGCGATCGGCATTTCCAGTTCGACGACACGGGTGACCTTCACCGCGCCCACCTGCCAGCTCAGCATCGCTTCATCCCTCGTGGTTTCTATTTTTCGGTGAGGTTCCAGACCCCGTCCCAGTCCTTCGGCGGCGGGGTCCTGGCCAGCAGCTGGCACCGCTCGCGGTAGACCAGGGATGGGCCGTCGGTGGGATAGAGCTTCAGCGCCGCCTCGAACGCCTTGCCCGCCGCGGTCCAGTCGCGGGCGCGGTAGGCGGCGAGGCCGGCGGCATGCAGTTCCAGCAGCGTCTTCAACTCCGGCTCGTCGGCGCGGTAGCCGAGCGACTCGTAGACGGCGACGGGATGGTCCTTGCCCTTGACCCGCATCAGGTCGAGCTCGCGCAGCACCGCCGGCCGCTTGAGGTCGCGCACGGTCATCTCCGACAGCACCACCGTGGCGCCGTACTGCTTGGTGGCGCCCTCCAGCCGCGAGGCCAGGTTCACCGTGTCGCCGATCACGGTGTAGTCCAGGCGCCGCACCGAGCCGATGTTGCCGACGACCGTGGGGCCGGTGGAGAAGCCGATGCCGATCGCCAGCTCCTCCTGACCCGCGGCCGCCCGGCGCAGGTTCAGTTGGGCCAGCTGGCGCATCATGGCGTCGGCGCAGGCGATGGCGTTGTCGGAGTCGTGCTCGCCCACCAGCGGCGCGCCGAACAGGGCCATGATCCCGTCGCCCATGTACTTGTCCAGGATGCCGCCGTGCTGGAAGATCACGTCGACCATCTCGGTGAAGTACTCGTTCAGCAGCGACACCGTATCGCGCGGTCCCAGCGCCTCGGAGATCGAGGTGAAGCGGCGGATGTCGGAGAACATCACCGTCACCTTCTGCTCGGTGCCGCCCAGCTCCAGTTCGCCGGCTGAGAGAAGCTGGTCGGCCACCTCCTTCGACATGTAGCGGCTCATGGTGGAGCGGACGCGCTTCTCCTCGGTGATGTCCTCCAGCACCAGCATCGAGCCGATCCGCTGCTCGGTGGCGTCGATCAGCGGCATGGCGGTCAGGTTCACCGTGGCGGTCGCTCCGCCGCCCTGGGCCAGCTCGGCGTCGATGGCCAGGCCCGTCTCGCCGGTGGCCTGGGTCTTGGCCAGGCTCTCGGCGACCCAGGCGTTGGCGCCGGCGAAAGCTTCCGCGGCCGTGCGGTCGATCAGCTGCTCGCGGGTCATGCCCAGCAGGGTCTGGGCGGCGTCGTTGGCGGTGACGATCTTGCCCTCGGCGTCCAGGGTGACGATGCCGTTCGAGGTGCTCTTCAGGATGCTGTCGTTGTAGTTCTTGGTGGTCAGCACGTCGTCGAAGAGCTTGGCGTTCTCCAGGCTCACGGCCACCTGGGCGGCGAAGGCCTTCAGGCGGTTCTCGTCCTTGGCGCTGAACGCGCCGCCCTTTTTGTTGAGCGCCTGGGCGACGCCGATCCGCACGCCGGCCTTGTTGGTAATCGGCACGCAGAGGATCGAGGCGGTGCGGAAGCCGGTGCGCCGGTCGACCTCCTGGTTGAAACGCTGGTCGGCGTAGGGATCGGCGATGTTCTCGGTGACACCGTTGGTGAACACCGCCCCGGCGATCCCGGCCGTCGTCGGCACCCGGATCTGCCGGGTCTCCAGCCCGTCGGCATAGAGGCTGAACAGCTCGTCGGCCTTCTCGTCATAGACGAAGATCGAGGCGCGCTCGGCGGCCAGCAGCTGGGTGGTGGCCGTCATGATCCGGCCGATCAGGACTTCCAGCAGCAGTTCGCCGGCCAGGTCCTGGGTCACCTCCAGCAGCTGCTGCTCCTCGCGCAGGCTGTCCAGCATCAGGCCGAAGCCGCGGTTGATGTCGGCGTATTCGTCGGTGGTCAGCACGTCGATGTCGGCGTCGTCCAGCCGGCCGCTCTCCACCTGCCGCATGGCCTCCACCAGTCGGGCGGCGGAGTTCGACACCTCCCGGGCGGTCAGCACCGCCATCGAGACGGCCCCTACCACGCACACCGCCACCACTCCGGTCGCCCATACGTACAGGGAAATCAGCTCGTTCTGCGGCACCACGAACCCGTGCGCCTTCAGGGTCCGGTCGAACTTGTAGAGGAACGACACGGCGCTGAAGATCAGCGGCAGCGACGAGACGAAGATGGCCAGGAACAGCACCTTGTTCCTGAGCGGCACCGAGATCAGCTTCGACGCCTGGGCGGGCGGAATCGGTCCGTCCAGCACGCGCGAGAGGCGGATGGCGATCGGCTCGATGGTCTTGGAGACGGCGAAGAACTCGAAGATCGCGTGCGCCGGCGAGGCGAACACGAAGATCATCGTGGCCAGCGCGACCAGCTGCCAGTTGGCGATGCCCGCGTGGAAGAAGGTGTTCAGGGTGAAGATCACCCCGATCAGCGACGCCGTCGCCGCCGGCCCGTGCACCGTGATCACCCGCACGGCCGAGATCTGCGGCAGGTTCAGCGCGCGCACCAGCGCCGCCCCCAGGCGTTCCCGGTCGACCATCTCGCCGCGGTCCAGCGCGCTCAGCACCGGGGCCAACGGGTTCACGTGGCTGCGGATGACGAAGAAGTCGATGGTCGTGAAGAACATCACGCCGAACGGCACCGCCATCCAGAAGATCACCCACTGGCGCGGGTTGAACTCCAGGCCCAGCAGGCCCAGCAGCAGGGTCACCGCCACGGCGGCCGTCGTCGCCGCGGAATAGATGAAGATCAGCCGCCAGATCAGGGCGCGGCCGGAGTCGCGCCCACGCGCGCGCGTCTCGGTTTCGGGCACGAGCGGCGTGACGGCGTTCACCAGGACCCCGGACCCACTACGGCCGTGCGCTGCGTCATCACCGCCCCTCGTCGCCGCCTCAAGTTCCCCGTGTCGCGGCACTCTAGCCCCCGTTTGCGGCGGCGCCCAGAAGCCGGTTTCAGGCGCCGGTACGGAAGCCCGACGTGGGCGACATCCTCACGCGACAACCGGCGGTCATTTGCCTATCGTCCCACCCGCCGGCTGCGTTCACGGGCCCGCGTGTTCAACAGGGGGAATGTCTTGGCGCCTTCTGGGCCCTCGGAAAGCCCAGCGGCCGACGGCCCGCTGCTCCGCACCTTCCTCGACAAGCGCGAGAACCTGCTGCTGTTCCTGGCGGCGCGGACGCGCAGCCTCTCGACGGCCGAGGACCTGGTGCAGGACCTCTACGTGAAGGTCGCCGGCCTTGACGGCGGCGCCGACGTGCGCGCGCCGCTGGCGCTGCTCTACCGGATGGCCTCGAACTTGCTGATCGACCATGTGCGCAGCGCCCAGCGGTCGTCGCGGCGCAACGCCGAGTGGCGGCTGGATACGCGGGTCGTGCAGGGGGGCGAGGACGTGGTCGACGAACCGGCGGCCGACGAGGTGGTGGCTTCCAAGCAGCGGGTGCGCCTGCTGGCCGAGGCGGTCGCCGACCTGCCGCCGAAGATGGGCCAGGCCTTCCGGCTGCACAAGCTGGAGGGGATGAGCCAGGCCCAGACCGCCCAGGCCATGGGGGTCTCCACCAAGATGGTCGAGCAGCATATCCAGGCGGCCGTGCGCCACCTGACGCAGAGGCTGCGTACGTGATGCGTCGGGAAGTTCACATGGGACCTAGGGGAGCCGACGTGCGGCGCCGTCTCATCGTCTGTTCAGCGCCATGTGCGCAGATCAGGCAGGCTGGCCGATGACTTATGTAGCTGCGCACCAGGAGCAGGCGATGGCGGAAGCCAGCGCTTGGCTTGCGCGCCTGCAGCGCGACGAGGTCAGCGAAGCCGACAGCCTCGAGTTCGACGCCTGGCTGGCCGCGGGCCCCGGCAACGCCGCCGCCTACCGGCAGGCGCTGGCGGTCTGGCACGAGTTCGAGACCGCCGCCGACGACGTGATCGACGAACTGGCGGCGCAGACTCGGCGTGCGGCGCTGAAGCCCGCGCCCTCGCGGCGGTGGATGTTCGGGGCCGCCGGCGGCGGTCTGGCGCTGGCCGCCGGCTTAGCGGTGGCGGTGCTGCCCGGCCTCCTGGCCCAGCCGACCACCCAGACCTACGTCACCGGCAAGGGTCAGCATCAGCACATCACCCTGGCCGACGGCTCGGTCGTCGACCTGAACGCCGAGAGCAAGCTCAGCGTCACGCTGGCGCGGTCGGAGCGCCGGGTCGTGCTGGGCGACGGCGAAGCGATCTTCGATGTCGCCCACGACAAGCACCGCCCGTTCACCGTCGCCGCCGCCAGCCGCGTCGTGCGGGTGGTCGGCACCCAGTTCGATGTCCGCAACCGCCAGGGCGACCTGACGGTGACGGTCGCGCGGGGCCGGGTGCAGGTGCGGCCTGTGGACGCGGCGACGTCCGGGCGGGCCTTCCTGCTGTCCCCCGGCCAGCGGCTGGACGTGGCCCGGGACGGCGCCGAGGCGCTGCGCGCCGTCGATCCGTCCGAGGCCTTCAGCTGGCGCTCGGGCCGCCTCGTCTACCGCAACCAGCCGCTGTCCGAGGTCGTAACCGACCTGAACCGGCAGTTTGTCGACCAGATCGAGATCGGCGATCCCGAACTGGCGAAGATCCCGATCACCGGCGTCATCGTCCTCGACGATCCTCGCGCTGTGATGTCGCGTCTGACCTTGATGCTCCCTATAAGAGCGGTACCTTCCGACAGGGGACTGCTGCTTCTTCGGAAGTAGACCGAAGGCTTAGGGGCGGAGCGGACCATCGTCGGACGGCGCGAATGGGTGGCCGTCATCACGTGCGTCGTGGTGGCATGCGGAATCGGCGCTCCCCGCGCCGAGGCGGCCCCGGCGCGCATCCAGTTCCACATCGAGCCGAAACTCTACGCCGAGGCGCTGCTCGACCTGGCCCAGCAGGCCAACGTCACCCTGATCGGCGCGGGCGCCTGCCCGGGCTTCTTCCGCGGCCGAATCGCCGGCGCCATGACCCTGGAGCAGGCCCTGGGCCAGGTGCTGGACGGCGGTCCCTGCGGATTCCGGGTGATTCCGCCCGGCGGCGTGGAGATCACCCCGCTGCAGGCCGCCGCCGAGCCGGTCCGGCCACTCACGCCGGTGACGGTGCAGGAAGTGCTGGTCACCGCCACCAAGCGCGTGCGCAACCCTCGGGAACTGGCCGTCGCGGTCACGGCGGTCCCGCGCGAGGACCTGCAGGCCACCGGCTCGTCCGACGCCGGCGAGGCGTCGGGCCAGCTGGCCGGCGTGCTGGCCACCAACCTGGGGCCCGGGCGCAACAAGCTCTTGCTGCGCGGCCTGTCGGACGGGGCCTACACCGGGCGCGCGCGGTCGATCGTGGCGACCTACCTCGACGACATTCCGGTGAACTACAACGCCCCCGACCCGGACCTGCGGCTGGTGGACGTGGAGCGGGTGGAAGTGGCGCGCGGACCGCAGGGCGCTCTCTACGGCGCCGGCTCGCTCAGCGGCGTCTACCGGATCGTGGCGCGCAAGCCGGACCTGGAGCACATCTCGGCCGAGGTGCGCGCGACCGGCTCGCTGACCCAGGACGGCGACCCCAGCCGGGCCATCGAGGGCTATGTCAACGCGCCGATCTGGGGCGACGTGATCGGCGTGCGGCTCTCGGCCTACGACGAGGTGCAGGGCGGCTATCTGGACGACATCATCCATCAGCGCAGCAACGTCGACCGCACCGAGCGGCGGGGCGCGCGACTGTCGATCTTCGTGCAGCCGTTCGACGACTGGTCGGTGGCGCTGACGGCGGGCGGTCAGCACCTGCGCTCGGACGACACCCATTACACGAACCCCGGGCTCGGCCTGAAGCGCACGGTTCGGATCCAGGAACCCCACGTCAACGATATCCAGTTGGCGACGGCGACCGTGCGCGGGTCCTGGGGCTGGGCCGATTTCACCTCGGCCACCGGCTATGTGAAGCACGCCTACGGGAGCCTCTACGACGCCACGGCGACGCAGTCGGACTACACGACAGTCGCCGTGACCTCGGCCTACTCGGAACGCACCCGCACCCACATGGTGGTGGAGGACATGTACCTCAGCTCGCGCGGGGCCGGTCCTCTGGAATGGCTGGTCGGGGCGTACGGGTCCTACACCAAGGTATATTCGCCGACGCAGTTCCTGGCCTTGGCGCCTCGCGGGCCGCCGGGTGCGGTCTATGGCGACGACCGCACCGACCGCATCCTCGAGCTGGCCGCGTATGGCGAAGCCTCCTATCGCTTCGCCCCCGGCTGGACCCTGGCTGCGGGCGGGCGGCTGTTCAACATCCATGAGCGGACGGTGTCGGACGTGGTCTCCGAGCGCTTCGCCCCCCGTCATTTCGAGAACACGAACGACTACGGCGGCTTTTCCCCGAAGCTGTCGCTGCAGAAGGCCTTCGCGTCCGGAAACCTGGCCTATGCGGTGGTGTCGGAGGGCTATCGGGCCGGCGGGGTGAATTCCGGCGGCGCCCAGCCCCTGCCGGACTCGCGCGTGCCCTTCTCGCCGGACCGGCTGATCAACTTCGAGGTGGGGCTCAAGCTGCTGGCGCTGGACAAGCGACTGTCGCTCAATTCCTCGGCCTTCTACGACGTGTGGAAGAACATCCAGACCGACCAGTTCCGCGGCAACTCCGGCATCCCCTACACGACCAACGCCGGCGACGCGCACATCCTGGGGGTGGAGACCGAGCTGGCCTGGGCGGTCGGCAACGGGCTGTCGGCCCAGCTGAACGGACGGCTGTCGCGCATCCGCACCACCAATGTGAACCCCGACTTCACCGCGTCGCTCGTCAACGGCCTGCCGGGCGCGCCGGCGGTCTCGGGCGGGGCGATCCTCAGCTATGAGCGGCCGGTGATGGGCGACTGGCTGCTGCGCGTTGTGGGTCAGGCCACCTATATCGGCCGCTCACGCGTCTCCTTTGACACCACCCTGCCGAAGATGGGCGGCTACGCCCGCGCCAAGCTGTCGGCCGAACTGACCGGCCGCACCTGGGGCGTGCCGGTGGGCGTGCAGGTGTTCGTGACCAATCCGCTGAACGACTTCAGCGACACCTTCGCCTTCGGCAACCCGTTCAACCAGCCCTTGCAGCGGCAGATCACGCCCCAGCGGCCGCGCACCATCGGCGTCACGCTTTCGGCGGCGATTTAAAATCCACCGGCGACCTAGGGATGGCGCCGCAGGGCGCCGTCTACCCCGCGACCTTCGACTTTCTGGAGGAGCGTGGGTCGGAATAAATGCGCCGCTCAGTCGGCGCAGCGGTCAAATGTAGCGCGCGTTCCGAGCCCAAGGTCGCGCCACGGATGACTGAGCGCGGCCCTGGCGAGGAGAGCGTCCAGGGCCGCGCCGCTCCGCATGCGCGGAGCGACAAAGATTCACATTTGGCCGAAATGGCGCGGGATGTTAGGCTGTGCTGTTGATTGCGGCCGGCTCGGGCCGCCAACGCGCGCCGGTTCTCCAGTCGCCGGTTCGCACAAGACCTACCGCCCCGGCTCGAGGACGTCACACCTTGGCCGGGGCTCCTTGTTTCCGGGCCCTGCTCAATACCCCACGAGGCGGCGCTGTTCCGCGGTCAGAACCGGCGGCGCCGGGCGACTGAACCGCTTCGGATTCGGCTCCGCCAGGATCTGCGGGAAGCGGTCCGCATTGATGAAACGGTCGGTCCAGTTGGTGGTCGAGGTGACGCGGTCCACGGCGGCCTTGCGCTTTTCCAGCACCTCCGGCGGCGTCAGCCAGCGCGGCATCATGCAGACCAGGCTGATCGCCCGCATCAGCGCGGCCTCGGCCGGCGGCGTTTCCAGGCCGCTCGAGCTGCAGTGGATCGTCCGCGAGTCCCAGAGCAGCAGGTCGCCGGCCTCCAGGTGGCACATGATCGGCGGCGTGCCGCGCAGCAGCGGATCGTCGGCGGGGAAACGGAAGTGGTCGACGTCCACCGGCACCCGGCCCAGCCGTTCCGGATAGAGGCTGGGGATGGTCTCGAACGCCTTGTGCGATCCCGGGATCAGCACGTTGCCGCCGCTGGCCGGCGAGGTCGGCAGCAGGTTCACCAGCCCCTGGACGCACTGCAGGCCCGGCCGGGTGATCGGGTGCTGGTCGATGTGCAGCCAGGAGCCGCCGCGGTTGGTCCGCCACGCCTCGTTCAGCGCCCAGGGCCGCCACAGCGCCATGCCGTCGAAGCTGACCAGCAGGTCGTCGTCGTCCCAGACGGCCGCGAAGGCGCGCTTCAAACTTGCGGAGCTGCGAATGAACCACTGGGCGGCGCTGTGGCCGATGCCGTGTCCGGGCAGGATCCCGCCGTGTACGGCCGTGGGCCAGCGGTCGTCGCCCCAGGTGGTCCAGTCGTTGCGGTCGATACCGGTCCCGAGCCCTTCCAGGTAGTCCCAGGTCAGCCCCAGCGCCTGGCCGCACTCATCGGGCGACAGGACTCCGGCGATGACCACGTAGCCATGCTCCCGCAGGTAGGCGATGCTTTCCGGCGAGCCTGGTGCGAACCGCTCGACATGGACGTAGGTCGGTTCGATCCGCCCCGGCGCCGCGGGCTCCACGTCTGCGGAGGCGGGCGCGCGGCGGGCTTTCACATCCGTCTGGTCCATCCGCAGGGTTCCTTTGCTGGGAGCGCGGCCGCGGAATGATAGGCATGATGTTGCGCCCCTGTCCCGGGCGTGTTTCGGAGAGCGGTATGCAAGGCCCGACGTCCCACTTCTATTTCTCGCAGCGCCTGCGCCTGCACTATGTCGACTGGGGCAACGAGGCCGCCCCGCCGCTGTTGCTGGTGCATGGCGGCCGCGACCACTGCCGCAACTGGGACTGGGTCGCCGAGCGCCTGCGCGACCGCTACCACGTCATCGCCCCCGACCTGCGCGGCCACGGCGACAGCGCCTGGGCGGTCGGCGGCGGCTATGACATGGCGGCCTACATCTATGACGTCGCCCAGATCATCCACCAGAAGGGCATGGCCCCGGTGACCATCATCGCCCATTCCCTGGGCGCCGGCATCGCCCTGAACTACTGCGGCGTCTACCCCGAGAGCGTGGCGAAGGTCATCGCGATCGAAGGGCTCGGTCCGTCGCCGGCCGTGATGGACGAGATCGCGCGGCACGCGGTCGACGAGCGGATCCGCGCCCAGGTGGCCGACCGGCGGGCGAACTCCGGCCGCGCCCCGCGCCGGTACGCGACCCTCGACGACGCGGTCGCCCGCATGGCGGCGGAGAATCCGCACCTGAACGCCGAGCAGGCGCGCCACCTGACCGTCTATGGCGCCCACCAGAACGAGGATGGCACCTACTCCTGGAAGTTCGACAACCACGCCCGCTGGGGCGGCGGCGTCGGCGGGCTGTCGCACGCCGACCAGCACTACCTGTGGGGCCGCATCACCGCGCCGGTCCTGCTGGTGCGCGGCGAGGAGTCGTGGGCCTCCGATCCAGTCGTCGACGGACGCATCGCCCACTTCAAGAACGCGCGGCTGGCCAATTTCGAGGGCGCCGGACACTGGGTGCACCACGACAAGCTCGACGCCTTCATGGCGACGGCGGAGGCCTTCCTGGCGGAGTAGCCGCCTGGCCCCGCACGGCGCGCCACAGGTCGTGCGACCCCAGGACGGCGATGACCGCGAGGTTCGCGCAGAGCGTGGCCACCGCCATGGCCGCCAGCAGCACCGCGAACGACGACCCCGGCCCCAGCAGGAGCAGCACGGCGTTGCCGACGACCAGGGTCTTGTTGGTCAGGAACGGGATGCGCGCGCCCAGCAGGGTCACCGCTAGCAGCACCACCCAGACGTCCAGCGCCACCTGCGGCAGGGCCAGGGCCCAGGTCGAGATCGTCAGCCCGCAGTAGGCCAGGAGGCGTACGCCGTGCGCGGCGGCCACGAAGGCGATGTCGCGCGGCTTGAGCGAAAAGACCCGCCGGGCGAACATCAGCACGCCGAGCGCGACCGCCATCACCCCGACCGCCGGCCACTGCACGGGCCGCAGCAGCCGGACCAGCTCCGGGTTGTCGGCCCATGCGATCGCCGCGGCCAGCACCGCCAGGGTGACGCCGAAGCCCATGATGGACGATAGGATGTTGACGTCCTTGATCGCGGCGAACGGCGCATAGGTCAGCCCCGCCCGCCGGCGCGCCCAGAAATAGAGGTACAGTTCGCCGCTGTAGCCCAGGACGGCCTCGTTCAGCGCGGTCTTGCGCAACAGGGCGCCGACGGCGGACAGCGGCAGGTTCCAGACCCGCCGGTAGATCACCAGGTCCGCGACGGGCTGCGCGAGGTAGAGCAGGGCGAAGCTGAGGAAGACCGCCGGCGACAGGCCGGCCAGGACCGCGAAGGTCGCGGGTGGCGTGCGCGCCAATTGAACGACGATGGCGGCGAGCAGAGCCACGGAGATCAGGCCGCCCAGCCAGAGCGACCATGTGGCCGGTCGAGGGGGCTCCGGCTCTTCCACCTAGGCGCGCGCCCCCGACGCCACGTCCGCGTAGTGCGCGAAGAGGTCGGCATAGTGCTGGCTATCGGTGCGGACCTGGCCCGCAACCCGCAGGGACGCGGCCCGCAGCGCCGCGGGCTCGCGGGCGAACAGACGGCGGATCGCGCCGGCCATCGCGCCGGCGTCCGCCGAGCGGTAGACCTCCGACACTGTCGGGTCCGCGAGTTCGGCGCTGCCGCCCCAGTCGGGCGCGACCAGCGGCAGGCCCGAGGCCAGCGCCTCGGCCGTCACCAGGCCGAAGGTCTCGGACTCGCAGCCGTGGGTCAGCGCGTCGCCGCTGGCCATCAGCGTCGCCAGGGGCAGGCGCTCGCGGATCGGCCCGTGGAGATGGACATGGGCCTTCCCCGCCGCGGCGCGTTCGATCCGGGCCCGGTCCATGCCGTCGCCCACGATGACCAG
>CBHTUE010000021.1:0-33709 GCA_966096115.1 uncultured Phenylobacterium sp.
CCGCCTGGCGCTTCGCGCCGCCGACCGAACTGGGCGCCGAACCGGCGTTGCGGCCGGCCGCGTCCAGCATGCGCAGGCGGAAGACCAGCGGGTCGACGCCGGCCTTGTCGGCCGCCTCGTCCATGAAGCTTTCCACCGCCCAGTTGGTCCAGCCGGGCCCCACCGAGCGCAGCCAGCCCGGCCGGAAGGTCTTGTTGGCCAGGTCGTTCTCGATAGCGCGCACGCGCTGGGCGCCGACACTGTACCAGTGGTTGGCGCCGTTGATCGCGAAGGGGTCGTAGGGCACGCCGTTCGCACCCTTGGGCATGAAGAACGGGGCCATCGCCTCGGTGGGCCAGCCGGCGCAGGCGGCGTGGTCCATGGCGGTTACGCGGCCGCCCTCGCCGAACGCCATCCTGACCGTCTGCACCGAGGGAGAGCGGGGGCTGTCGAAGCGGCTGTCGTCGGCGCGGGTCAGCACCAGCTTCACCGGCTGGCCGCCGATCTGCTTGGAGGCCAGAGCCGCGGCGACGGCATAGTCGCCGTTCAGCCGGCGGCCGAACCCGCCGCCCAGCAGGTAGGAACGCAGGACGATGGTCTCCTCCTTGCGCCCCAGGGCCTGAGCCAGCCAGGGCAGCACCAGCGACTGCCACTGGTTGCCGGTGTGGATCTCGAACATCCCGTCCTTCTCGAAGGCCAGCGCGTTCACCGGCTCCATCTGGAAGTGCAGGGCGGTCGAGGTGGTGTAGGTCTGCTCCAGGGTGGACGTGGCGGCCTTGAAGGCCGCGTCGACGCCGGGGTCCTCGACGGCCAGGCTGCCGGTGGACTTGTCGGCGATCAGCGCGCGGGCGCGGGCCTGCAGGTCGGCCTCGGACACCGTCTTCGTGGAGTCGGCGCCGCTCCAGGTGACCTTCAGCGCGCGGACGGCCTTATCGGCGGCCGCGAAGCTGTCGGCATAGACCACCACCCAGCCGGGCACGGTGTTCGACGGGTCGTCCAGCGCCTTGACGCGGATGTAGCCGGGGATCGCCTTGCAGGCGCTGTCGTCGATGATCTCGACACGGCTGCCGTAGCGGGTCGGCGGCAGCTTGGGCCGGGCGTAGACCATGCCGGGAACCTTGGCGTCGAGGCCGTAGACGCCCGTGCCGTTGGTCTTCTCCGGGATGTCGCGGGCCGCGGCGGGCCGGCCGATCAGGCGCCGGTCGACCGGCTTCTTGATCGGCATCTTGGCCAGGTCTTCGGGGCTGCACTGCTGGGCGAGTTCGCCCTTGGCGACGATGTCGCCGTAGGAGACCTTCCGCTTGCCGGCCCAGACCGCGCCGTTGCGGGCGACGGCCTTGGTGGCCGGCACGCCCAGCATCTTGGCGCCGGCGTTGACCAGGGCGATCCGCCCCGCCGCCGCGGCCTGGCTGTACAATGGATAGCTCTGCCAGATCGACCAGCTGCCGCCGGTGACCATCAGGCCCCACTTGGGCGCGGAATCCACGTGGTCGAACGTCACCTTCGACCAGTCGGCCTCCAGTTCGTCGGCGACGATGCGGGCGATGGCGGTGCCGACGTGCTGGCCCATCTCGGCGCGGATGATATGGACGTTGACCGCCCCGGCCTTGTCGATCGAGTACCAGATCGTGGGCGCGTAGCCCTCGGCGGCGTGGGCCGGCTCGGAAAGCGCGAAGACCGCGCCGGCGGCGGTGACGGTGATCAGGAAGCCGCGCCGCGAGAGGCCGGCGTCGCGGGCGATGTCGCGCTGGAGGGTCATGCCTTGGCTCCCACCTTGGCGGCGGCCTTGGCCTTCTTCGGCGCCGGGCCGGCGGCCAGCTTGATGGCCTGCTTGATCCGCACATAGGCCATGCAGCGGCAGAGGTTGCCATTCATCGCCGCGTTGATCTCGGCGTCGCTCGGGTGCGGCGTGGCCTTCAGGAGGGCGGCCGCCTGCATGATCTGGCCGGACTGGCAGTAGCCGCACTGCGGCGCCTGGGCTTCGACCCAGGCCTTCTGTAGCGGGTGGTTTCCGCCCAACCCCTCGATGGTGGTGACCGACTTGCCGGCGACGACGCCTGTGGGGGTCACGCAGCTGCGGATCGCCTGTCCGTCCACGTGCACGGTGCAGGCGCCGCACTGGGCGATGCCGCAGCCGAACTTCGTACCGGTCAGGCCGATCTCGTCGCGGATCGTCCACAGCAGCGGGACGTCGTCCGGGCCCTTGGTGGTGACCTCACGGCCGTTGAGCTTGAAAGTGGTCATCGAACGCCCCCGTCGGCGACTGGCATGTGACGCCAGCGGACTCCAATCGGGGGCGCTCGGCAAGTCCCTTCTAGGTGACGAGCGCGCGCCGCCGCCGGATCACGCCGCCCGCCGCGCCTAAGCCCAGGATCATCAGCGCCCAGGCGGCCGGTTCGGGCACGCCGCCGGTCGGCGACAGCGGGTCGATGAAACGGTTGTTCACGAGATAGTCGCCGGCGTTGGCGGTCACGCCGTCCGCCAGATTGAAGACGCCGCTGGCCGGGAACTTGAAGCTGCCCGAGAAGTCCGAGAGCGCGAACGCGCCGGGGCCGCTGGCGCCGGCTCCGGCCTGCAGGCGCACCACGAGGTTGATCGGCGAGTTCAGCGCCACGTGGATGACGTGGGAGGTGAGCACCGCGTCGGTGATCGGGCCGATCACCCCGACGGTGGAGAAGCTGTTCTGCTCGACGGAGAAGCCTCCGAAGCTGTTGAGGCCGAACCGGAAGAAGTCGAACGCGCCACCGAATTGCACCGCGCCTTCGAGGCCGGCGCCGGCGACCGGCCCGCTGATGGCGAGCATGCCGTCCAGCAGAAGGTTCAGCGAGACGTCGGTTTCGGTGGCGGTGGGATCGGTCGAAGTGAAGGTCACCAGGTCGCTGAAGACGCCCTCGGCGCCGGTTCCAGCGGAGAGGCTGTCCCCGTTATGGCTGGTGGCCACCGCGCGGGCGCCCAGATGGCCCAGGCTGGCCAGGGCCGTGCCAGTCGCCTCGCCGACGTCGGAACGCGTGCAGGTGCGGTTGAGCGTGACCGTCGACGAGCCGCTGAACACGCCGGGTCCATTGCAGGACTGGTTGGCGAAGCCGCTGTTCGGGCCGGAGTCGACGGTGACGACGGCGGCTGCCGCGGGAACGGCCAGCGCCAGCGCCAGGGCGGCCGTGGCGAGCAGGGTGGAGGTCAGGCGCATACGGCGTCTCCAATGGGGGTTCCCCGATGGCCCGCGACGCTAGAGAGCCGGCGGTGGCATCGCCCATTGGCCCAATGGCCTAGCCCGATGGCCGATCACCTTGCGCGGGGGCGCCGTCCAGCCAAGATGGCCGCATGGGAGGCGGCATGATCGGCGCGCGGCTGTCCGCGATCGTGAACCTGATCGCCATCGGGTTGGTGGTCGGGGCGTTCACGACGATTCCGGGGTTCGTTGGAGCCGACCTGCCGGACCTCAACCGGCTGATCGTCCAGGCCTATGCCGTGGTGTTCGTCGCGGTCTGGCTGGTGATGATGACGCGGCCGATCCCGGCCTCTGGCGTCGGGCGCGTGGCCTGGCCGTTCTCCAGCCCCTTCGTGGTGTGGGCGGGCAACGTCCTCTTGGCCGGCGCCTTCTGGCTCTGGATGCCGTACGCCGACGAGGGCGTGCTGATGGCCTGCATCGTCTGCCAGATCTGTACGGTGACGGTCTACATCATGACCACCATCGAGCCGCCGCCCAGCCGCGGGCGGATCGTGCTGACGCCCCTGGTGCTGCCGGTCTCGATCGCCCTCTACCTGCTGGTCCACCCGCTGAAGTACTCGGTGGCGCTGTCGGTCTTCATCTTCTCGTTCGCGGCGACGATCGTGGTGCTGCAGCGCTTCGTGCAGCAGGCGGTGGACGACACGTTCCTGGCCCGCCGCGCGGCCGAGGCGGCCCTGGTGCAGGTCGCGGCCGAGCGGGACGCCAAGACCCGGTTCCTGGCCTCGGCCAGCCACGACCTGGGCCAGCCGCTGCAGGCGGCGCGGCTGTCGTTCGACCAGGCGCTGCGCAGCCCCGACGCCGGCCAGCGGGCCCGCGCCGCCAAGCGCGTCGGCTGGGCGTTCGACGCCACCGAGCAGGTGCTGCGCCAGATGCTGGACCACCTGCGCCTCGAATCGGGAGCGGTGGAGGCCAAGGTCGGGGATGTCGCCGTCGGCCCGCTGATCGCCCGCATCGCCGAGATGAGCGAGCCCGCCGCCAAGCTGGCGGGGATCGACCTGCACGTCATGCCGAGCCGCCTCTGGGTGAAAGCCGATCCGGCGCTGACCGAGCGCGCGCTTGGCAACCTGGTGGCCAACGCCATCCGCCATTCCAAGGGCCGCCGGGTGCTGGTGGGCGTGCGGCGACGGTCGGGCCGCGCGCGCCTCTGGGTGATCGACGACGGCGTGGGCGTGGCCGCCGCCGACGCCCCGAAGCTGTTCGAGGAGTACGCCCAGGGCTCCAACCACGGCGACGAGATCCGCGGGGGCTTCGGGCTGGGGCTGGCGTCGGCCCGGCGGATGGCGAACCTCATGGGTGGCGAGGTCGCCCTGGAGGCGAAATGGCTCAACGGGAGCGCGTTCTGGCTTGAACTTGCCGCGTCGGACGCCAAAGCTGGCTGAGAAGGACCCGCCGACGGGGGCGTGAGGGTTCGTCGGGGCGCATGAAGACCTGCCTGATCTGCGATGATCACGCGATGATGCGCGAGGCGCTGGAGGGGGCCGTGGCGATCGGCTGGCCCGAGGCGACGGTCGTCCAGGCCGTCGACTATCCTAGCGCCTGGAGCGCGGCGATGGCCGCCCCCGACCTGATCATCAGCGACCTGGCCATGCCCGGGGCCTCGCCCATCGACGGCATCCGACGGCTGCGCGAGGCCGCGCCGGAGACCCCGATCCTGGTGGTCACCGGCAACGAGGACGACGAGGTGCTGCTGGCGCTGTTCCGCATGGGCATCGCCGGGTTCGCGCCGAAGACTTCCAAGAGCGCGATCATCGAGGCGGCGATCCGGTTGGTGCTGGCGGGCGGGCGCTATCTGCCGCCGCGGATCGTCGAGCTGGCGGCCGGGGCGGCGCCGGCGACGCCCCAGTTCGCCCCCTCGACCCTGGCGCGGCTGACGGAGCGCCAGGTGGACGTGCTGAAGCTGATCGCGCTGGGCCAGTCCAACAAGGAGATCGCCCGCGAGTTGGACCTCTCGCCGGCGACCATCAAGGCCCACACCGCCGCCGCCATCGCCGCCCTGGGCGCGAATAACCGCACCGAGGCGGTGATGCGGGCGCGCGAGATGGGGCTGATCTGACAGCTAAACCGAGATGGGCGGCGCGGGAGGCGTCGTCCGATCTAACCGCGGAGATCGCAGAGATCGCGCAGAGGTCGCAGAGACACCGAGCCCTCTGCGTCCTCTGCGAGACCTCCGCGCCCTCTGCGGTTTCATACGGCTGCGCCGCTCGCACCGCGCATCCGATGGCCCTCTCCCTACGGGTGAGGAGAAATCCGGCGACCGCCGCTCCAGCCTAGCCCGATGGCCTAGCCCCGTTGCGCGCGGGCGGGATCGGTCCAACATCGGCCGGACGGGGGAAAGGACCTGAGGCGATGTGGCGGGCGCTGCGGCTTCACTTGCTCTCGCTGACGTCGCTGGCGGCCAGTTCCGTCTGGATCGTCTGGGCGCTGGGCGATGCGCTGCCGCCGTGGCGGCGGGACCTGATCCTGGGGCTGTGCGCCGGATATTCGGCGGCGTGGCTGTTCCTGCTGGGCCTGCGGGTCGCGCAGCGGCGCCGGCAGGCGCGGCGGGCCTGGCGCACCCACGACCGGGCGATCATGTGGCTGGGCAACCTGGCGGTGATCGCCGGCTTCTGGCTGGCGATGCCGTATGCCGACGACGCCATGCTGCTGCTGGTGGTGTTCCTGGCGTTCGGCGTGGTGATCGTCGAGGCGCTGAGCACGGTGGAGCGGCCGCCGAAGGTGGGCGGCCCGTCGGCGCTGCCGCTGGCGATCCCGATTGCGACGGCTGTCTATTTCGTCGTCCACTGGGACCGCTATTCGTGGGTGCTGATCCCCTATTCGCTGGCCTACGCCTACGTCGCCCTGGCGTTGCGAGGGCTGGTGCAGCGGGCGGTCGACCGGGCGTACGCCGCGACGCTGGACGTCGCCGCCGAGCGGGACGCCAAGACCCGCTTCCTGACCTCCGCCAGCCACGACCTGGGCCAGCCGCTGCAGGCGGCGCGCCTGTTCTTCGACGACGTGATGGATGCCCGCACCAAGCCGGAACGGGAGGCCGCGGCGCGGCGCGTCGCCTGGGCGCTGGACGCGGCTCAGGACCTGCTGCGGCGCATGCTGGACCACCTGAAGCTGGAGGCGGGCGCGATCACGCCGAAGCTGCGCGCCGTCCCGGTTGGCTCCCTGATCGCCCGGATGGCCGAGATGCATGAGCCGTCGGCGCGGCTGGCGGGCGTCGACATCATTGCGCTGACCAGCCGCCTTCACGCCCAGGCCGATCCGGATCTGGTGGAGCGGGCCCTGGGCAACCTGGTCGTCAACGCCATCCGCCATGCCAAGGCCACGCGCCTTCTGATCGGGGCGCGGCGGCGCGGCGGGCGGGTGCGCTTGTGGGTGATCGACGACGGCGTGGGGATCGGCGAGGTCGACGCGGCGCGGCTGTTCGAGGACTACGTCCAGGGCGCCCACGGCGACGAGGTGCGGGGCGGCTTCGGCCTGGGCCTGGCCTCGGCCCGGCGGATGGCCGGGCTGATGGACGGGGCGGCGGGGCTGGAGCGCGAATGGCGCGGCGGCAGCGCCTTCTGGCTTGAACTTCCCGCTGCGGACGCGAAAGCTGCATGAGCAAGGGGCCGGCTCGGCGGCCGTGGGCTCAGCGGCGTCCATGAAGACCTGCCTGATCTGCGACGACCACGAGATGATGCGCGAGGCGCTGGCGTCGGCCGTGGCGCGCGCGGCGCCCGGCGTACGGATCGCCCAGGCCGTCGACTTTCCCAGCGCCTGGGCGGCCGCGGCGGCGTCGCGGCCCGACATGATCATCAGCGACCTGGTGATGCCGGGCGCCAGGCCCGTCGAAGGCGTGCGTCGGCTGGTCGAGACCGTCCCGGGCGTCCCGATCCTGGTGGTGACCGGCAACGAGGACGACGACCTGCTGCTGGCCTTGCTGCAGATCGGCGTGGCGGGCTTCGCGCCGAAGTCCAGCAAGAGCGCGGTGATCAAGGCGGCGATCGGCCTGGTGATGGCCGGCGGGCGCTACCTGCCGCCGCGGGTCTACGACCTGGCGCTGCGCGGGGTGGAGGCCGGGGCGACCTATGCCGCGCCGGTGACCGCGCGGCTCACCGACCGGCAGGTGGAGGTGTTGAAGATGATCGCCGCCGGTCAGTCCAACAAGGAGATCGCCCGCGTGCTGGCCCTGTCGCCGGCCACCGTCAAGGCCCACGCCGCCGCCGCCATCGCCGCGCTGGGCGCCGCCAACCGCACCGAGGCGGTGCTGCGGGCGAGGGGCGTGGGGATCATCTAGGCCGCGTCGTCCGGTGGCCGTCGTCGGGCGCTGAAGGCCAGCAGCGCCGTTCCGAGCGCCACCGAACTCAGCGAGCCCAGGACGACGCCCGCGCGCACCTGGGCTTGGTGCGTCGGGTCGGCGCCGGGGAAGGCCAGCGCGCCGATGTAGAGGCTCATGGTGAAGCCGACGCCGCAGAGGGCCGAGACGCCGTAGAGCTCGATCCACTTGGCGCCTGTCGGCCGGCGCGCCCACTTCAGGCCGATCGCCAACAGGGCCGCGCCGAACACGCCCACCTGCTTGCCGAAGAACAGGCCCGCCGCCACGCCCAAGCTGACGGTCGAGAACAGCACGCGGCCGGTCTCGCTGCCGAAGGCGAAGCCGGCGGCGGTGAAGGCGAACAGCGGCAGGATCAGGAAGGCGACGTAGGGGTGCAGCGCCGCCATCGTCTCGTCCAGGACCCCCTTGCCGCCGGGGCGCTTGGGCTCCAGCGGCAGGCACAGGGCAGCCGCCACGCCGGCCAGCGAGGTGTTGACGCCGGACTTCAGCGTGAACCCCCACAGCAGCAGGAAGCCGAAGGCCCAGAAGGCGTAGGGCGCCGTGCGCCACCGGCCCATGGCCGCCAGCACCGCGGTGGTCACCGCCGCCCCGGCGAGCATCGGGAAGCGCAGGTGCTCAGTGTAGAGCACCGCGATCAGCACCACGGCCACCAGGTCGTCGGCGATGGCGAGGGTCATCAGGAATACCCGCAAGGTCGGCGGCAGGCGCGGCCCCGCCGCCGCGAGGGCGGCGAGCGCAAACGCGATGTCGGTGGCCGTCGGCGTCGGCCAGCCCTGCGGATGTCCGCCGGGGCCGGAATTGATCGCCAGGTAGACCAGCGCCGGGACCACCACGCCGCCGGCCGCGGCCAGCACCGGCAGGGCTAGGCGCCGCGGGTTGGACAGTTCGCCGCGCAGGACCTCGTGCTTGATCTCCAGGCCCACGACGAAGAAGAAGATCGGCATCAGCGCCGTCTTCACCCAACCGGTGACGCTCATCGACTGTACGAACGGGCCGATCTGGACGGGGACGACGTGCTGGGTCAGCGACGTGTAGGCCGAGGCCCAGGGCGAGTTCGCCAGGATCACCGCCGCCAGGGCCGCCATGGCCAGCAGCAGGCCCGAGCCGGTCTCGGTCTTCAGGAATTCCAGCGTGGACCGGCGTGACATCGCCACCTGGGTAACAAGCGTCCGGTTCCCGCTCTAGCGAAATCGGACCGCGGCTCTAAGGTGCCGCCAACAACCGACCGAGGAACGCCCATGAGACTGACCAAGCCGCGCATCGCGCCCCTGAGCGACGCCGAGATGGGCCCCGAGCACAAGGAGGCCCTGAAGGACTTCGGGCCGAACATCCTCAACATCTTCCGCACCATGGTGCGCGAGCCCAAGGCGCTGACGCGGTTCAACGCCTGGGGCGGCTATGTGCTGTCGAAGCGTAACGCCGTGCCGGAGCGCGAGCGGGAGATCGTGATCCTGCGCGTCGGGTTCCTCTGCAAGAGCGGCTACGAGTTCACCCAGCACACCCGCATCGGCCTGGCGAGCGGCCTGACGCAGGACGAGATCCAGCGCATCAAGCAGGGCGCGGACGCCGGCTGGAGTCCGGCCGACGCGGTGCTGATCAAGGTGGCCGACGAACTGCACGCGGACCAGTTCGTCACCGACGCGACGTGGCGGGAGCTGGCGAAGCACTACACCGAGAAGCAGTGCATGGACGTGGTGTTCACCGTCGGCCAGTACACGCAGGTGTCGATGTTCCTGAACACCTTCGGCGTGCAGCTGGACGCCGGCCAGACGCTCGACCCCGATCTCAAGGGCTTCTGACATGCCGGTCGTCGGGGGGCGGGGACGCCTGGAGGGCAAGACCGCGGTCATCGTCGGGGCCGGCCAGACGCCGGGTGAAACGCTGGGCAACGGCCGGGCCATGGCCCTGCTGTTCGCGCAGGAGGGCGCCCGCGTGCTGTGCGTCGACCGGGTGGCCGAGCGGGCTGAAGAGACCGCGGCGATGATCGCCGAGGTCGGCGGCGAGGCCAGCGCCATGCAGGCCGATGTGGTCAAGGCCGCCGAGGTCGCCGAGATCATCGCCACGGCGCAGGCGCGGCTGGGGCGCATCGACATCCTGGTGAACAACGTCGGCATCGGCGGCGGCGACGGCCCTGCGCACCGGGTCGAGGAGTCGGCCTTCGACCGCATCCTGGCGGTGAACCTGAAGGGCATGTGGCTGGTCACCAAGGCGGCGCTGGCGGTGATGCGCGAGCAGAAGGCGGGCTCCATCGTCAACATCTCGTCCCTGGCCGCGCGGGCCGGCGGGATCCAGGTGGCCTACGAGATCTCCAAGGCGGGGGTGAACCGCCTGACCGCCAACGTCGCCATCTCGCAGGCCCGCTACGGCATCCGCTGCAACGCCGTGCAGCCGGGGCTGATGGACACCCCGATGGCTGTGGCCGGCATCGCCGGCGCCAGCGGCCGCAGCCAGGAGGAGGTCCGCGCCGAGCGCGACGCCCGCGTCCCGCTGGGCGGCAAGATGGGCACCGCCTGGGACACCGCGCATGCCGCGCTGTTCCTGGCGTCGGACGATGCGAAGTTCATCACGGGCGCAATTCTGCCGGTGGACGGCGGCATGGGCGTGCGGATCGGTTGAGCTCTCACGGAACGGCTTACGGCAGAGGCGCGTTAGGTGCCCCTGTCGAGGGACAGACTGGGAGACTGGCTATGAACGGCATCATTTATCTGGTGGGTCTGGTGGTCGTCGTCGGCGCGGTGCTGGCGTTCTTCGGCCTCCGCTAGTTGCCGAGGAAGGCATGGGACGGCTAGCTGCCGTCCATGCCTGTCTCGCCCGCCTATCGCCCCGACCCACAGTATCCGTCGCTGGGCGAGGAATTCGCCGACCCGGTGGCGGCGGCGGACTTCCCGCAGACGATCCTTCGCTTCCGCAATGACCGGGCCGCGGCGACCGTCGGGCTCGACACGCTGAGCGACGACGAATGGGTCGCGCACTTCGGTCGCTTCGTTCCGCTGCCGGACAACTTCGCCTCGCCGCTGGCGCAGCGCTATCACGGCCATCAGTTCCGCACCTACAATCCCGACCTCGGCGACGGCCGCGGCTTCACCTTCGCCCAGATGCGCGAGGCCGGGAGCGGCCGGCTGCTGGACCTGGGCACCAAGGGCTCGGGCCAGACGCCGTGGTCGCGGCAGGGCGACGGGCGGCTGACGCTGAAGGGCGGCGTGCGCGAGGTTCTGGCGACGGCCATGCTGGAGGCGCTGGGCGTGCCCACGTCGCGGACGTTCTCGCTGATCGAGACCGGCGAAGACCTGGTGCGCGGCGACGAGCCCAGCCCGACCCGCTCGGCGGTGCTGGTGCGGCTGTCGGAGAGCCACATCCGCTTCGGCACCTTCCAGCGCCACGCCTACTTCGAGCGCGCGGACCGGATCGAGGCGCTGATCGCCCACGTGGTCGGCCTCTACTATCCGGAACTGGAGGGCGCGAACGACAAGCCCACGGCCCTCCTCAACGCCGTGATCGGGCGCGCCGCGCGTCTGACCGCCAGCTGGATGGCGGCAGGGTTCGTCCACGGGGTGCTCAACACCGACAACATGAACATCACCGGCGAGAGCTTCGACTATGGGCCCTACCGGTTCCTGCCGCAGTCGGACCCGAACTTCGTCGCCGCCTATTTCGACCAGACCGGGCTCTATAGCTTCGGCCGCCAGCCGGAGACGGTGTTCTGGAACCTGCAGCAGCTGGCGGGGTGCCTGAGCCTGGTGACCCAGACCGACCCGCTGGTGGAGGCGCTGAACGGGTTCGGCCCGGCCTATCGCCGCGAACTGATGGCCGCGATGCTGCGCCGGCTGGGGGTGAAGCGGCGGGGCGACGAGGAGGACGGGGCGCTGGTGCAGGCGTCGTTCCAGGCGATGGCCGAGGGCGGCGAGCGGCTGCGCTGGGAGCCGTTCTTCTTCGACTGGTTCACCGGCGCCGACGCGCGCGCCATGGCGGGGTCGCGGGCCGACCTCTACCGCGAGGCGCCCTTCGCCGACTTCCGCGAACGGATCGGGGCGTACGAGGCCGACCGGCCGGAGCGGCTGGCGCACGCCTACTTCGCCGCGCCCGAGCCGGAGGAGCTGCTCTACGACCAGATCGAGGCGCTGTGGGCGCCGATCGCGGACGGGGACGACTGGACGGCGTTCCGGCAGAAGCTGGCGCGGATCGAGGCGGCGCGGGTGGCGTGGGGGTTCAGCGCGTAGCCCACAAAAGCTCGTCATCCCCCGGACAAGCCGGGGGATGACGACGTTTAGGAGGCGGTGGTCCGCCGCGACGCCCACTGCGCCAGTACCACGCCGCCCAGGGTCACCGCGGCGCCCAGGGCCTGGAGCGGGCCGATGGGCTCGGCGAACAGAATCCAGCCCAGGTAGGCGGCGACGATGGGCTGGATCAGCACCACCACCGAGGCGGTCGAGGTCGGCAGGCGGCCCATGGCCCACGCGATGGACCCCTGGCCGGTGACATGCATCAGCCCAAGGCCCGCCAGCGCGCCCCAGCCCAGGGCGCTGGTCGGGAAGATCGGCTCGCGCAGGAGCAGGGCGGCGATCAGGATCAGCGGTGCGCCCACGACGCTGACCCAGAACATCAGCCGGCTGGTGGTCTCGGTCTTGCGGCCTTCGGCCATGGTCAGGAAGTAGAGCGAGTACCAGAGCGCGGTGAACACGCTGAGCACGTCGCCCAGCGGCTGGTTCACCAGCTTGCCGCCGCCCTTCTCGATCGCCATCAGCCAGGCCCCGCCGACGGCGGCGGCCACGGCGACCAGGAACAGGGCCTTGGGCCGCTGCTTCAGGAAGATCCAGGCGAAGGCCGTCACGACGACCGGTGTCAGGTTCGACAGCACGGTGGCGTTGGTCACCGACGTGTAGTGGATGCCGTAGTGCCAGAAGCCGAGGTCGAGGGCGAAGAACACGCCGGCCCACAGCGCCATCTTCGACGGCCGGCCCAGCGAGCCGGCGTTGCGGTAACTGAGGATCGCCAGCAGCGGCAAGGCGAAGGCGAAGCGCCAGAACCCGCCCGCCGCCGACCCGGCCTCGGTCAGCCGCACCAGGATCGGCGAGAGGCCGATGATGCAGGCCCCGACCAGCAGCACCGCCAGCGCCCGCCAGTCGGTCCGCGCGTGGCCGCCCGTCTGCGCCGCCGCCTCAGCCAAAACCCAGATCCTCCCGAAGTCGCGCCGGGCTCATACCCTGTTCGCGCAGGGACCGCAGCGTTTCCGCACGGTCGCGCTTGGCGTAGCGCTTGCCGTCCGGGCCGGTCAGCAGCGGGTGATGCCGGTAGATCGGCGTCGGCAGGTCCAGCAGCGCCTGCAGCAGCCGCTGCACGTGGGTGGCCTCGAAGAGGTCGCGGCCGCGGATGACGTGGTTGATCCCCTGCAGGGCGTCGTCGACCACCACGGCGAGGTGGTAGGCGACCCCGACGTCCCGGCGGGCCAGGACTACGTCGCCGCCCAGTTCGGGGCGCGCGGCGATCGTCCCTTCGCCGTCCTCGACGAAGCTCAGGCGCGCGAACCCGCCCAGCCTGCGTGCGGCGGCGTCCAGCGAGAGGCGCCAGGCGAACGCCTCCCCGGCCGCCAGCCGGCGGGCCTCCTCGTCCGCCGGCAGCGGCGCGCCGCGGAACACCTCCATCGCGCCGTGCGGTGCTGACGCCATGGCCTCGGCGACCTCCTTGCGGGTGCGGAAGCAGCGGTAGAGCAGGCCGTCGGCCTCCAGCCGGGCGAGGGCGGCCTGATAGTCGGCCAGGTGTTCGGATTGGCGGCGGACCGGCTGCTCCCACGCCAGGCCCAGCCACGCCAGGTCCTCGTAGATCGCCGCCTCGAACGCCGGCCGGCAGCGGGTGGCGTCGATGTCCTCGATGCGCAGCACGAAACGCCCGCCGGCCTGCCGCGCGGCGGCATGGGCGGTCAGCGCCGAATAGGCGTGGCCCCGGTGCAGGTAGCCGGTGGGAGAGGGAGCGAAGCGGGTGGCGAACACCCGCGCGGATTAGCAGTCGTCGTGGCGGCTGGGGAACAGGCCCATGTGGCTGAACACCGCGTCGAAAAAGGCGCGTTCGCCGCCCAGGGCTTCCTTCAGGTGGTCGAACTGCCGGAAGCCGGCCATCTCGGCCAGGCCGTGGGCGCCACACCACGCCGCCACGGTGGCGAGCTCGAGGTGGGTTTCCTGGCTGGGGTCGGCGCCATGCTCGATCATGGTGTCGCGGACCATGCAGTAAGCGCTGTCCTTATTCTCGGACATGCCCTCGGGCAGGGATTCCTTGTCGCGGGTGGCGTCGTACATGACGCGGTAGAGGGCCGGGTTCTCGCGGGCGAAGCAGACGTAGGCGATGCCCAGCGCGGTCAGTTGGTGCAGGCCCTGGTCCTTCGCCTTGGCCTCCTTCATCTGCTCCTGGAGGATGTCCCAGCCTTCCTGGGCCACAGCGTCCAGCAACTCGGCCTTATCCTTGAAGTGATGGTAGGGGGCGGCCGGGCTGACCCCGGCCTCACGGGCCACGGCGCGGAGCGAAAGGGCGCTGGGGCCCTCCGCCTCCAGCAGCCGACGGGCGGCGTCCACGAGCGCGCGACCCAGGTCGCCATGGTGGTAGGGGCGGGATTCGGCGCTTTTAGCTTCGCTCATAGCCTTACCATAATTTCATATCTAAGCGCTGTATAGATGTCTTGAACATGGCCAAGGTGTGACCTATCTGAGCGCTGTTCAAATAAGAAACGCCCCCACTCCCCTGGGGTTCAAACTGAAAGGTGTGTGTCATGTCTCTCGCAAACTTCGAACGTTTTTTCGACCGTCTCGCTCCGGCCTTCCTGCTGTTCCTCGGCCTCACGGCCGCGGGCGCGTTCGCGACGGCCGGGCTGGGCCTCTGAGCCTCCCCGCTCAGGCAGCCTAAACTCAGGAAGGAGCCTTGAGGGCTCCTTCTTCGCACCTGCGAAAACGCATAACGGCAGTGCAAAATCACTGATCTATGCGGTGTTTAGATGGTGCTACATAGCGGTTGTCCAAAAGGACGCCCCGGTTTTCCGGGGTCACAAGAACCGAAACTGAAACTGAAAAGGTGTGTGTCATGTCCATTCGTTATCTCGACCGCCTCGCCCCGGCCTTCCTGCTGTTTCTCGGCATGGTCGCCGCCGGCGCCACCGCGGGCCTGGGCATCTAAGCCCATCCCCACTCCCGGATGATTTCGGAGAGGGGCCCTCGGGGCCCCTTTTTCGTTTTCCGGGTTCACCGCCAACTCATACGAAAACGCATGGCAAAGCGGTGAAATTGTCGATCTAGACAATGCTTAGATTTGTGCTATCTAAACATCGTCCAGATGGACCTGGGGGCCGGTATCGTCCGGTCCCTCAACAAGAAAAATGGAGAACTGCAATGTCGATCCTGCTCAACCGGGCTCTCGATGTGGTCGTGTCCTTCGCGGTGGTGGGCCTCGCCCTGACCATCGCCGGCGCCACCCTCGCCCTGGGCGCCTAACCCATGGCCCGCCACTAGGCCTCGTCCGCGGATCACCCGGACGAGGCCTTCAGGCGCACTTTCCCGAGCCCGTGCCGTCGTAGATTTGTCTCCGAATCGGGCCTATCGTTTCCGCAGTCCTGTCGATTTCCGCTGCTGAGGGTTCCGTCTTCAGTCACAAGCCGATTGTCATAGACGCGCAGAGACGCTCCCCCGCCCGCCATCTCGGGAGGTCCTGCCATGCAGGTGCTTAGCCGCCCGCCGTCTGGCTGGCCTTGTCTCGTGCTCAACGCTGACTTCCGGCCGCTCAGCTACTATCCGCTCTCGCTCTGGCCCTGGCAGGACGTCATCAAGGCGGTGTTCCTCGACCGCGTCGACGTGGTCTCCACCTACGACCAGGTGGTCCACTCGCCCTCCTTCGAGATGAAGCTGCCCAGCGTGGTGTCGCTGAAGAACTACGTGGCCCAGGACCGGCCGCCGGCGTTCACCCGGTTCAACCTGTTCCTGCGCGACGGCTTCACCTGCCAGTACTGCCACCACGGCGACGACTTGACCTTCGACCACGTGATCCCGCGCTCGCGCGGCGGACGCACGACGTGGGAGAACATCGTCACCGCCTGCGCGCGGTGCAATCTGCAAAAGGGCGGCCGCACGCCGAACGAGGCGCACATGCACCCGCGCCACCGGCCTCGCCGGCCCAGCGCCTATGAACTGCAGGAGCACGGCCGCAAGTTTCCGCCGCACCACCTGCACGAAAGCTGGCTCGACTATCTCTACTGGGACATCGAGCTGGAGGCGTAGCCTCAGAAGACGTAGGGGATCAGCCGCCCGCGCACGCGCCGGGCATAGTCTCCATAGTCGGGCAGGGTGGCGCGCAGCATGGTCTCCTCGACAGCGATGCGGGCCAGGGTGAAGCCCAGGTGACCGGCCACGGCGACCAGCGCCGCCGTGCTTTGCAGCCATAGGGCCGAGCCGCCGAAGACCAGCAGGTTGCCGGCGTAGAGCGGATGGCGGATCAGGCCGTAGAGGCCGCTGTCGATCACCCGCTGGCCGTCGGCGGTCTGGTCCTGGACCGTGGGGGCGGCGAACTGGTTCTGGGCCACGGCGAACTGGCCGATCAGCAGGCCGGCGATGGCCGCCACGCCGCCCAGGGCTGCGGCCGCGTCCGACGGCTGCGGCAGCAGGCGGAACCGGAACACGTCCAGCGGAATGAACACGAACCAGCCCAACAGGAAGGCGAAGTAGACCGCGGCGCCGACCGCGTCGATCAGCGGCTGGCGCCTGGCCCTGTCGGCGACGATCCCCTGCTGGCGCACCGCGAAACTGGCCGGGCGGAGGTAGGCCAGCGCGACCGAACCGGCCGTCGTGATGATCCCGATGGCGGCGAGCAGCGCCCAGGCGCGGGGCCACACCCACGCGCCGTCGGGAATCAGCCCCGCCGGTACAAGCAGGGCGGCGCTGAACAGGGCGAGGAAGGCAAACGCCGAGGTCAACGCCTTGAGCAGCTTCAACGGAACCTCCTCCGATGGGTGGGTTGAGGGAACGCTGTTTACCGCCGTAAATCAACGGCTTTGGCGCTCGCTTCGATTGTGCCGAATAGGCCGAGCGTCGGACAGGAGGGTCAGGCGATGAGGCGGCGGACGGCGGCCTCGACGACGGCCTGCGAACGGTCGACCGGCAGCTCCTGCTCACGGCGCAGCCGCGACCAGGTCTCGTAGCTCATCACCATGTCCAGCGCCTCGAACCTGTCCGCGTCTCCGGCGATCCCGGCCGGGAGCTCGCGTCGCAGGGCCTCGCGCAACTCGGCCACCAGTCGCAGGTAGTCGGAGCCGAGGAACTTCGAGCGGTGCCGGAACACGTCGGCGGCGCGCTTGTAGGGCGAGATCTTCTCGAACGCCTGGGTGCGGCGGCCCGCCATGTCCAGCACCCGTTCCTGCCAGGTGGCGCCTATAACCGGCCGCGCGATGATGGCCCTCACCTCGGCGCCGACGATGCGGGCGATCTCGCGGTAGAGGCTGTCCATGTCCTGGAAGTGGCGGAAGACGGTGCGCAGGCCGACGTCGGCGCGCGCCGCCACCTGCTCGGCGCTGGGGGCGACCTGGCCCGAATGCACGATCTCCATCATCGCGGCCACGATCCGGGCGCGGTTGTCCTGGCCGCGGCGGCGACGGCCGTCGAGGACCTCAGGCTCCGGCGCCGGCTGGGCGGACTCGGTCATGGCGCCCATCTCGCCCACACCGGGGCCGGGTGTCGAGGCGCCGCGTGGCGCCGTGGCTTGACGTGGGCATATAGTGACACGCATAATGTCATTATATAGCCAAATCGAGAGAGGCCCAGAGATGCAGGTGCTCAGGACGCCGGACGCGCGGTTCGAAGGCCTGCCGGACTGGCCCTATGCGCCGCGCTATTCGGCGATCACAGACGCCGACGGCACGCAGATGCGCCTGCACTACGTCGACGAGGGTCCCCGCGATGGGGCGCTCGTGCTGCTGATGCACGGCGAGCCCTCATGGGCCTATCTCTACCGACACATCATCGCCGGGCTGGTGGCGAAGGGGCGGCGCGTGATCGCCCCGGACTTGATCGGCTTCGGCCGGTCGGACAAGCCGGCGCTGCGCACAGACTATACCTACGAGCGCCACGTGGCCTGGATGAGCCAGTGGCTGACGGCGATGGACCTGACCGGCGTCCACCTGTTCTGCCAGGACTGGGGCGGGCTGATCGGCCTGCGGCTGGTGGCGGCGTTCCCTGAGCGTTTCGCCGGGGTCGTGGTGGCCAACACCGGCCTGCCGGCGGGCACTGGCCTCTCCGAAGGCTTCGAGGCTTGGCTCAACTTCAGCCAGCGGACGCCGGAGCTGCCGGTGGGCTGGATCGTCAACGGAGGATTGCTGCGCAATCTCTCGGACGCCGAGGTCGCGGCCTACGACGCGCCGTTCCCGGACGAGACCTACAAGGAAGGCGCCCGGCAGTTCCCGACCCTGGTGCCGATCACGCCGCAGCACGCCTCGGTGGCCGAGAACCATGCGGCCTGGGCGGTGCTGGAGCGGTTCGACAAGCCCGTCGTCACCGCCTTCAGCGACGGCGACGCGGTCACACGCGGCGGCGAGGCCGCGTTCCAGGCGCGCGTGCCGGGGGCGAAGGGCCAGCCGCATGTCACCTTGAGCGGCGGCCATTTCCTGCAGGAAGACAGCCCGTCCGAAATCGTCGAGGTGATCGACGCCCTGATCCGCCGCAGCTGAGAGGGAGCGCCATGAAGGTCGAGAACCAGGTCATGCCGTCGCCGCAGCGGGCGATGGCGTTCTTCGGCGGCGCCGAGGACGGACCGTTCGTGATGGTCAACCTGCTCAAGTTCCACGACCGCGCGCAGTACGAGGACGGCGACCGCGGCCTGACCGGCGTCGAGGCCTACATGCTGTACGGCGAGGGGGTGCGGAAGCTGGTCGAGGGCCTGGGCGGCAAGGTGCGCTACCAGGGCGCGGTCACCGGCCTGATGCTGGGCGAGGTGGAGGAGCTGTGGGACGTGGTGGCGCTGGCCGAATACCCGTCGCTGGAGGCCTTCCGCAACATGGCCATGTCGCCGGAGATGCACGCGATCGAGCACCACCGGAAGGCCGGCCTGAAGGGCCAGCTCAACATCAAGACCAAGCCGGGCCAAGGCTTCTAGGCGCGTCCGCGCAATTCAAGATCACCGCGAAGACCACAAAGACCACCAGGGAGCCGTGCGCACGGACGCCTTTGTGGTCTTTGTGATCCTCGTGTCGGGAAGGACAGCGCCTGACGGCGCAGTCAGGCGGATGGCTGCACCCTCAGCACCGTCCGGAAGCCGATGTGGTTTTCGCCGGTGTCGGTGGGGCCGGGTTCGCGGGCGGCGGGGCGGTAGCGGTAGCAGTAGTTGGGCGAGCACAGGAACGAGCCGCCCTTGATCACGTGCTTGCGCGCGCCCGGGTCGCCGGGGTCGAAGGCGAGCGTCTGCGGCGGGCCGGCGGGGTTTTCGCCGCCGGCCGCGTCGAGGCCGGGGCGGTACCAGTCCTTCGCCCACTCCCAGACGTTGCCGGCCATGTCGTGCAGGCCGTAGCCGTTGGCCGGGAAGCAGCCGACGGGGGCGGCGCCGGCCTTGTAGCCGTCGCCGCCGGTATCCTGCGCCGGGAAGATGCCCTGCCAGACGTTGGCCTGCGGGTGGGCGTCGTCCAGCGCCGCGTCGCCCCAGACGAAGCGGGTGGCCTTGGCCTTGCCGCCCTGGGCGGCGTACTCCCACTCGGCCTCGGTCGGCAGGTCGCGGCCCAGCCATTTCGCATAGGCCATGGCGTCGGCCCAGCTCACTTGCACCACCGGCCAGGCGTCCTTGCCGGTGATGGAACTGCCGGGTCCTTGGGGGTGGCGCCAGTCCGCGCCCTGCACCACGCGCCACCAGGCCGTGGGGTCGTTGCCGAGGGTCTCGGCGCCGACGAAGACGATACCCGAAGGCTTCAGCTGGTCGCCGGAGAGTCCGGGATAGGCCTTGGGGTCCAGCGGCTTCTCGGCCTCGGTGACATAGCCAGTGGCGGCCACGAAGCGGGCGAAGTCGGCGTTGGTCACCTCGGTGCGGTCGATCCAGAAGTCGCCCACGCGGGTGGGCCGGGGCGGACCTTCTTCCGTGTGCATCGGCGCGGCGCCCATCTCGAAGCGGCCGCCCTTGATCAGCACCATGCCGGCGGTGGCGGGCGCGGGCTGGGCGGCGACGGGCGCGAGGCACTTGGCCGGCGCGGCGGCGGCGACGGTCTTGGCGGCGTCCTTGGTCCCGCAGGCCGCGAGCGCCAGGGCGCCGGCCAGGACGAGGCCCAGCCTCACGCGCGGCGCGGCCGCAGCGCCAGGACCAGGAAGCCGGCCGCCAGCAGCACGGTGACGGGGCTGCCGTAGTGCTCCGGCGGGTGATAGCCGTTCGCCGGCGGCGACAGGATCCATGCGTGCAGCGACATCAGCCCGCGCTCCACGATCAGCAGCGCCAGGAACAGCGGCGTCAGCGACCGGTAGCGCAGCGCCACCGCCAGCATGGCCAGCCCCAGCGCCAGTTGCGTCGCGCCCTCCCAGCGAAACACCCCGATCACCAGCTCGCGTCGGTCGCCCATGTCCAGGTGCGCGATCACGCCCGCCCCGCCATCCGGCAGGAAGCTGTGGATCAGCCCCGGTCCGATGGTCAGCACCGCCGCCAATCCCAGGAACCACGCCGAGATCGCAGCGCCGCGATACTGCGCGTTGGTCGATGGCGGCAGGAAGGCCTTCGTCAATTGTCCCACAGGACGTACTCATCCCCCGCCTTGTGCTTCACGCCGCCCGGCGCGTCCACATAGACCGGGCCCTGCAGCAGCGACGGCCACAGCGGCTTGGCGTTGGCGGCGTCCTGGGCCTTCAGCAGCGCCAGCATGGCGGTGACCCGCGCGGGTTCGGCCTTGGAAAGCTCGTGCCGCTCGGTGGGGTCGTTGGCCAGGTTGAACAGCCAGACCTTGTGCTGGTCCTCGCTGGACTGGAGCTTCCAGTCGCCGTCCATCACCACCTTGTAGGCGCCGGAGCGCCAGAACAGCGTCTGGTGCGGGCGGCCCGTCGCCTTGCCGGCCAGATAGGGCAGGAGGTCGACGCCGTCGATCACCCGGTCGGTGGGCGTGGCGGCGTGGGCCGCGCCGGCGGCGGTGGCGAAGATGTCCACGTGGCCGACGGGGTAGGGGAAGCGCGAGCCCGCCTGGATGACCCCCGGCCAGCGCATGAAGAACGGCGCGTGGATGCCGCCCTCGAAGAAGGTCGACTTGAAGCCGCGGTAGGGCTTGTTGACGTCGGGCAGGCCGATATAGGCGGCGCCGCCGTTGTCGCTGGTGAAGATCACCAGCGTGTTCTGGTCCAGGCCCTCGGCCTTGAGGGCGGCCAGGATCTTGCCGACGTTGCGGTCCAGGGCGCGGGCCATGGCGCCGTAGACGCGCAGGCGGTGGTCCTTGATCTGCGGCAGGGCGTCGTAGTCTTCCTTGGTGGCCTGCAGCGGCGTGTGGATCGCGTTCGGCGCAAAGTAGATGAAGAACGGCCGGTTGCGGTTGGCGTGGATCGCCTTCACCGCCTCGTCGCCCAGGTAGTCGGTCATGTAGCCCTTGGGGGCGAACATCGGCGAGCCGTTGTACTGCACCTGGTAAGGCAGGTTCGGCCACAGGAAGCGGTCGATGGCGTCCCAGGGCTGCTTGGAGTTGACGACGTCCGGGTCCTTCTCCGGCAGGTACATCGAGGCGCCGGCGATGAAGCCGAGGGACTCGTCGAAGCCCTGGTCCTCGGGCCGCGAGCCCTTCTTGCCGCCCAGGTGCCACTTGCCGAACTGCAGGGTGTGGTAGCCGCGGGTGCGCAGAACCTCGGCGATCGTCACCTCGCCGGTCGGCACGGCCAGCTGGTTCACCGCCTCGGGCGAGGCGGCGGTGGAGCCTTCCGGCATCTGCTTCAGGCGGTCCCTGAAGAACCTGGGCTTCACCAGCGCGTCGGGCTCGGCTTCCGTGCCGACCATGCGCTCGAAGCCGACCGGCGCGGGCGTGAACTCGTAGCCGAAGCGGGTGGCGTAGCGGCCGGTCATGATCGCCGCGCGGGACGGGGCGCAGGTGGCGTTGCCTGTGTAGCCGGCGGCGAAGTTCACGCCGTCATGGCCGATCGAATCGATCGCGGGCGTCGGCACGGCGCCGTTCGCCACGCCGCCGCCGTTGAAGGTGATGTCGTTGAAGCCCAGGTCGTCGGCCAGGATGAACACCACGTTGGGCGGGCGTTCGCCGGCGGGCGGGGCGGCGGGACCCTGCGCCCACGTCACGGGGTGATTGGGCTCGACGTGCGGCAGGCGCGCGTGGGCGATCATGGCCAGGACGGTCGCGCGGTTCAGGTAAGCGACGCCCAGGGCCAGGACGATGACGGCCAACCCACCGGCCAGCCAGTGCCAGAGCTTCATAGGCGTCCTCCCGACTGGCCGCTCAGAGATCTTCAACTCCGCGCCCGGCTCCCAGAGCGCGGAATTACATTGTGACACTATTAGTGTCAATATATCCCAAGTCGGCTCGCCGACCGAGGAACCACCCGCCGCGCGGCGCACTCCCTGACGTCCGAGGGAGACGTCATGGTCACAGATTCGAGATTGTCCGGCGTCAGCGCCGATTCAGGTTGTGGAGGCGGGCCCAACCTGCGCCCGGTCCGCGCCGATGGTGAGGACGTGATGCGATTGTCTGTGGAAGCGCGACTGGTTTACCGGTTCGCGGCGCCCTGCGAGGTGCTGCTGCTGGTGGAGCCCGCGCGTTCGCCGCGGCAGCGGGTGATGCATGAGCGGTGGACCGCCCCGCCGGCGTGCGCGATCGCGCGCTTCGAGGATCCGGCCACCGGAGAGCGGCGCGCGATCGTCGACTGCCAGGGTGACGTCGAACTGACCTATGCGGCCGAGGTGGAGACCGACCGGGAGAGCCACGACCTGTCCGGCCGCGCGGCGTGGCGCGTGCGCGACCTGCCGGGTGATGTGCTGCCCTATCTGCGCCCCAGCCGCTACTGCCCGTCCGACCGCTTCGAGCGCCTGGTGCGGAGCCGCTTCGGCCATCTCGAGGGCGGAGACAAGGCCGCCGCGATCATGGCGTGGGTTTGCGAGCACCTCACCTACGCGCCGGGCGCCAGCGACAGCGCGAGCACCGCGCTCGACACCTTCATCGACGCCGCCGGCGTCTGCCGCGACTACGCGCATCTGGCGATCGCGCTGTGCCGTGCGGCGGACATTCCCGCGCGCGCCGTCAGCGCCTTTGCATGGCGGCTCGACCCGCCGGATCTGCACGCCGTGGTCGAGGTGTTCCTGGACGGCCGCTGGTGGCTGACCGATCCGACAGGCCTCGCGCCGCTGGACGGCCTGGTCCGCATCGCCAGCGGACGCGACGCCGCCGACATCGCCTTCATGCACATCTTCGGGACCGCTGAGGTGCTGGAGCAGAGCTTCCGGGTGACGCGGCTCGAAGCCCTGGCCGCCGTCGCCTGAACCCTGGAAGAAACGCGCCCCCGCCCAGGGGAGCCGGACGGGGGCGCTAGCTTCGTATGGCGCATCTGTCGGGGGGGAATGTCAGCGCCGTTTTGGTAACGCCGATCCTCGGCGGAGGTTGCGTGCTCAGGCGACCGGCAGGGTCACCCGTGCGATCAGGCCGGTGGTTCCCGGCGCAAGCTCCACGTCGCCGCCGTGCGCGCGGGCGGTGGAGCGGGCGATGGGCAGGCCCAGGCCGATCCCGCCGCTGTCGACGTTGCGCGAGGGGTCGGCGCGGAAGAAGGGCTGGAAGGCCCGCTCCAGGTCCTCGGGCGCGAGACCCGGTCCGGCGTCGGCGATCTTCACCACGGCCAGGTCGCCTTCGCGGCTGAGGCCGATGCGCGCCTGGCCGCCGTACTTCACCGCGTTGTCCACCAGGTTCACGAACAGCCGCTGCAGGGCGACCGCGTCGCCCTCCACGGTCACGGGTTCGGCGCGAACGATCTCGACATCCTGGCCGACCAGGGCGGCGTCGTCGGCGACGCATTCCACCAGCGACAGCAGGTCCAGCTTCTCGCGCCGCCGCGGCGTGCTCTCGTCGCGGATGAAGGCCAGGACGCCCTGGATCATCTGTTCCATCTGGGCGACGTCGGCGAGCACCGAGTCCTTGAGCCCGCTTTCGGCCCGCTCGAGCTTGAAGCGGATGCGGGCGAGCGGCGTGCGCAGGTCGTGGCTGATGGCGCCGACCATGGCGGTGCGGTCGTCGATGTAGCGCTTCACGCGCGCCTGCATGTTGTTGAACGCCTCGGCCGCCACGCCGATCTCGGCCGGGCCGGAGAGGGTCACGGGCGGCGCCTGGGGGTCGCGGCCGAGGCGCTCGGCGGCCTCGGAGAAGCGCTTCAGCGGCGCGGTGATCCGGCGTGCGAACAGGAAGGCGGCCGGCGCCACGACGGCGAACGCGACCAGCACCACCAGCAGCATTCGCCGCTGCCAGTCAGTGGGAAAGGGCTCGGGGCTTGAGCGCACGACGGCCCAGCGGCCGTCGGCCAGCTTCAGGGCGGCGGTGAAGTCGCCGAACACCGGCGCCTCGCGCATCACCAGGAAGCGCAGGCCCGGCGGCGGATGGCGCATCCCACCCGGCCCGCCGGGTTCGAAGGCCTGCACGTCCAGCGTTCGCGGCCCGAACGCGCCATGTTCGAACTCGCGGTGGCCGTCGCGGCCGCGGCGGTGCTCCAGGACGATCCGCGCCGTCACCGGCTCGCGCAGGAAACGGTCCAGCCATGTGGGCCGCCGCTGCGCCAGGCGTACCAGCTCGCGCGGCTTGCCGAGCGCCATCGCCAGGACATCGACGGGAGGCGTGGGCCAGCGCGCTTCGGCCAGCGGTCGGGGCAGGGCGGCCTCGATCGAGCGCAGCATCGGGCGGCCGTCGCGGGCGGTGAGCGCGCCACCGTTCAGGGCGGCGGCGATCTCGCTCATCCGATAGATCGGCGGCCGCGGCGGCGGGAACAGGCCCACCACGACGAAGGTCACCAGGTGCATCGCCGCGAGGCACACCAGCACCAGGGCCACCAGCTGCACCCCGATGGTGGCGCGTGGAAGCGCCGGCAGCTTCATCGGACGGTCGGCGTCATGGGCGGGTGACGGCCACGTCGAACATGTAGCCGGCGCCGCGCACCGTCTTGATGATCTCGCCGTCCGAGCAGGCGTGCAGCTTGCGGCGCAGGCGGCTGATCTGCACGTCGACGGCGCGGTCGAACACGTCGGCGTCCTGGCCGCGGGCGATCTCGATCAGCTGGTCGCGCGACAGGATTCGCTGCGGGTGGTCGAGGAAGGCGGCCAGCAGGGAGTACTCGCCCGAGGTCAGCAGGATGGTGGCGCCGCCCGGCGATTTCAGCTGGCGGCGCAGCGCATCCACCACGAACCCCTGGAACTGGTAGGCCTTGCCCTTGCGCGGCGCGCCGCCGCGCACCTCCTCCAGCCGGCGGAACACCGCGCGCACCCGGGCCAGCAGCTCGCGCGGGCTGCAGGGCTTGGCCAGGTAGTCGTCGGCGCCCAGCTCCAGGCCCAGCACGCGGTCGATCTCCTCGCCCATGGCGCTGACCATGATGATCGCCGGCCCGCCCTCCGCCGACAGCCGCCGGCAGATCGACAGGCCGTCCTCGCCGGGCAGCATCAGGTCCAGCACCACCAGGTCGATGGGGGCGGCGGCCAGCGCGCTGTCCATCTGCCGAGCGTCGGCGGCGGCATGGACCTGGAAGCCGTGCTCGGTGAGGTAGGCGACCACCTGTTCGCGCAGCTGGGTGTCGTCGTCGACCACCAGGACGTGGCGTCCGGGCAGCACGGAGGGCTGGGGCGTCATGGCGGGACCTCTCAACGCGGACTGTGGCGCCGTCATAGCGACTTCGCCACAATCGCACGGTGGGGCCGGCTAGTGATGCTCATGGTCGGGCGCGGGGCCGGGTCCTTCGCGGCGGATCTCGATCCGGCGCATGCCGGGCCCGTCCATCATCATCCCGTGGCCGCCCATGCCGCCCATGTGCGGACCCTGTAGCCGCTGCAGGGCGTCGAACACCTTCTGCTGGTCGGGGCTGAGCGCAGCGTAGAACCTGGCCAACGCGGCGCGCATCTTCTCGTGCTCGGCGGCCATGGCGGCCTCGTGCTTGGCCATCTCGGCCAGGCGTTCCGGCGTGGTCTGCGGCTTCGTCATGTCGCCGGGACCGTCCGGCATGTCGTGCATCATCGGCGGGCCGTCGGGATGGTGCGCGGCCACGAAGGCCTGCAGGGCGGCTTCCTGGTCGGGGCGCAGGCGCAGGACGACCTTCAGGTCCTCCAGGTGCTGCTTCATCATCGCCTCGTGCATCGCCTTCATCTCCGGCCCGCCGGGCCCGCCGTGGATCATGCGGATCACGGGGCCGCCGCCGGGGCCGGGGCCGGGCGGCTGGGCGTGGGCGAAGCTGGCCATGGCCAGGACGGCCGGCGCGAGCGCCAGCAACAGGCGTCGGTTCATCGGGGTGGTTCTCCGGGTTTCCTCAGTCGCCGCTTATGCCACGGCCGTCGCGGCCCATGATGGCGCGCTCTGAGACACCCCTGACACGTTCGCGCAAAACTCGCGGGCGCGCAAAACTAGCGGGGCGTGGGCGGGTCGACAGGTTCGAGGGGCAGGCCCGGGACGATGCGGCGGCCGTAGCCGGGTCCATAGTCGTAGCCATAACCATAACCGTAGCCGGCGTAGCCTCCGCGGCTGTCGCCGACGGCGATGCTGACGGTGCCGTTCTGCCCCACCGGGATGTCGCTGCGCACGTAGACGCTGCGGTAGCCGTGGCTGCCCACCGCGACGTCGACGACGCCGTGGATCTTGCGCGGCCCGGGTGCCTCATCAGGCCGCATCCGCGGGGCGTCAGCCGGCAGTTCGGCCGCCGGGGAGTCGCGCAGGAAGGCCTCGATCTGTTGGGAGACGCCGGGCTGGGCGGCGGTGACCGTGGGGGCGTCGGCCGCCGGATCGGCGGCCAGGGCCGGGCCCGCGATCAGGAAAGCCATCGGGGCGGCGGCCAGGGCCAGGCAAAGCTTTGCGGACATACTCTCGTCTCCTGCCGCGGCAACAGGCGCTGCAATTGCGGCGATCATGTTACCGCTCATCTCCGCGCAGACGCGAATGAACACGGTTTTGGACGAAGCCGGCCCTAGGAACGCCGCATCGGGTTCCTATCTAGGTATTGCTGAAGCCCGGCGGCTTCCCCTCCCCCCTGCCGCCGGACCAGCAGCCCAGCCCGCCGCCTCCCCCGCGGCGCTAGGGAACGCGGCTCCCCCGAACGCCCCCACCCCGGGGGAGCCGCAATTCCTCCCTTCCCCTGGATCTGGCGCCAAACCTGCGTCCTGAGCGGCAAGAGCCGTCAGGAGTACCGCCCGTGTCCCGTTTCAACGCACTTCGCGCCGCGCTGCCCGCCGCCGCTTTCGCCTGCAGTGTGGCGCTGGCCAATCCCGGACACGCCGCCAGCGTCTTCCTCGCCTCCGACAGCATGAACACCTCGCGGACCGCGCACATCTACGGTCCCGGCGGCTCCGACGAGTACGTCTACATCGGCCCGGTGAAGTTCACCGCCTACGAGGGCACGGGCTCGACGCCGGCCACCGGCGCGCTGAGCGGCCCCTTCGACCTGGTCGGCTTCTGCGTGGACATCTTCCACGACATTGGCCTGGGCACGCTGAACCTGAAGTACGACGACACCTACGATCTGACGACCAACTCCAAGTACAAGACCGCCACGCCGTTCGTCGGCGCCACGGCCCTCAGCCACGCTCAGATCGTCCAGGTCGGCCGGCTGGTGAACTATGGCGAACTGCTCTACGCGGGCGGGTCGCACACCGCCGACACGGTCAATCGCCTGGCCGCCCTCCAGGGCGCGATCTGGCAGGTGATCAATCCGACCTATTCGGTGGTCAGCGGCAACGGCGCCCTCGACGGCTATATCGCTACCTATTCGGGCGCCAACTACCTGGCCAACCTCACCGGCTACGGGCCGGTCCATTCGGGGCTGACCCTGCTGACCGAGACCGGCAAGTATGGGACCAACGCCGCGCACCAGAGCTTCGGCTTCGGCGCCGTGCCGGAACCGGGGACCTGGTCGCTGATGATCGCGGGCTTCGGGATGATGGGCGCCATGCTGCGCCGCTCGCGCCGGCAGCTGACACTGGTCCGGGTGAAGACCTAGGCCCCTACGGCGGCGGCGCGCCTGCCGCAGGGCGTCCTTCTCCTTGAACCACGGAAAGCGCGGAAAGACACGGAAGGCGGAGCGGTGCGGCCGTTTCTGTGGCCTTCTGTGTCTTCCGTGGCTTCTTGAATCTTGGGGCGCCGACGCGCCCTGATCGCCGCCTAGCGGAACACGTGGATGCCGCCGGCGCCGCCGCCGGGGGCCTCGGCCAGGCCGCGGATCTCCAGGCGGGCGCGCCGGGCGCCGCAGATGCAGCGCAGACGTTCCTCCAGGTCGTGCAGGATCTGGCGGCTCAGGCCCTGGGCGATCCAGGGCCGTGGGTCGACCACCGCCTCGCGACCGCAGCCGCAGCGCGCCCACAGGCTGGACCGCGCCGCCGTCGCCCATCCCAGGCACGCCTCGCCGTAGGACCAGTCCCGCGCCAGGTATCTGTTGCCGTCCGCCATGGTTCGACTCCCTGACCCGAACAAAAGCAGAACTTTTGGGCCTTGGCGACTCCCTAAGGGCTGTGATTCCGACAGCGGCTCAACCCGGCGTGGTCTCATCGTCCCCAGGCTTGACGTTCGCTACATATAGTGTAGCAAACTTTCGCTATTGAAAACGTAGCAAGGAACGACGATGCCGCGTATCGCCCCCCTTGAGGCGCCCTATCCGCCCGACGTCCAGGCCAGCTTCGACGCCGTCATGCGCGGCAAGCCACCGCTGGTGCTGTTCCGTACCCTGGCGGGCAGCGAACGGGCGTGGGCCAAGTTCCGCGGCGGCTCGCTACTGGACCGGGGACCGCTGGATCTCCGCCAGCGCGAGCTGGTCATCGACCGCACCTGCGCCCTGGCCGGCTGCGAGTACGAGTGGGGCGTCCACGTCGCCATCTTCGCGGAGGCGGCCCGCCTGTCGCCGGAGGAGGTCGCGGCGACGGCCGGGATGGGCTCGGCGTTTTCCGGCTGGACCGCGGCCGAACGCGCACTGCTGGAGGCCGTCGAGGCGCTGCACGCGAGGGCCACGCTGAGCGATGACGAGTTCGCGGCCCTGCGCGCCCACTACGACGAGGCGCAGGTGTTCGAGGTGCTGCTGCTGTGCGGTTTCTACCGGATGGTGGCCTACGTCGCGAACGGCCTGGACTTGCCACTCGAGCCTGATGCGGCGCGTTTCGTGGACTAGGCGCCGGGCGAATCCGATCCGGGGCGGCCCTGCCCGGGGCCGCAGCTGGAGTCTGTCCAAAGACGTCGCCACCGTTCCTGCGCGCGCGAGTGGTCATTGCAGGCATAGACACTCGCTCGTCAGGGGAACGAGCCAATGCGCCAAGTTCATCATGGTTAACTAAGTTAATCATCCGCCCGTCGGGAGGCGGTGTCGGGGCGGGAAATCATGCATTCAACTAAAAAGTACGCCGCGGTTGCAGCCGCGATCGCTTGCACGTTTGGCGCAACTGCGCCGGCTGAGGCCGCGCGGCTCATCGCCTACACCTATACACAGGGCGCCGGCGGCTACGTCGACGACTACAAGGACATCTACGGCGTCGGGCCCATCAGCGCCCACGTGGGGTCGGCGGCCGCCTCGACGGCGGACTTCGGTGTCCTGAAGATCAGCACGCACTCTGTGGTGACGGCGAACGGCCCGGGTCCCTATGCGACCGAAGGCGCCTATGCGTCGGCCTATTTCGAGGACAGCGTCGTGATCAATTCCGGGGCGGCGGGCTCGGCGGGGATCGCTACCTTCTCGCTTTCCATCGACGGCTCGCTGGACGGCTCGTCGAGCGGGCTCCCGGGCTATTCGGCCCCCTACGACAACTCGTTCTCGGTCACGATGACGGCGGCGGGCGCCGGGGTGAACGCGAGCTACCAGACGGTCTATCCGCTCAGCGTCTTCTTCAACACCAGCAGCGGCCCGGACTTTGGCTTCGTGAAGACCCACGGGTCGTTCAACTCGAACGGATCGCTCGAGTACAACACCACCAACCTGTCGACGCCGGACCAGGCGTTCGGCACGTTCACCTTCGACATCCCGTTCTTCTCGGGGCGGGCGTTCGCCCTGGCGATCTCCGCGAACTGCAGCACGAACCAGTATTCGAGCCGTACGGGCTTCGGGACGTCCACCCAGGACTGCGCGCTGGGGCACACCATCACCTGGGGCGGACTGCTGGGCGTGCGCAACGCGGCCGGCGCCCCGGCGACGGCGACGATCACGGCCGACAGCGGGGTGAACTACGCGGAGAACTTCGGGACCGTCGTGCCCGAGCCCGCAGCCTGGGCGCTGATGATCGCGGGCTTCGGCCTCGCCGGGGCCCGCCTGCGGCGGCGCGCGGCCGCCGCCTGACCCTGACGCCGTGCGCCGGCGCGCCCCTGCCCGAACGGGTCGGGGCGTAGCCTGGAGATCATCGAGCGCCCTGCGCGCGGGACAGCGGCCGGCGGGCGCCTTGCGCCTCAGATCTTCTCGCTGAGCTTGATCGCGGCGCGGCAGCCGGCGCCGATCACCGCGGAGAGCAGGCCGTAGCCGGGGGCTTCGCGGGCGCCTTCCTCGACGGCCTGGTCGCGGTGGGCCAGTTCCTCGTCGCGGAACTTCGCGAGTTCGGCGGCCAGGTCCGGGTCCCGCTCGGCCAGTTCGGCGATCTGGCCGGCGTAGTGTTCCTCGATGACGGTCTCGACCGCCTCGGTGCAGGCGTGCGCCGCTTTCTCGCCCAGCAGCGCGGTCCCGGCGCCGAGCGCGAAGCCGGCTAGGCGCCATACGGGGGCGAGGGCGGTGGGGCGCACCCGGCGCTCGGTCAGCAGGCGGTCGAAGCGGGCCAGGTGGGCGGCCTCCTGGCTCTCCATCTCGGCGAAGTGGCGGGCGATCGGGGCTGCGCCCATCACCGCCTTCTGGCCGCGGTAGATCTGCACCGCCGCCAGCTCGCCCGCGTGGTCGACGCGCAGGATCTCGGCGAGTCGGGCGGCCTGGGCGCCGCGGCCGGGCCGGGCCGGGATCGGCTTGTCGGTCACCGCCCCATCCTATCGCTTGCCGTGCTCGCGGATCGCGGCCAGGACGCTGAGGCCCGCCAGGCCCAGGGAAACCAGGGCGTTCCAGCCGGCCATCGACAGGCCGGCCATGCGCCAGGCCGCGTCCTCGCAGGACGGGGCCTTGAACTTCGCCCCGGCCATCATCGCCTGGATGTCGGCCATGTTGACCTTGCCGACCCCCGAGCAGGCCTGCGGGCCCGGCCAGAACTTCCATTCCGCGCCCGCGTGATAGACCGCCACGCCGCAGCTCACCGCGAAGGCCAGGGCCAGGAACCAGCAGGTCGCCGCCCGCCAGCGCGGGCCGCCCGGCGTGCGGACCAGCACCATGAAGATCAGGCCGGCCCACAGGATCACCCAGTAGACCTCCCGCTGGCGCAGGCAGAGCATGCAGGGCGCGTAGCCGCCGAAGGTCTCGAAGGCGTGCGCCGTCGCCAGCATCGCCGCGGCGACGAGCACGGCGCAGAGCCGCCAACGGTCGAGGAAGGGTCGCAGGAGCGTGGTCATCGGCCGGTCCTTATGGCCGAAATCCGAGCCTCAGCCAAAGACCTTGATCGCCACGAAGCCGCCGACCAGCACGACCAGGAACAGGACGGCGAAAACGTTCAGCCGCTTTTCGACCTGTTCCAGGATCTGCGGGCCGTAGAACTTCAGCACCGTGGCGACGGTGAAGAAGCGGAATCCGCGGGTGAGGATCGAGGCCCAGACGAAGGTGAACAGGTCGAACCGGGCGAAGCCGGCGGTGATGGTCACCAGCTTGTAGGGGATCGGCGTCGCCCCCTTGATGAGGATGACCCAAAGGCCCCACTGGTCGAACCAGTGCTGGAACTCGGCGCGCCCGTTGGCGTGGCCGAAGATCCGCAGGATCGCCTCGCCCAGCGGCTCCATGAACACGCCGATCGCATAGCCCAGCAGGCCGCCGATCACGGAGGCGGCCGTGCAGATCCCCGCATAGACGAACGCCCGATTCGGCCGCGTGGCGACCATCGGCGCCAGCATCACGTCCGGCGGAATCGGGAAGAACGAGCTTTCCGCGAAGGAGACGACCGCCAGCGCGATCGGGGCGTGGCGTGACCGCGCGAGCGAGATCACCCAGTCATAGAGCTTGCGGAGCATGTGGATCCAGAGGCGGGAACGGCGGCCCTGCCTAACAGGCTGGCGCTTCACTGTCCTTAACGGAGCAACCGCTGTGAATATTTCGCGTCTGAGGCGAGTTGAGCTTGACTTAGGCGTGTAGCCTCGGGTGTCTTGCGCGTGGGGGCGGGCTCTTCAAGTCTGGGAGAACCGCTTATGAAGTATCCGTTGGCCCTCGCCGCCGTCGCGGCAGGCCTCTCTCTCGCCTCTGCCGCCAATGCTACGGTCTTCATTGTCGATGCGCTGGCCAATTCGTCCAACAGCGGGGCGGGTACGGGCCTGTCGACGATCGGTCTCAGCTTGGGCGACGCCTTTAGCGTCACCGTGGGGCTGGACGACCTGTGGAACGCCGGCGCCCTGCCGCGCTGGTCCGACGCGGACGGCCTGACGGGCGACCGCATCGCCACCGGCACGGACGAATCCGGGGAAGCCGCCGGCACGCTGATCGGCATGAACTTCGGCCTGCTCGATATCGGCGGGTTCTCGGCGCCCTACGGCGCGCTGGTCGGCCAGATCGGCACGGGCCCGGGCAGCTATCGCCTGATCGGGACCAACTTCTCGGGAGCCGCCTGGGCCACCGGGACGCTGAAGCTGTTCTACTGGGACACCTTTACCCCCGACAACACCGGCTCCGTCGCCGCCGACGTGGTCACCGCCGTGGTGCCGGAGCCGGCCACCTGGGCGATGATGATCTGCGGGTTCGGGATGACCGGGGCCATGCTCCGCCGGCGCCACCACGCGCTGGCCAAGGCCTAAGACGCTCCTCCAGAGCGGCTTGAAGCCCTCGGCCCGCCGGGCCGGGGGCTTCTCCTTTTGATCTTGCCGCCGACGAGTGCGTTGATCTGCAGGGAGCCGCTACCGCCAACTAGTTTCATATGATACGAGTTGGGCGACAGGAGACTTTCATGAGCACGCCCATCCAAGGCCAGACGGCAGACACCGCCCCCCGCGACCTGTTCGACAACCCGCTGGGCACCGACGGCTTCGAGTTCGTGGAGTTCACCTCGCCGGAGCCGGAACGGCTGAAGGGCCTGTTCGAG
Organism: uncultured Phenylobacterium sp.; assembly: GCA_966096115.1. Taxonomy (GTDB): domain Bacteria; phylum Pseudomonadota; class Alphaproteobacteria; order Caulobacterales; family Caulobacteraceae; genus Phenylobacterium. Next base: position 32,811 of record CBHTUE010000021.1, read on the forward strand.
AAGATGGGCTTCACGGCGGTGTCGAAGCATCGCTCCAAGAACGTGCTGCGCTTCCGCCAGGGCGACATCAACTTCATCCTGAACATGGAGCCGTCCGGCCAGGCGGCCGCGTTCCGCGAGATCCACGGGCCGTCGGCCAACGCCATGGCCTTCCGCGTGCGCGACGCGGCCAAGGCGCTGAAGCTGGCGGTCGAGCGCGGCGCCAAGGCGGTGGTGGGCCCGGTCGGGCCGATGGAGCTGAACATCCCGGCCATCGAGGGGATCGGCGGCTCGAACCTCTACCTGGTCGACCGCTATGGGGCGCAGGAGATCTACGACGTCGACTTCGTCCCGATCCCGGGAGCGGACGAGGCGCGCAAGGCCAACGAGGTGGGCCTGACCTACCTCGACCACCTGACCCATAACGTCCATCGGGGCCAGATGGCCCACTGGGCGGAGTTCTACGAGCGGATCTTCAACTTCCGCGAGATCCGTTACTTCGACATTGAAGGAAAGCAGACGGCGCTGGTCTCCAAGGCGATGACCAGCCCTGACGGCAAGATCCGCATTCCGCTGAACGAGAGCCAGGACGAGCACTCGCAGATCGAGGAATTCCTCAAGGACTATAAGGGCGAGGGCATCCAGCACATCGCCCTGGGCACGAACGAGATCTTCGACTCCGTCGAGACGATGCGCGACCGCGGCGTGACCTTCCAGGACACTATCGACACCTACTTCGACGGCATCGACGCGCGCCTGCCGGGCCACGGCGAGAACGTGAACCGCCTGCGCGCCGACCGCATCCTGATCGACGGCGCGCCCAGTGAGGGGCAGGGCCTGCTGCTGCAGATCTTCACGGAGAACATGATCGGCCCGATCTTCTTCGAGCTGATCCAGCGCAAGGGCAACGAGGGCTTCGG
>CBHTUE010000022.1:0-33480 GCA_966096115.1 uncultured Phenylobacterium sp.
CCACGACCTGGACGACGAGAGCCCGTGCTACGGCCGCCGCCGTCTCCCCTCCCCCGCGAAGCGGCGGGAGGGGGACCGCCCGCCGACGAGCGGGTGGTGGAGGGGGCGAGCCCCATCCGCCGAGTCATGGATCGGCTGGTCGATCCGCCGAGCCTGAGGTCCGCCCCCTCCACCCTTGGCTCTTCGCTGCGCTCGGCCAACGGTCCCCCTTCCACCGCTTCGCGGGGGAGGCAAGGCAAGGGGCGCTGGCCGCTCACAACCGCGTCCGCACGCTCCACAGCTCCGGGAAGCAGCGTCGTTCCAGGGTGCGCTTGAGATACGGCGCACCCTCGCTGCCGCCGGTGCCGCGCTTGCCGCCGATGATGCGCTCGACGGTCAGCACGTGCTTGTGCCGCCAGGTCAGCAGGGCGTCGTCCAGGTCGACCAGCTTCTCGGCCAGCTGGTAGAGCGGCCAGTAGCGGTGGGTGTCGCGATAGACCATGAGCCAGGCGTCCTCGACGGCCGGGGAGGGCTCATAGGCCTGGGTCACGTCGCGGTGCAGCACGGCGTCCGGCAGCGCGATCCCGTGGCCCGCCATCCGCGACAGGGCGTCGTCGTACAGGCTGGGCGCGGCCAGGGCGGCCTGCAGCTCGGCCAGCGCCTCGGAGCCCTCGTCCTGGAAGGCGAGGAACGAGGCGTCCTTCAGGCCCAGCAGGTACTCCACCGTGCGGAACTGCCACGACTGGAACCCGGAACTGGTCCCCAGGCCGTCGCGGAAGCTGAGATAGTCGGCGGGCGTCATGGTGGCCAGCACGTCCCACGACTGGGTCATGATCGACTGGATGCGCGAGACCCGCGCCAGGGCCTTGTAGGCGGGCTCCGTCTCACCGGCGCGGATCAGCCCCTTGGCCAGCTTCACCTCGTGGATGATCTCGCGCAGCCACAGTTCCTTGGTTTGGTGGATGATGATGAACAGCAGCTCGTCGTGGCGGTCGGTGCGCGGGTGCTGGGCGCTGAGCAGCTGGTCGAGGCCCAGGTAGCTCGCGTAGGTGACCTTGCCCCCCGGGTCGGTCATTTGTCGGCCTGCGGCGCGTCCGGGGAGGGGCAGATGTCGCCGATCCGCCGGGCCTCGGTGCGCGCGCGGCCGGCGATGTCCAGGCCGAAGAACTCGGTGGCGATATCGGCGGTCAGCGTGAAGCTGGTGGGCGTGTATTCGCCTGTGCCCTGCACGGCCACCTTCTGCCCCTTCTTCGACACGCAGGTGCCCTTCAGCGCGATCTTGCCGTTGGCGATCGTCTTCATCGGGTAGGTGCAGGCGTAGTGGCGGTTGGACGGCCCGGCCATGAACTTGTCGACGTCGGCGGGGGTGATGCAGCGCCGGTCGGTCGAGGTCTGCTTGATCGGCGACAGCAGCTTGTTGGTCGATTCCCAATAGCCGGGGGTGATCGCCGGCTGCGCCGTGGCGGCGGCCGGGGCGGCGGTGGCCCCGACGGCGAGGAGGGGGACCAGAAGGGCGGCGAGGCTTTTCATCGTGAGGCGGACTCTAGGGTTGATTCCGGCGGCAGCGTGACGTGTCGCCCATGAACCGGAGCTTAGCGGTTGTCGATCACGGCGCCTTCGCCCTGCGCCAGGAACTCGCGGTTCTGTTCGCGCACGGCGTTGCCGGCCTCGTCGAAGAGGAACGGGAGAAACGCATAGCGGCGGCCTTTGGTGACCGGCGTCGCCTCGTGCTGCAGGCTGCAGCAGAAAACCACTGCGCCGCCCGTCGGCGGCCGATAGGTTCGCGGCCCGAACTCGGGGAACCGCAGGTCGCCGCCCTCGAACTCCTCGGCGTTCAGGTTGATGGAGACGGCGAAGCGCCGGTGCATGGTGCCCAGCGTCTCGTTGTCCCGGTGCGCCTGGAAGTAGCCGCCCTCGTCGGCGTCGTAGCAGGCCACCAGATAGCGCTCGATGCGGGTGGCGCTGAACTGGAGGCTTCGCGCGATCATCGGCAGCAGGCTGCGTTGCAGCCGCTGCACCACCTCGGTCTTGATGTCCGCCGTCTCGAGGTGGACATCGCGGCGGCGCTTCATGTTGTCGAGCACGCCGACGGTCTTGCCGTCCACGTCGCGCATCACGCCGCTGACTTCGCCGCCCCTGGCCTCGTAGGCGTCGATCAGCCGGCGGCAGAATTCCGGCTCGAACACCCGCGGCACGATCAGCACCGGGGCCACCAGCGGCACGCCGGCGTGGGCCTGCAGCGGCGGCAGCGTGGCCAGACTGGCGAACAGGGCCTCCGGCGCGTCGATCGGCGCCCGCGCCAGCAGCCGCAGGGCGGGGTCGAGAAGGAACCAGGCCGGGTCGGCGTCGCCGGACTGGTAGAGCGGACCCACCGCATTGGCCGGGTCGAAGAACCAGCGCACGCCGGGGATCAGGTCCTGTGTGGTCTCCCGCGCGCCGTCGTCGGTGGCCACCAGGAACGCCGTCAGCCGCCGGTCGTCGAACTGCGGCCGCACCGCCGCGAACGCCGCCTGGGCGGCGACGCGCGCGGCCGGATCGCGCGGCATGAAGCCCAGCAGCAGGTAGAGCCCCGCCATGGTGCTGAAGTGGAACCGCGGATTGCCGCGGCTGGCGGCGACGAAATGCGGCGCGAACTCGCCCACCGACAGCGGCGGCAGGGCCCAGCGGCCGGAATCGGGCCCGGGATGGGGGCTGACGTCGTTCACGGCGCCGCCGCCTCGAGCGCGGCCACCCGGGCGTTGTAGGCCTCCAGTGTTACGGCCCCGGCGTCGTCGTAGAAGAACGGCAGGAACGCGTAGCGCCGGCCGGCCGTGACCTTGGTCGCTTCGTGCATGAGGGCGCAGGAGAACACCACGGCGCCGCCCTTGGGCGGGCGATAGGTGGCCGGACCATACTCCGCGAACCGCAGGTCGCCGCCCTCGAAATCGTCGTTGAGGTTCAGCGAGCAGGCGAAACGCCGGTGCGCCGTGCCCTGGGTGGTGTTGTCGCGGTGCGCGTGGAACACGCCGCCCTCGTCGGCGTCGTAGCGGCTGACCAGCAGCCGCTCGGTGTGGGTGACCGTGAAGCCCACGGCCAGCTTGATCAGCGGGAACAGGCGCCGCGCCAGCCGCTCGCGGATCGCCGCCTGCAGTTCCGGCGGCTCCACCAGGATGTCGCGGCGCTTCTTCAGCTCGTCCATCACCGCCACGGTGCGCTCGCCCGCGTCGCGCATCACGCCGGTAAAGCGCCCGCCATCGGCCTGGTGCAGGGCGACCAGGGCCTCGCACAGCTCCGGCTCGAAGATCCGCGGCGCGATCAGCACCGGCGCGTGCAGCGGCACGCCGGCGTGCTCGGCGGGCGGGGGCAGGGCGGCCAGCCGGCCGAAGATCTCTTCGGCCCGGTCGATCGGCGCGCTGGCCAGCACCCGCAGGGTGGGGTCCAGCAGCAGCCAGTGCGGCTCGGGCCCGTAGCGCTGGGTGACGGCGCCCCGGTCGAACATCCAGCGCAGGCCGCGCAGGTCCTTCAGGCCGTGGCCGAACTCCGGCTCGCGGAACACTACGAAGGCGCTGGCCCGCACGTCGTCGAACATCGCCTGGTTCGCCGCCAGCGCGCGCAGCGCGGCGCCGCGCGGCTCGGCCTCCGTCGGCAGGAACAGCATCAGCACATAGCGCCCGGCGGCCGTGTCGAAGACGAACTCGCGATTGGAGGGGGTCGGCGCGTTGAACCAGGGGACCGGCTGGCCGATAGGGAGCGGCATGGGTGCTGATTAGCGCGTTGGCCGCGCGAGGTCACCTATGGTGGGCTTATGCCGCCGGCGCCTCCTCGCGCGCGTACGCGTGCGCGCGCTCGCGCATGTGCACGCACGCACACGCGAGATGGCATTGCCGTCTTCCGGATGCTAATGGGAACCCCCATCTAAGCTTTCGATTCGAAACGGCGATTCCCCTCCCTTGACCGACGACAGCACGACCACCCCTCCCGAGGACGGGCGCGGGGGCATTGCCCCTATCGCCATCGAAGACGAGCTGAAGCGCTCGTATCTCGACTACGCGATGAGCGTGATCGTCAGCCGCGCCCTGCCGGACGTGCGCGACGGTCTGAAGCCGGTGCACCGGCGCATCCTGTTCTCGATGGGCGAGAACAACCACACGCCGGACCGGTCGTACGTGAAGTCCGCCCGCGTGGTCGGCGACGTGATGGGCAAGTACCACCCGCACGGCGACGTCGCGATCTACGACACCTTGGTGCGGATGGCGCAGCCGTTCTCGATGAGCCTCTTGCTGATCGACGGGCAGGGGAACTTCGGCTCGGTGGACAACGATCCGCCGGCCGCCATGCGCTACACCGAAAGCCGCATGACGCGGGCCGCCATGGCCATCCTGGCGGACCTCGACAAGGACACGGTCGACTTCAAGGACAACTACGACGGCTCCGAGCGCGAGCCGGTGGTGCTGCCGTCGCGGATCCCGAACCTGCTGGTCAACGGCGCCGGCGGCATCGCGGTCGGCATGGCCACCAACATCCCCCCGCATAACCTGGGCGAGATCGTCGACGCCTGCCTGGCCTATGTGGACGACCCCGAGATCGGGCTGGACGCGCTGCTCGACATCGTGCCGGGCCCGGACTTCCCCACCGGCGGCCAGATCATCGGCCGCACGGGCGCGCGCCAGGCGCTGATGACCGGCCGCGGTTCGGTGATCATGCGCGGCGAGGCGACGGTCGAGGAGATCCGGAAGGACCGGGAAGCCATCATCATCACCTCGATCCCGTACCAGCTGAACAAGGCCGCGCTGGTCGAGCGCATCGCCGAGCTGGTGCGCGAGAAGCGGATCGAGGGGGTCTCCGACCTGCGCGACGAGAGCGACCGCCAGGGCATGCGCATCGTCATCGAGATGAAGCGCGACGCTTCCGCCGACGTGCTGCTGAACCAGCTGTACCGCTTCACCCCGCTGCAGAGCTCGTTCGGGGTCAACATGCTGGCCCTGAACCGCGGGCGGCCCCAGCAGATGGGCCTCGCGGAGATGATCCGCGCCTTCGTGGACTTCCGCGAAGAGGTGGTCGTCCGCCGCACCAAGTTCGAACTGTCCAAGGCCCGCGACCGCGGCCACGTCTTGGTGGGCCTGGCCATCGCCGTGGCCAACATCGACGAGTTCATCCACATCATCCGCTCGTCCAAGGACCCGTCCGAGGCCCGCGAACGGCTGGTGGCCAAGGACTGGCCGGCCGGCGACATGCTGCCGCTGGTCGAGCTGATCGCCGACCCGCGCACCCTGGTGATCGACGAGAACCTGATCCGGCTCACCGACGAGCAGGCCCGCGCGATCCTGGCGCTGACCCTGTCGCGCCTGACCGGCCTGGGCCGCGAGGAGATCTTCTCCGAGGCCAACGAACTGGCCGGCGTGATTCAGGGCCACCTGGAGATCCTGGCGTCCCGCGAGCGGGTCATGGGCATCGTGCGCGAGGAACTGGTGGAGGTGCGGGCCAACTTCGCCGTGCCGCGCCGCACCGAGATCGTCGAAGGCGACGCCGACGTCGAGGACGAGGACCTTATCGTCCGCGAGGACATGGTCATCACCGTGACCCACGGCGGCTATGTGAAGCGCACCCCGCTCGCCATCTACCGGACCCAGCACCGGGGCGGGAAGGGTCGCTCGGGCATGGCGACCAAGGACGAGGACGCGGTCACCCGCGTGTTCTCGGCCAACACCCACACGCCGATGCTGTTCTTCTCCAGCGGCGGCAAGGCGTTCCAGCTGAAGGTGTGGCGCCTGCCGGTCGGCACGCCCACCTCGCGCGGCAAGGCGTGGGTCAACCTGCTGCCCATCGAGCCGGGCGAAAGCATCACCTCGATCCTGCCTCTGCCCGAGGACGAGGCGACCTGGGACCAGTACGACGTGATGTTCTCCACCCGCTCCGGCGGCGTGCGGCGGAACAAGCTCTCGGACTTCATCGGCATCAAGCGCAACGGCAAGATCGCCATGAAGCTGGACGAGGGCGACTCCATCGTCGGCGTCGGCGTCTGCAACGCCCAGCAGAACGATATTCTACTGACCACCGCCCTGGGCCGCTGCATCCGGTTCGCGACCGAGGAGGTCCGGGTCTTCGCCGGGCGTGATTCCACCGGCGTGCGCGGCATCCGCCTGGCGGAGGGCGACAGCGTCATCTCTATGGCCATACTGCGCGCGGTCGCCGCGACGCCGGCCGAGCGCACCGCCTATGTGAAGCAATCCAACGCCAACCGCCGCGCCGCCTTGGGCGAGGGCGACGACGTCGAGGATGTCGCCGCGCCGGACGACGAGGACGAGGCCGAAGACGAGGCGGCGCTGTCGGTGGAACGGTTCGCCGAACTCGGCGCGAACGAGGAGATCATCCTCACCGTCTCCACCGAGGGCTACGGCAAGCGGACCTCGGCCTACGAGTTCCGCCGTACGGGCCGGGGCGGCCAGGGCCTGCTGGCCCAGGACCTGACCAAGCGAGGCGGGCGCCTGGCGGCCTCCTTCCCGGTGGACGACAGTGACCAGATCCTGCTGGTCACCGACCAGGGCCAGCTGATCCGCACCCCGGTGAGCCAGGTCCGCATGGTCGGCCGCAACACCTCGGGCGTGATCATCTTCCGCACCAGCGCCGAGGAGCACGTGGTCTCCGTCGAGCGGCTCGCCGACACCGGCGAGGACGAGGAGGAAGCGGGCGCCGACGCCGCGGCCGGGCCCGACGACGGCGCGCCGGAGGCTCCGCCGCAGCCGGAGGGCTGATCGGGACGCCGATCGACGAACGTCGTTTGACAAGGTCCGACGCCCGGGCCCAGGTTCCTTCCGCGCTTCAGGGAGGGTCCGATGGGCAAGGTTCTGGCGGTCGTCTACGGCGTCGTCTGCTACGTCATCTTCTTCGCGACGTTCCTGTACGCGATCGGCTTCGTCGACGGCCTGGTCGTGCCGAAGACCGTCGACACCGGCACGGCCGGCCCGCTGATCCCGACCCTGCTCATCAACGGCGCGCTGCTGGCCGTGTTCGCGATCCAGCACAGCGTCATGGCGCGCCCGGGGTTCAAGGCCTGGTGGACGAAGATCGTGCCGGCGCCGCTCGAGCGCTCCACCTACGTGCTGCTGGCCTCGCTGGCGCTGATCCTGATGTTCTGGCAATGGCGGCCGCTGCCCCAGTTGGTGTGGAGCGTGAGCGGCCCGGCGGCCACGGCGCTATGGGTGCTGAACGCCATCGGCTGGTTCGTCCTGCTGACCAGCACCTTCCTGATCAGCCACTTCGACCTGTTCGGCCTGAACCAGGTGTGGTCTTACGCGACGGGCAAGGCCCCGCCGGCCAAGCCCTTCAACACGCCGCTCTACTACCGCTTCGTCCGCCACCCCCTGTACCTGGGCTTCATGATCGGGTTCTGGGCGGCGCCGACCATGAGCCAGGGCCACCTGCTCTTCGCCATCGGCGCCACGGGCTACATCCTGGTGGGGATCTTCTTCGAGGAGCGGGACCTGGTCGCCGCCTTCGGCGAGACCTATCGCAGCTACCAGAAGCGGGTCTCGATGCTGCTGCCCTGGATTCCCAAGGCCGGCGCCTGAAGCGTTTTTCCCTTGCCAGAACCGCGCGGCACGGCGAAAGGGCGAAAGGTTGTGTTGGGGGACCCCTATCGAATGCACCGCGTCGGCTTCTATCCGGGCACCTTCGACCCCATCCATAACGGGCACACCGACATCATGGGCCGCGCGGTCAAGCTGGTGGACCGACTTGTCATCGGCGTGGCGATCAACGCCGGCAAGGGGCCGCTGTTCTCGCTCGAGGAACGCGTCGCCATCGTCGAGGAGGCCGTGGCCCCGCTGCGCAACAACGCGGAGATCTCGGTCCTGCCCTACGAGGGCCTGACCATGCACTTCGCCCGCGAGGTCGGCGCCAGCGTCATCGTGCGCGGCCTGCGCGCCGTGGCCGACTTCGAGTTCGAGTTCCAGATGACGGCGATGAACCAGCAGCTGGACCGCGACATCGAGACCGTCTTCTTCATGGCCGACCCCCGCCATCTGGCCATCGCGTCCAAGCTGGTGAAGGAGATCGCCCAGTTGGGCGGCGAGATCGAGAGGTTCGTCAGCCCCTCGGTGAAAGCGCGCCTGATGGACAAGGTGGGCCGCGCCTAGGGCGGAACCTGGGGGATTCGATGAGCAGGATCTGGGTCGCGATCGCGTCCGCGTCCGCTGTGCTGGCGGCCGCGCCGGCTGGGCAGGCCCAGACTGCGCCGCCGGATGCGGCGATCGAGAAGGCGGTGCTGGAGACGCTGGCGGCCAGCGGCGCGCCGGGCGCCTCGATCGCCATCGTGCGGAACGGCCGGATCGTCCTGGCCCGCGCCTATGGCCGGACGCATCTGGCGCCCGACGCGCCGGCCGCGGCCGGGCAGCGCTTCGCGATCGGTTCGGTCAGCAAGCAGTTCACGGCCGCGTCGATCCTGCTGCTCGTCGAGGACGGCAAGCTGTCGCTCGAGGACAAGGTGGGAAAGTGGATCCCCGGCCTGACGGCGGGCGACCGCATCACCATCCGCCAGCTGCTCAGCCACACGTCGGGCTACCGGGACTACTGGCCGCAGGATTTCATCCCGCCCTACATGCAGCGCGCCGTCACGCCGCGGCAGATCCTCGACCAGTTCGCCCGCACGCCGCTGGACTTCGAGCCCGGCGAGCAGTGGCAGTACTCGAATACGGGCTTCGTCGCCGCCGGCCTGATCGTCGAGAAGGCCTCGGGCATGCCGCTGATGGACTTCATGCAGGCCCGGATCTTCCGCCCGCTGGGCATGACCTCGGCGATGGATATCGACGCCGGGCCGCTGCCCGCATCGGACGCCCAGGGCTATACGCGCTACGCGCTGGGCCCTGTGCGGCCGGCGCCGAAGGAGGGCGCGGGCTGGCTCTTCGGCGCGGGCCACCTGGCGATGACCGCCTCGGACCTGGCGAAGTGGGACGTGGCGCGCATCGAACGCAAGCTGCTGAAGCCCGCGAGCTGGCGGACGATGGAGACCAGCGTGAGGCTCAACAACGGCCGCGACGCGCGCTATGGCCTGGGCGTGTCGGCGACCAGCGACGGCCAGCTGCGCCTGGTCACGCACAACGGGGCGATCTCCGGCTATCTGACGGAGAACCGCGTGTGGCCCGACATCGGCGCCGCCGTGGTGGTGCAGGTGGACGGCGACTTCGGATCCCCGGGCCAGATCGCCAACAAGATCGGCGAGCTCATGCCCTTGACCTCGCGGCCCACCGACGCCGAGACCGCGCGGGCGAAGGCGGTGTTCGAGGCGCTGCGGCAGGGCAGGGTCGACGCCGCGGCGATGACCGGGTCGGGCCTGAGCTTCTTTACCCCGGCCGTGCTGCAGGACTATGCCGCCAGTCTGGGCGGCCTGGGGCCGCTGAAGGACTTCACGCCCGCGACCCGCAGCTTGCGCGGTGGCTTCACCCAGGAAATCTACGCCGCCGTTTTCGAGAAGCAGCGGCTGAGGGTCGTGGCCCGGGCCGTGGACGGGCGAGCAGTTCATGGTCACCCCCGAGTGAGGGGCTGGCCTGCGGCCCGCGGCCCGGCTAACAGAGCGCCATGAAGTTCCTGCCCGCCCTGATCGCCGCCGCCGTCGCGGCGACCTCCGCCGCCGCTGCGCCCAAGCCGGCGCCGAAGACGGCGGCCCCGGCCCCGGCGGCGCCCGCGGCGCCCGCGGCACCCGGCAAGCCGGCCGCCGCCGACTGGCGCACGCCCAATCCCGAAGACGTCCTGGTGATCGACACCAACAAGGGCCGCATCATCGTCGAGATGGTCCCCGAGGCCGCGCCCGGCTTCACCGACCGCATGCGCGAACTGGCGCAGGAACACTTCTTCGACGGGCAGACTTTCTTCCGGGTGATCGAAGACTTCATGGACCAGACCGGCGACCCCGAGAACAAGGGCACCGGCGGCTCGACCAAGCCGGACCTGAAGGCCGAGTTCCAGTTCCGGCGCTCGGCCGAGACGGCGTTCGTGCTGGTGGCCGACGAGGTCCAGGTGGAGACGGGCTTCATCAAGTCGCTGCCCGTGTCGACCCAGCCGATCATGCTGGCGCCCATGACCAAGGACGGGAAGGTTTCGGGCTACGCCCGCTACTGCCCCGGCGTGGCCGGCGCGGCGCGCGGCGAGGACGAGAACTCCGCCAACAGCCAGTTCTTCCTGATGCGCGCCGCCTTCCCGAAGCTGGAGCGCAAGTACACCGCCTGGGGCCGGGTGATCGCCGGCCAGGATGTGGTGACCCAGATCAAGACCGGCGAGCCGGTGCCCGACCCGCAGGACAAGATGGTCACCCTGCGCCTGCTCTCCGACCTGCCCGAGAAAGACCGCCCGAAGATCCGCGTGATCGATCCGGCCGGCAAATGGTTCAAGACCGAGATCGCCCGGGCGAAAGCCGCCGGCGGCGCCAATTTCTCGGTCTGTGACGTCAACATTCCAGTCGAGGTGAAGTGATGGACGCTGAAAACACCCTGATCATGGAGCTCGAAAGCGGGCCCGTGACGATCAACCTCCGCCCCGATCTGGCGCCCCAGCACGTGGCGCGGATCAAGGAACTGGCGCGCGAGGGCTTCTATGATGGCGTGGTCTTCCACCGGGTGATCCCGAAGTTCATGGCCCAGGGCGGCGACCCCACGGGCAGCGGGATGGGCGGCTCGAAGAAGCCGAACCTGCCGGCCGAATTCTCGAAGGCCCCGCACAACCGCGGCGTCTGCTCCATGGCGCGCAGCCAGAACAAGGACTCGGCCAACAGCCAGTTCTTCATCTGCAACGACGACGCCCGCTTCCTGGACGGCCAGTACACGGTCTGGGGCGAGGTCACCGACGGGATGGAGCACGTCGACGCCCTTCCGGTCGGCGAGCCGCCGCGCAGCCCGGGCAAGATCATCTCGATGAAGGTCGCCGCGGACGCCTGACGGCGTTCAGCGCAGGGCGACGGGCGCGAGGGTGACGATCAGCGGATAGTGGTCCGAGCCCAGCCAGGGCCCGCGCTCGACCTTCACCGTCGCCCAGCCGGGACCGGCGTAGACGTGGTCGATCGGCAGGAAGGGCAGGGGCCAGCGGTGGCCGCTGACCTGCGCCGGCCAGGACGGCACGCCGCGGTCCCGCCGCGTCAGGCCGCCCAGGCTGGCGTCCAGCCGGCGCATCTCGAACGACCATGGGGCGGCGTTGAAGTCGCCGGTGAGGATCATCCGCTGGCGCGGCAGGCGCGCAATCACGGTCGCCAGCTCGGCCTGCTGCAGCGCCGTGGCCGCTTCGGTCGGCCAGGCGAGGTGGGTGGTGACGATCTCGATCGGCCCGCCCGCGTGCGCGTAGGTGCCGTTGACGAAGGTCAGCTGCGATTGCCGTGACACTCGTGGTCGGTTCATGCGGATGTACGCCTTGGGCGTGAAGATGATCAGGTCGCCGTGCGACCCGGCGGTCTTCCACCCCGTGCGCGCGATCAGCAGGTCGCGCAGGTCATGCCGCGCCTCGGTGACGGTGACGATGTCGGGGTGCTGGGCCACCAGCCAGTCCGCGACGCGGCCGATGTCGGCGTTGCGGCGCAGGGCGTTGATCTGGATCACCTTGACCTGGCCGCGGGCGTCGGTGGGGGCCGCGGGCGTATCGCGGCCGAACTCCGGGGCGATCAGGAACGCGCTGGCGGCCATGGCCACCACGGCGGCGGCGACCACCGGGCCGCGGCCGGCCAGGATCGACCATACCGCCCCCACCGCGCCGACCACCGCATAGACCAGCGCGAAGTGCGCCAGGATGTCGAGCCGCGGGCTGCGCGCCCCGCCCAGCGCCAGCAGGGCGGCCACCGCGGCCGTCAGGACGACCACGGTCAGAATACCGTTCACGACCGCGACGAACCGGGCCACGTCCCCCCCAAAGCTTGACGCGGACGGTTCCGCATGCGCTTCACCCGCCCTTCATGAGGCTTGCCGACTTCGATTTCCACCTGCCGGAGGACCGGATCGCGCTGCGGCCCGCCAGCCCGCGCGATTCCGCGCGCCTGTTGCTGGTCCAGCCCGGCGCGCCGTTGCAGGACCTAGCGGTGCGCGACCTGCCGGGCCTGCTGCGCGCCGGCGACGTGCTGGTGGTCAACGACACGCGGGTGATCCCGGCCCGCCTGAAGGGAACGCGCACCCGCGGCGAGAACGTCACCGCCGTCGAGGCGACCCTGCACCGCCAGCTCTCCGGCCACGTCTGGACGGCGTTCATGCGGCCGGGGAAGCGGCTGGCGGTGGGGGACCGGGTCGTGTTCGGCGAGGCGGATGATCGGGCGTGCTTCCTGGGCGCGCTGGACGCCACCGTGCGCGAGAAGGGTGAGGGCGGCGAGGTGACGCTGGCGTTCGACCTCTCCGGCCCGGACCTGATGGCGGCCATCGCCGAGCGGGGCGTCATGCCGCTGCCGCCCTACATCGCCGCCAAGCGGCGCGAGGACGCCCAGGACCGGGCCGACTACCAGACCGTCTACGCCGACGAGGACGGCTCGGTCGCCGCGCCCACCGCGGGCCTGCACTTCACGCCGGACCTGCTGGCCCGCCTGGCCGACGCCGGCGTGACGGTGGAGCGGGTGACCCTGCACGTCGGTGCGGGCACCTTCCTGCCGGTGAAGACGGACGACCTGGCTGAACACCGCATGCACGCCGAGTGGGGCGAGGTGGACGCCGCGACGGCGGAGCGCCTGAACGCCGCTCGGGCCGCCGGTGGGCGGATCGTCTGCGTCGGCACCACCTCCCTGCGGCTGCTGGAAAGCGCGGCGGGCGAGGACGGGGTCATCCGGCCCTTCCGGGACGAGACGGCGATCTTCATCACGCCCGGCCATCGGTTCCGGGCCGTCGACGGGCTGATGACCAACTTCCATCTGCCGAAGTCGACCCTGTTCATGCTGGTCTCGGCCTTCGCGGGGCTGGAGACGATGCGGGCCGCCTACGCCCATGCCATCGCGACGGGCTATCGGTTCTACTCCTACGGCGACGCCAGCCTGCTGTGGAAGGCCGACTGATGGCCCCGCTGCCGTTCCGCATCGACGCCACCGACGGCCGCGCGCGCACCGGGGTGCTGCAGACGGCCCGCGGCGAGATCCGCACCCCGGCCTTCATGCCCGTGGGCACGGCCGCGACGGTGAAGGCGCTGACCGTCGAGCAGGTCGTCGCCACCGGGGCGGACATCATCCTGGGCAACACCTACCACCTGATGCTGCGACCCACCGCCGAGCGCGTGCGCCGGCTGGGCGGGCTGCACCGGTTCATGCGCTGGGAGAGGCCGATCCTCACGGACTCGGGCGGCTATCAGGTGATGTCGCTGTCGAAGATCTCCAAGGTCACGGAGGAGGCGGTCACCTTCCAGAGCCATATCGACGGCAGCCGCCATGTCTTGACGCCCGAGCGGTCGATCGAGATCCAGGCCGATCTGCTGGGCTCCGACATCGTCATGCAGCTGGACGAACTGGTCGCGCTGCCGGCGACGGACGAGCGCGCCCGCGAGGCGATGCAGCGCTCGGCGCGATGGGGACGGCGTTCGAAGAACGCGTTCGGCGAACGCGATCAGCAGATGTTGTTCGGCATCCAGCAGGGCGGCTTGTCCGAAGCCCTGCGCCGGGAGTCGGCCGAACGGCTGATCGAGACCGGCTTCGACGGCTACGCCCTGGGCGGCCTGGCTGTGGGCGAGGGGCATCAGGCGATGTGCGAGGTGCTGGATTTCGCACCTGCCATGCTGCCGGCGGAGCGGCCGCGCTACCTGATGGGCGTGGGCAAGCCGATCGATCTCGTCGAGGCGGTCTGGCGCGGCGTGGACATGTTCGACTGCGTGCTGCCGACCCGCTCGGGCCGCCACGGCCAGGCCTGGACCTGGGACGGGTCGATCAACCTGAAGAACGCCCGCTTCGCCGAGGACGACACGCCGCTGGATCCCGCCGGCACGGCCTCGCCCAGCCGCGACTACTCCAAGGCCTACCTGCACCACCTGGTGAAGGCCGACGAGATCCTGGGTCAGGTGCTGCTCAGCTGGCACAACCTCTGCTTCTTCCAGGCGCTGATGGCTGAGTTGCGGGCCGCTATCGCGGAGGGGCGGGCGGAGGCGTTTCGGCGCTCGTTCGCTCAGCGTCAGAAGCCCGCGTCGGAAATTTCGGCTTAAGCAACTCGCGCTTGTCGACCGCGGGCAGCGAACCGGCGCGCTCGTGGCTGGGCGTGGCGGGCGGCATGCAGCCTCGCGATTCGCCCAGGCCCTTCAGGTAGGCCCGACGCACGCTGCCCGCGACGTAGGCCGATTGCACCAGTCGGTCGTGGCTGGCGGCGCCGGAGACCTGCCGGACCACGCCGCGGAAGGGGATTAGGGCGCTGGAGGCGACATCGGCCGCCACGCCCAGCGCCTTGCCGCGGCTCACCAGGTTTTCGTCCCCCACCGGGGTCAGGTCGATGTCGGGGCCCAGCGCGTCGTCCAGCGGCCGGATCAGCGCGGTGAGGTAGGCGCAGCCGTAGTTCCTGGCCGGTCGCGCATAGGGGTCGGTCAGCGCCTCCAGCAACACCTCTGGAATCTGCGTCTTCTCGACCCCGAGATCGCGCAGCGGCGTGGTGACGGCGCCTTTGACGCCCTCGCTCTTCATGTCGTCCGAGGTCTTCAGCCGTTCCTGCGGCGCGTAGACGGGCGGCGGGGGTTCGGCCGGCTTCCTGGCTTTCGCCTTGGTGGTGCGCGTGGCGGCTGGCTTCTTGGTCTGGGCCGTGGCGAGCGGGGCGGCCGCGAGGCTGGCGCCCAGCGCGGCGGTGATGATCAAGCGGAGGACGGTCGGGCGCATGGGCGGAGCATGGCGCCACGTCATGGCGCTGTTAAGGCCCGGACCGCGAAAGCCGCTTTGACTTTGCCGTCGCGCCCTCTAGGTTCCGCGCCGCTTCGCCCGGGTGTCCGACGTCAAGGACCCCTGGAACGAGGGCCGGTAGCTCAGTGGTAGAGCATCCGACTTTTAATCGGATGGTCGTGAGTTCGAACCTCACCCGGCCTACCATTTCGCCAAGGGAGGCGCCTGTTGGCGGCGGATCACGCCGAGCTGATCGGCCGGGCCCAGGCCATCCTGCGCGAGAGCTTGGCCCCGCGGCTGGCCGCCGGTCCGCTAGCCGAGATGGCCCGCTGGGTCGAGACCGGGTCGCCGCCGCCCGCCGCGGCGCTGCGCGCCCAGGGGCTGACCGGCCCGCACGCCGGCGAGGGTCCGGAGGCGCAGGCGCATCGCGAGGTGCGCAAGGCGTTCTGCCGCGTCTGGGGCTTCTCCATCCCGTGCCGCGAGGCCGTCGAAGCGCTGCGGGGCCTGAACCATCCCCTGGTCGAGGTCGGCGCCGGATCGGGGTACTGGACGGCCCTGCTGCGCGCGGCGGGCCTGGACGTGGTCGCCACCGACCTGGAGGCCCAAGGGGAGGGGCCGTACGGCTCCGGCATGGGCCGCTACGCGCCGCTGGAGGCTCTGGGCGCGGTCGAGGCAGTGCGAGCCTATCCCGGGCGCGACGTGTTTTGTTCCTGGCCCTCCGCGGGCGCCGACTGGTGCGCCGAAGCGGTTAGCGAGATCGCGGTCGGCCGCGCCTTCGCGTGGATCGGCGACCGGCCGGGCGGGGTCACCGCCACGCCGGCCCTGCACGAGGTCCTGGCAGAGCGGTTCGAACCGGTGGCGGAGGTCGAGATCCCGCAGTTCCCGTGGGTCGACGACCGCCTGACGATCCATCGCCGGGTACAGTAGGGTTAACCGGCAAACGAAAGGGCCGGCGGGAGGTCCCGCCGGCCCTGTTCCTTCAGCCTTGCGGGCGGCTGGCTAGCCGCCGGTCTTGGCCAGGTAGGCGTCCAGCGCCTGGCGGGCGACCGACTTGCAGCCGCTGGTCTCGGCGACGCGGACGATGTCGTCCAGAGTCGTGAGGGCTTCCACAGCCGGGCAGATGCCGCCGCGGCGGGCGCCGAAGGTGCGGCCTTCCGGCGGCGGCTGGACCAGGGCGCGAAGGGTTTCGAAGCGCGCGGCGTCCGCGGCGGCCAGCTTGGCGCCCGGGACGACGACGCCGGCGGCGGCGCCCTTCAGGGTGGTGACTTCGCCGGAGGCGCGCATCAGGGTGAGGGTCTGACCGGCGCCGAGCTGCACACGGGCGCCCGCGTCAAAGGCCTGACCTTTCTTGATACCCGGATCGGTTGAGTTGACCACAATGTAGTCGCTCGCCAGCGCCGTCCCGCCGAAGGCGAGCGACAGAGCCAAGCCAATTAGAATCTTACGCATTTAGTTAACCCCCGTAAGGTCGTCTTAGTTCGGTGGTGCGCAGGCCTGAGGATTAGCACATCCGGGGCCTGAACGGTACCTGAACCGTGTTTTGTCGCAGTCAATTACGCGACGATCCGCCGCGCAGACGCAGGAAACCAAACTTCATCAACCAAAGCAGCGACCGTTCGATGAAGGGTCTCCGCTCCGGCGCCGTCTCCTGCAGGATTTGCGCCACACTCTTCGGTCCGCTCGCCAGGGAGGCGAGCAAAGCCTCCACCTCGACCTCGTCGGGCAGGCGCGCCGCGACGTTGGTGATCGACGGCTTGGCCATGAACTCGGCGGCCTCGCCGGGCCCCGCCGGGCGCGCCAGTTCCAGCTCGTCGGCCGACGACAGCGCCGCCGTCGGATAGGCCGCGAACATCCGGAAGGGGTCCAGGCGGTACGGGTTCTCCAACGGCGCCTGCTCCGGGGCCGCCAGCCGCCGGCGGCGCAGTTCGCCCCACAGCGCCTGGTACTGGCCGATCACCACCTTCCAGTCGAACACCTCGCGCGCCCGGCGCCGCCCGGCTTCGCCCATGCGCCGGCGCAGGTCGGGGTCTGCGAAGAGGGTGGTCAGGGCCTCGGCCGTGTCGCCGACGTCCACGGCGGTGAACAGGGCCGCGGAGCCCGCGTAGTTCTCATAGGACGTCAGGCGGTGGGCGTAGGCGTAGGCCAGGTCCGAGCCGAGGCCAGGGCGCGGGGTGAGCGTGCGGATGCGGAAGCCGTCGATGCCGTGGCGCACCGTGTCGCGATAGCCGTCCCAGTCGCTGACCACGCAGGGCAGGCCTGCGGCCATCGCCTCGAGCGGGGTCAGGCCGAACGTCTCCTGCACGTTGTCCGACAGCGACAGGAAGACGTCGGCCGCTGAGACGATCTCGTCGCGGGTCTTCGCCGAGGTGTCGCCCACGTGGCGGATCTGCACGTCCTGGCAGAACGCCGCGGCGGCGGCCTGGAAGGCGTCCTCCTCGTCCTGCCGCCGCGCGCCGCCGAACATCACCCAGTAGATCCGCTGGCCCAGCCGCCGGCTGGCCTCCTGCAGGGCCAGCCCCATGGGGCCGGGATGCATCTTGGTGCCGATGCTGAAGCGGCCCAGGTGCAGGGCCACCGGGGCGTCCTGCGGGATGCCCAGCTCGTCGCGCCAGCGCCGGCGGGCCTCGGGGTCGAGCCGGAAGTCGTCGGGATGCACGCCCAGCGGGATGGTCACCAGCTGCGCCGGCGGGATGCGGGTGGCGCCGAACCGCTCCTGCAGATAGCCCGCGACCTGCTCCAGCAGGACCTCCACGGCCTTGCGGCCAGGCTCGGAGGTGCAGACCAGCGCGTCCCACGGCTCCAGCGGCGCCAGGAGCATGCCGGCGATCTCGTCCAGGATGTAGGGCTCGGCGATGGTGTGGGTGACACCGGTGAGGGAATAGGCCGTCCCGCCGCTCGCGCGCCGCGCCCAGGCCTCGTTGCGCAGCTCCGGCGTAGGGATATAGAGCGCGCCGGCTTCGGCCAGGCGGGGGCGGTCGAGGCGGCCCAGCCATTCGATCGGCCGCGTGACCGGCCCGAGGCGCTCCAGCAGGGCGTCGACCTCGTCCTGCGGCTGGTCGAAGGCGTTCCAGAAGTGGAAGCGGTCGACGTCGGCGTACTTCAGGAAGCCGCGCAGGAAACCCTCGCCGGCCGAATTGCGCCCCATGGGATGGGTCAGCGACGACGCGTCATACGGCTCGGTGTTCAGCTGGATCGCCGCGTTCGCCATCTGTGTCGCGCGGCGTCAGCGGCTCAGCGTTCGGCCGTGCGGGCCGAGGCCGAGGGCAGGGGCTTGGATCCGTCGCCGACGATGGTGAAGGGGGCCCAGAAGTAGGGGTGCGAGAACTGCTCGCTGGCCTGCAGCGCGGCCTGCGACTTCAGCATCGCCTCGGCCTCGCTAGGGGAGCCCGCGGAGAACATGCCGGTCATCAGCCGCACCGTCGCCACCGAGTCCACCGACCAGTGCGACACGATCAGCGAGCGGCCGCCGGCGTAGATCACCGCGCGTGTCAGCCCGCCCAGCGCCTCGCCGCCACCCTGCAGGCCGGTGGAGGAGGTGTCGTCGCCGCCGGCCCCGCCGGTGTCGCAGGCCGAGAGCACCACCAGGTCGGCGTCCAGCTTGAGGTCAAGTATCTCGCTGGAGTTCAGCAGGCCGTCGGAGTCGCCGCCGCCCAGCGAGGTCATCAGCGCCGGCTCCGGTAGGCAGGCCGAGGGCTGCGGCAGGAGGCCGTGGGTAGCGAAGTAGATGACCTTGTAGTCCGACAGGTCCTTGCGGTCCTTGACAGTGTCGTCGGTGAAGGCCTTGCCGGTGACGATGGTCTGGCCCTGGCCGGCGCCGATGCTGGCGCCTACCTGGCGCACCTCGTCGGCGGTGTCGGGCAGCGCCGGCATCTCCAGCAGCGCCAGGCGGGTGTTCTCGCACACGTCGACGACGTCACGCTCGCCGCGCAGGCTCACGCCCCGCTGGAGCGCCGCCGAGCCGCCACGCTTCACCACCGAGGCATAGGCCTGGCGGTCGGTCTTGGCCGGGGTCGAGGGATCGGCGAAGGCCAGGAAGCTCTGCGTGGCTCGTGACGGCGCGAAGGCCCGCGACTGCATGAAGCTGGCGGCCGAGAGCACCAGGGCCGAGTCGGTCTTGGCGCCCAGCCAGGCGACCTGGCGGTAGTCGGGGTCCTTGCCTTCGGGGGTCTTCGCCAGGATCGCCTTGGGATCGGCGGTGACGAAGGTGGCCACGGGCAGGGCGATCAGGCTGCCGTCCGGCTCGTAGATCAGGTGCCGGGCGCCCGCGAGCTCCCCCGCGATCGGCCCGAACAGCTTCTGGTAGAGGGCGTACGACTTCGCCAGGTCGAAGGGCGGCAGGCTGTCTTCCGACTCGAACGGCGCGCGCAGCGCGTTCACCTGCACGGCGGCCTGGTTGCGGTTGAGGTCGATCGCATAGGCCTTGGCGCCGGTCGGTGAGACCATCATCCCGTAGCCGCGCGACGACAGCAGCAGGACCTTCACATAGACCTCGTCCTTGCGGAGCGCCTTCTGCAGGTCGGCGATCGAGGCCTCGGACGAGACCAGCTGCGAATAGCGCGGATTGGCCGCCAGCAGCTGGCTTTCCAGGGTGTCGGACTGGGCCTGCAGCGACTTCAGCTTAGCCTCGAGATCGGTGCGGTCCTCGCCGGTGTAGGCGTTCGCGGCCTGCAGGTTGGCGGCCTGCGCCTCGGTGGCGCGCAGTTCGCGGCGAGTGTCGTCCAGGGCGCGGACCAGGCCGGTGACGCTGCTGTCGCCCGAGGCCACGCGGGCGGCCAGCTTGGAGACCGTCTGGGCGGTGGCGTTGGACACCACGCTCTCGGCGGCGCTGAAGAAGCGGCCGCGATAGTCGTCGGCCTTGGCCGGATCAGACGCCATGCGGGCCAGCAGCAGGTCAAAGTAGGGCGCGGCGTCGTCAGCCGAGGCGCCCAGGGCGCCGCGCTGCTGCTGGAACAGGTCGAAGGCGCGCTGATAGGTGGTGAGCGCTGCGTCCTCCTGCCTGGCGGCGATCTGGGCGCGGCCGAGGTCCAGCAACAGGCCGCCCTCGGCGGCGGTGCCGGCGTGGCGCAGGCGGATGGTCTTCACCGCATTGCCGAACAGGGCCACGGCCTGGGCCGGCTGGCCGTTATCCAGCTCGATCTGGGCGAGGTCGGCCTCGATACGGGACCGCAGCCACACGTTCAGCGCCCCGTTCGCCTCGGCCGAGGTCAGCAGGCGCGCGGCGCGGTTCAGGCTCTCGCGGCCGGCCGCGTAGTCGCCCTGGGCGGCCTGGGACGAGCCCACGACCTCGAGGGCCTGGGCGTCCTGCACGACGAGGCGGTCGGCGACCGAAACCTTGCTGCCGCCCAGAATGTCGCGCCCGGCGGGCCGGGTGTTCAGCGCCAGGGACAGGTCGCCGCCGATGGCGACGTCGCCGTTGGACGCGGCGGTGACGGTAGGCCCACCGGTCCCGAGTCCGCGCTCCTTGCGGACCTGCTCGGAGGCGCGCAGGGCGCTCTGGCCGGCGGTGACCGCCTCGGCGAAGCGGCCGGCGTTACGCAGGTGCAGCGCCTGGTAGGTGCGCGCCTGGGCGACCAGGAACGGGTCGTTCGCGGCCTCGACCTGGATGTTGGCGTCGCGGAACAGCCGGTCGGCCTCAGCGAAGCGGCCGTTGTTGGAGATGTTCAGCGCCAGGTTCAGCAGCGCCTCGCCCATCTCGGCGGGCGGCGCGCGGCGCCGTTCGGCGTCGGCGACCAGGGCCTGGAAGTCGGTCTCGGCCTGTTCGAAGCGCCACTCGTTGTTCTGGACGTAGGCGCGGGCGCGCAGGCGGGCCGGGTCGGCCGCTGCGGCCGCCTGGGCGCGGGCGAGGCCGCCGGTGGACCCGCCGAAGTCGGCCGCGATTTCGGCGCTGGCGGCCGAGGTCTGCACGGCCGAGGCGGCCGGCGGCTTAGCGGCGCCCGACACCACCTTCAGGCCGGTCTCCAGCACGTCGGCGATCTGGGCGGCGCCCTCGGCGGCGTAGAAGCCGGCGCCCTTTTTCGCGGCATAGGCCAGGTAGGGGGCCTTGGCGCCGGCGCTGCGGCAGGCGCGCCGGTTGACGTCGGAGAGACCCGAGACGACGGCGGCCTTCTGGTCCATGCAATCGGCGCGGCCGCCCAGGGCGGCCTGCCAGACGCCGGCGTCGGCGTCCTTCTCGATCGCGTAGAGGCGGCCCAGGCTGCCCTCCCAGCCGCGGCAGCGGATGTTCCAGGCGCGGCGTCCGGCCCCTTGCACCACCGGGTCGTCGTAGTCCCGCACGGCCTGGCAGACCGCGCCTGAGGCGGCGCTGGAGCCCAGCGGGATCAGGTCGGCGCGGGTCTGGGCGGCGGCAGGGTGCGCGAGGGCGGCCAGCGCCAGGGCGCCGACCAGGCCCATGAGGAGGGACTTGACGGTCATTTCGGTTGCCTGCGCTTGCGCCAGATCTCTTCGCTGCCCGTGCCCGCGGCGACCGGATCGGTGACGATCTCGTCGGTGCTGGCGGGCGGCGTCACGGCCAGGACGGTTGGCACGGTCGTCACCTTGTCGGACGACACCTGGCCTTCGCCGGCCTCTTCCGAGGATTCGCTGTCGTTGGAGTTGGACGAGTCCGACTGTCCCGAGCTGCCGAGTCCATCGCGGGCGGCCAGCAGGCCGGCGTTGGTCTGCGACACGCCGAGCTCGGCCGCCGAGCCGCCGCCGCCCAGACCGCCGCCGCCGCCGGACGCTGCGGCCGTGCAGTTGGCGGTGCCCACGTCACAGCTGTTGAACTTGTACTTGGCGTCGGCCGGCGCAGGCGTCGGCGCGCCGGTGGCGTCCACCACCATGAAGGTGATCGCCCCGCCGGCTGCGGCCCCGCCCACGACCTTGCCGTCGGGTCCGGCCAAGGCCCCCCACAGCTCGACCAGCTTCGGCGGGTCGATGATCAGGGCCGGGCTGAACTTGCCGGTGAAGAACACGCCCACCGGTGCGCCGGCGCCGGCAGGCGCCGTGTTCTGCTGCACAACCTTGTTGAGGGACGAGACCTCGAGCTTGCCGGTCGCGACGAAGACCTTGTTGATCTCGTCGTTCGTGGGCGCGACGCCGGCGGGTCTGCCGGTGGCGGTGTCGATGTCGCCGATCGCGGTGGCCTGGATCAGGCTGATGAAGCGTGGCGACCCCATCAGGATGTCGTTCCTGGCGACGAGATGGACCTCGTCGAAGGCGCGGATGTTCGAATAGCTGACCCCGCCCGAGACGTTCGCCGCCCCCAGGCCGCCGGTGATCAGGATCGAACCTGGCCGCCAGTTGGTGTCGACGGCGTCGCCGATCCGCAACTGGCCGCCTGTCGCGCTCGGGGCCACGACGCCCTGGACCAGGACGTTGTTGGCGTTACCTGCGAAGAACGCGACGCTCGGCGTGCTGGCGGTGGTGATCGTCAGCGGCTGCAGGACCAGGTCGCCGCGGGCGCTGCCCGTGGTGGAGCCGGCGTAGAACCTGGTGGTGCCCGAGATCCGCAGCTGGCCGTAGTCGTTGCTGTCGAAGACGAACCCGCCGCCGCCGGCCGTCCCGCCGACGCGCATGGCGCCGTTGCGGGCCTCGATCTGGGCGTTGGCCGCCGTCGACACGCCGGTCAGATCCAGGTCGGCGGCGACGATCCGCAGGGTCCCGGCGGCCGTCAGCTGGCCCAGACTGGCGTTCCCGGCCACGTCGACCGTCAGGTTGCGGCCGGCGCTGAACGCCGCCGTCGACGTGAAGTTGCCGTTCGAAATGATTGTAAGATCACGCGCAACCGGGCCGATCGCCGAACCCAGGTTCAGCGTCGCGCCCTGCACGGTGAGGTCGCGGCCGGCCTTGAAGCTGGTGGTGGTGACGCCGCCGACGGTGGCCTTCAGGGACAGGTCGTCGCTGGCCGCGACATTGCCGGCCGTCACCGTGGTCCCGGATAGCAGGATCGAGCCCGCGTCGGCCCGCACGTCCATCACCTTCAGGGCGCCGCCGGCGCTGATCGAGATGTTGCGGGTGGCGACCAGGGTGCTGGTCAGCGTCAGGTCGCCGGAGGTGGTGGCGAACGTCAGGTCGCGGCCGGCCGAGAGGTTGTCCAGCTTGGCGGTCGGCGCCCTCAGCGTCGCGTCGCGCGAGGCGATGACCGAGAAACTGCCCGGCGCGTCCTTGACCAGGTCGACGATGGCGTCCTGGCCGGCCTTGACGCTGACGACGGTGGCGCCCGTCACAGAGCCGGTTCCGAGGCCCAGCTTGGCGTCCGCGTCGACGGACTCCACGCGCACGACCCTGCCGTTGCCGGAAACGTCCGGGTTGCCGGCGAAATCGAAGCTGACGCCGTCCGGCCCGCCGCCCAGGTTCGCCGACCCCAGCGAGGCGGTCCCGTGGGTCGCCAGCACGAAGACGTCGTCGCCGGCGTTGGCGGTCCCGACACTGGCGTCGCCGTTGGTCCCGATGACGTAGATGTCGCCGCTGCTGGTGGCCGTGCCGATCTTGATGCTGGCGGACTGGGCGAACAGGCGCGGCGCGGTGACCGTGCCGATCTCCAGCGCGCCGCCGCGCAGGTCGGCGGTCTGGCCCGCGGTGATGGTGTCGATCTTCGCCGAACCCAGGTTGAGCGAAACGTTCTGGGCCGCCTTCAGCGTGATCAGCCCGGCTACGCCCGAGGTCCCGTCGCCCAGGACGATGTCGCGCCCGGCGGTGACGGTGAGCCTCTGCGGCGCGGAGATCGCGTCGATCTTCACGTCGCCCTTCGTCGAGGTGACGACGCCGTCCTTCGTCACACCCACGCCGGCCAGCGCGACATCGCCGTCGGTGGCCGTGGCGGTGAGCGCGCCCGAGGCGATCAGGCTGTTGCCCTTCACCGCGGCGCCCGTGACCGTGACGTCGCGGTTGGCGACGATGCGGCCCAGTTCGATGCTGGCGGTGGCCTGGATCTTGGCGTCGCGGCCGAGGCTGATCGAGGAGATGGCGGTGGGGTTGAACAGGCTGGCCAGCGGCCCGGTCAGGTCGACGCCAATGGGCGCGCAGGGGCCGGAGTTGGGGCCGCAGAACCCGTTGCCGAAGCCGTTCCCATTGCCGTTCCCGTTGCCATTGCCGTTGCCCGAGCCGTTGTCGCAGCCGCCGCGCAGGTCGCAGGCGGTGGCGTCTTCCTCGAGGGTCGGCGGGTCCTTGGCGTCCTCCGGCGGGCGCACCCAGGGCCGTGCGTAGATGTTGCCGACGTTGCGGATCGTCAGGTCGCGCGGGGCGGTGGCCTTGTTGAGGTAGATGTCGGTGGGGGCCGCGCCGTCCAGGGTCGCGCCCGGCTGGCGGCCCGTGATGCCGCCGCCGCCCGAGAGGATGATGTCGCCGCCTTCGACCCCGACGCCGGTCGCGGTGACCATGCCTTCCAGGTTGATGACCGCGCTGCCGATGGCCGACTTGGAGACAGCGGCCACGAACACCGCCCCGGCCTTGGTGTCGCCGGCCAGGTCCATGGCGACCTTGGCGTCCGAGCCGCCCGAGGCGTCCGCTACGATGAAGTCCACCAGGTCGAAGTTGCCGCCCGCGCCGGGCGCCAGGCGAATCGAGAAGGTGCCCGCCGAGCCGTAGAGGACGCTGCTGTTGTCGGCCGTCACCACGGCGTTGGCGCGGGTGACGATGCTGGGGGCTGTGAAGGCCACCAGCCCGCCGTGCCCGTGGATCTGCCCGCCGCCCAGCACGAAGATCTTCGAATCCGGCAGCGAATCGCCGCCGGCGAACGAGAACAGGTTGTTGCCGGCGTCGAGGAACTTGGCGGTGTCGACCGTGCCGATCGCCGCCAGGAAGCCGCCTGCGTCCACCTGCGAGTGTGCGCCGAAGATGATGCTGTTGTTCGAGACGAACCAGATATTGCCGCCGAAGTCGCTGCCGACCTTGCCGGTGATCGTGCCTTCGATCTTCGACGGCGCCAGACCGACGATCTTGTTGAGGACGATCCAGTTGTTGGCCCCGAACGCATAGTTGACGCTGGCGTCGGAGCTCAGGTTGTACGTGGTCCAGCTGAGGACCGTGCGCGGCGCGTTCAGCTTGACGTTGACCGAGTCGACCGTGGTCGTGATCACCGGCGCGCCGCCGCCGGCGTTGACCTCCGCGAGACCGCCGGTCGGCAGGGTGGGCGCGACGGCCTGGGCGTGCGCGACCATCGGAACCAGCGAGGAGACGCCGTAGAGGGCGCCGCAAAGCGCCGTGCGCGCGAAGAGCCGGTGGCGACCCTGTTCGATGGGAGTGCGGACGCGGGTAAGCTTATGCATAGGTACTCCCCCTCCGCATCATAGCAGACTTGCCGTGAGCTGGATCAGCACACGGTCGCCAGGACGCGAACCGCCGGCGACGACGGCGTCGAGCGGATGGGCATAGGTGACTTCGAGGTTGGCGCGGCTGAAGACGCGGAAGATGACCCCCGCGCCGACGGACTTCAGCGTGCGGTTCGGCAGGTTGGCGCTGTTGTTGGCCACATAGCCCGCGTCGAAGAAGGCATAGGGCGCGGCCAGCACCTTCGGATGCAGCTGCAGCGGGCCGTAGCGCAGCTCGAACGCGCCGGAGAGGCCCTTGTCGCCCAGCACCGCGGCCGGGTCGTAGCCGCGGCCGACCGTCAGCCCGCCGACCGAGATCTGTTCGTAGGGCAGCAGCGAAGAGTTGGCGTATTGCCCCTGGGCGCGCACCGCGCCGGTCAGGCGGTCCGAGATCGCGATATCGACGCCCCCCTGGCCCCGGACCACCCAGGCGTCGGGCTTGGCGAAGCTGCGGGTGAGCAGGGGGTCGCCGGCGTCGCTGGCGCCGAGGCCGGACACGCCCTTGCGCACCTGCAGCGCCGCGCTGGCCAGCACCGGCCGCTGGAAGATTTCGGTGCGATAGTCGCCGTCGGCCCGGGCGTAGAAGACCCGCAGCTTGTCGTGGCTGAGGGCGGTGAAGCCCTTGGGCGTGGTCTTCTGGTCGATGATGTCGAGGCCGCCCGCGAGGTTGAGGTTCTCATTGCGCGAACGGATTACGGGATAGGCGCCCTCGAGGTTGCCGACGATCGATTCACTCTTGAGCCCCAGCGGCTTCAGCACGTCGCCCGGCCGGCTCTCGCCATAGGTGAAGGAGCCGCGCGCCACGGCGCCCTCCGACCCGAAGCGGGCGGCCTCGGTCAGCTGCACCAGCCACTGCTCGTTGGAGTCCAGGGTGTGGAAAGCGGTCACCGAGGTGTCGTCGCCATAGGCCGTGTAGCCGGCGACCTGGCCGCGGACCAGGCCGCCCCAGCGGCCCACGCCCTTGGAGCCGGTGTTCTGGACGTTGGCGAATGCGTCGGGGCCTTCCCGCGTGACGGTCAGGTCGATGTCGACGGCGCCCTTCTCCGGGCTGGTGGAGGGCCGTACGGCCGCGCGGGTGCGCACACCGGGCACGTCGGAGGCCAGCAGCAGGTAGCGCTGGGCCTTGGCCATGTCGAACGGCCGCATGCCGCGCAGCTTCTCGGCATAGCGCTCGACGAGCGCCTGGGCCGGCCCCACGTCGCCACGGACGCGGACGTTGACCACGTGGGCCTCGATCACCTCCAGCACCAGGGCGCCGCCGCTGATCCGCTGCTCGGGAATCTCCACCCGGGCCAGGACGCCGCTGTCGAAGACGATCCGCGCGGCGTTGTCGCGGATGGCGCAGATGACCGAAACCGGCCGGGACTTGCCGATATATTCGGCATAGGCGTCGCGAAGTTTGGCGTCGCTGACCGCCGTAGCGCCTTTGAAGGCCACCGACGACAGGGTCACCTGGACGGTCGAATCCTGCAGCGGGCAGGGGCCCGGCGGCTCAGGCGTGAAGGCGCCGGGCGCGCGCCGCGGCGGCGGGCGGTTGACGCGAGCGCCGGGGTTCAACTCGGCGGCCGTGGTGCCGGGGACGGCGCCCCCGGGGGCCGGTGGCGGCGCGACCGCCTGGGCCCAAGACATCACCGGTGGCGTCAGGGCGGTCGAGGCCAGGGCCAATATGCACACGCGCGCCCGAAGGCTCGCGCGATGCGCCTCTCGGCGACGCCCAACCATACTACGCACCCCCAACCCCAGGTTCCCGGTTTCTATCGTTGGGATATCATGTTGTTAAGCGGCAACTCCACGCAAGCTTCACAAAGTGGGCTTGGCGCCGGCCTCAGGATTTGGTCGGATCACGCGGTATTTCGGACTACCTAAGCCTGAGGGAGCCCGCTAAGACAGGGGCAGGTGCGCCGGGGGAGTGATTATGGGGGCAGCACGAGCGTCGCGGGTCATCGGTGCGCTATGCGCAACCGTTGCCGTCGTGGTCTGTGCGGTCGCGGTCCTTTCGGGCCGCGCGGCTATCGCCGCGCCGGAGTCTCCGGCGGCGAAGGGCGTGCATGAGGGGGTCGCTTCGTGCGCCGACTCCAGCTGTCACAGCCGGCAGGTCGATTCGGGCGTCACCGTGCGCCAGAACGAACTGATCACCTGGCAGGACCCTTCCAGCCCGGCGGGCGTCCACAGCCGCGCCTGGCGCGTGCTGACCCAGCCGCGCGCCCAAGCCATCGCCCGCAGGATGGGAATCGGTCCGGCGCAGGACGCCAAGGAGTGCCTGGGCTGCCACGCCGATCCGGCCCCGGCGAACCTCCGCGGCGCGAAGTTCCGGCTGGACGACGGCGTGGGCTGCGAGGCCTGTCACGGCGGGTCGTCCGGCTGGCTGGCCAGCCACCGCACGGTGAACGGATCCCACGCGGCCAACGTCGCCAACGGCATGCGGGCGCTGGAGAATCCGAAGGTTCGCGCCGGCCTCTGCCTGGACTGCCACTTCGGCAGCTCGCGGCCAGGCCAGTTCGTCACGCATGAAATCATGGCCGCGGGCCATCCGCGGGTCAGCTTCGAGCTCGACCTCTTCTCGAGCCTGCAGCAGCACTGGGACGTCGACGCCGACTATGTGAAGCGCAAGGGCTACGCCGGCGGCGTGCGGACCTGGGCGGTGGGCCAGGCGATGGCCGTCGACCGTTCGCTCAGCCTCTATTCCACGCCGAGCCGGGGGCAGGGCGCCTTCCCCGAGTTCTATTTCTTCGACTGCCACAGCTGCCACCGCGAGATCCAGGACGACCCGAAGGCCCGGCCCCAGTGGCAGGCCAACCCGGGACGGCCGATCCCGTCGGGCCAGCCGCCGTATAACGACGAGAACATGATCATGCTGACGGCGGCGGCGAAGGCCGTGTCGCCGGGCTTGGCCGCACGCTTCGAAGCCGACTCCAAGGCGTTCCACGCCGCGCTCGCCCGCGACAAGGGCGAATCGGTGCGCGCCGCCGGCCGGCTTTCGGCCTCGGCCCGGGCGCTGTCCGATGCTTTCGCCGCGCACAGCTTCACCCGCGGCGAGACGCTCGCGATCCTGGACGCGGTGCTGACCGGTGAGATCTCGCGGCGCTACACCGACTACGCCGGCAGCGCCCAGGCGGTGATGGCGGCCGACACCCTGCTGAACGCCCTGGTCAGCTCGGGCCAGGCGGACCGCGGCGCGGTGGCGCGTATCCGGCCCAGCCTGACGGCGGCCTACGCCCAGGTGCGTGACCCGAACGCCTATCGCCCCGACGCCTTCCGCGCGTCCCTGACCCAGGTTGCCCAGGCCGCGAGGTCCCTGAAATGAAGTTGGCGTCGCGTCTGGCCGTGTTCGTGGCCGCTTTGGCGCTCGTCTCCTGCGGCGGAGGCGGGACGAATTCCAGTATCCCCACCACGCCGCCGCCGTCCCCGCCGCCGCCGGCCGGGGTCTACACCCTGCCGGGCGCCGAATCGCTCAGCGCGGCCGACGTGCAGAAGATCCTCAGCCAGGCGATCGCCGAGGCGAAGGCCCGCAACCTGCCCGTGGTGATCGCCGTCACCGACCGGCCCGGCAACGTGCTGGCGATCTATTCGATGGCCGGCGCGCGCCCGACCACAGTGACCCGCGCGGGGCCCACCGGCGTCAACACCGACGCCCAGGGGCTGACGGTGCCGGCCGCCGGCGCCGCGATCGCCAAGGCCATCACCGGCGCCTACCTGTCCTCCTCGGGCGGCAACGCATTCTCGACCCGCACGGCCAGCCAGATCGTGCAGGAACACTTCCCGCCCAGCCCCTCGACCATCGGCCTGGAGGGCGGCCCGCTGTTCGGCGTGCAGTTCTCGCAGCTGCCCTGCTCTGACGTCGTGACCCGCACCGCCAACACGACGGTTGGGCCGCGCCGCTCGCCGCTGGGCCTCTCCGCCGATCCGGGCGGCTTCCCGCTCTATAAGAACGGCGTGCTGGTCGGCGGCATCGGCGTCGTCGGCGACAACGACTACGGCTTCGACAAGAACATCCTGGACGTCGAGGACGACGCCGAGGAGGCGATCGCCATCGCCGGCACCACCGGCTTCGACGCCCCGCGCGAGCAGCAGGCCGACCGGATCACGGTGGACGGCACGGCGCTGCGCTATACCGACGTCACGGCCGCCTCCCTGAAGACCACGCCGTCCAGCGCGCCGGCCTTCGCCAGCCTCCCGGCCGGCACCGGGTCGTTCACGCCGGTCCTCGGGTACTATCCCGGCGGCGGCGCCCTGGCCGGGTCGGTCTACGGCACCGAGGCCTCGGGCCTGCGGCTGGCCACGACCGCCGAGTTCTCGATTCCGAGTTCGATGGTGCTGACCAACGGCGCGGGCCAGAACCGCTTCCCGATCCGCGCCGGCACCGATGGGGCCGACGGCCTGACGCCGCTCAGCGCGGCCGAGGTCACCGCGGTGCTGGAGGAAGCCTTCACGATCATGAGCCGTGCGCGCGGCCAGATCCGCCGTCCGCTGGACAGCCGCGCCCAGGTCTCGATCACCGTGGTCGACAGCCGCGGCCAGATCCTGGGGCTGGTGCGGGCGCCGGACGCCCCGATCTTCGGCATCGACGTCTCGGCCCAGAAGGCGCGCACGGTCGCCTTGCTTTCGGGGCCGACCGCCGGGGCCGACCTGCTTGCCGACCCGGACGCCGACGTGCGCCTGTTCGTGCAGCGGGCCCGCGACTTCGTCCCCGACCCCATGCTCCTCACCGGCAAGACAGCGTTCGCCGCCAAGTCGGTCGGCAACCTGTCGCGGCCCTATTTCCCGGATGGCGAGGTCGGCCGACCGAATGGGCCGTTCTCGCGGCCGATCACGCTGTGGAGCCCGCTGTCGACGGGCCTGCAGTCGGCGCTGATCATCAACAACCTGGGCGCCCACCTGAACTTCGTGACGGGAGCCTCGGCGACTGACACGCCCACCGTCTGCACGAACCTGCCGCAGGTCGCGCCCGGGCAGAACCGCCTGCAGAACGGGCTGCAGATCTTCTCCGGCGGCGTGCCGCTCTATCGCGGCAACCGTATCGTCGGCGCCGTCGGCGTATCCGGCGACGGCATCGACCAGGACGACATGATCTCGTTCCTGGGCGCCAACAACGGCGGCCTGCGCGTCAACGGCGCCATCGGCAACGCGCCGGCGGCCATGCGCGCCGACCAGCTGCTGGTCGGGCCGACCAACACGCGGCTGCGCTACGTCGGCTGTCCGTTCGCGCCGTTCCTCGACACCCAAGACCAGAACGTCTGTCAGGGGAAATAGACGTGCGCAGGGGCCCCATCATCGCGCTCAGCGCTTTCGCCGCCCTGGCCGGCCAGGCGGCGCGCGCCGAGACGGTGCGCCCGCCGCTGAGCATCGACGACCTGCTGGACCGCGTCTGCGCCGCCCCGCTGGTGCAGGCCGCCTCGGCGGCCCAGGCCGCGCGCGACGCCCAGGCTCAGGCGCCGGCTCAGCCCGAAACGGAAGCGACCGCGCCGCCGGACACCCAACCCACCGACGACAAGCCGCTGGACGGCCGCCGCCGCCCCGGCCGGGTCGAGGAATTCCCGGACGCGATCAAGCAGGAGAACAAGGGCGCGGTGCGCGCCCCGCCGCCGGAAGCCTTCCCCAAGGACGAGATCCCGGTGCCGGACCGCTGGCGCCTGGCCGGGGCGCTCGGCGTGTCTCACCCGGGCATCCGCGACCCCTACAACCAGAACATCCTGAAGGGCGACATCCCGCTTCCCAGGAAGTGGCTGGGCGAGGGCTGGTTCGTCAACGCCAGCCTCATCTCCGACACCATCATCGAGCCGCGCAGCTTCCCGATCCCGGTGGGCGTGCAGACGACCGAACGGTCGGGCAGCCTGGACGTGTTCGGCAAGGACACCAGCCTGGTGTTGGCCCAGACCTTCATCGCGGCCGCCTCGCTGGTGAAGGGTTCCACGGCCTACAAGCCGCCGGAGTACGAGTTCCGCGTCGCGCTCGCCTTCCAGGACAACTACGTCGACGTGCCCGAGCGGCGCGTGCTGCGGGTGCAACCCAGCCGGCCGTCGCACCGGAACGACGCGTTCATCGGCGTGCAGGAAGTCTTCCTGGACTACCACATCCGCAATGTGTCGGACCGCTACGACTTCGACTCGATCCGGGTCGGGATCCAGCCGTTCTCGAGCGATTTCCGCGGCTTCCTGTTCCAGGACAACCAGCTGGGCGTCCGCCTGTTCGGCAACCGCGACAACAACCGCTTCCAGTACAACCTGGCGGGCTTCTGGCGGGTCGAGAAGGACACCAACTCGGGCCTGAACGACCTGACGCAACGCATCCGCGACGACTGGGTCTTCGTCGGCAACGTCTACCGGCAGGACCTGCCGGTCCCCGGGTTCACCTCGCAGCTGACAGTGGTCTACAACCGCAACCGCGAAGGCAACGAGATCTACGTCGACAAGAACGGCTTCCCGCAGCGCCCGGCGCTGATCGGCAATCTGCGCGGCCGCGACTACGACGTGACCTATCTGGGCTACAACGGCGACGGCCACTGGGGCCGCTACAACCTGACCGCCTCGGCCTACTACGCCATCGGCGAGGACCGGAATTCGATCTTCACCAGCAAGAAGGCGAAGATCCGCAGCTTCTTCCTGGCCGCCGAGCCGTCGATCGATTTCGACTGGATCCGGGTGCGCCTGAACGGGCTCTACGCCTCGGGCGACAAGGACCCCTACGACAACAAGGAACGCGGCTTCGACTCGATCTTCGAAAACCCGCAGTTCGCCGGCTCCGACACCAGCTACTGGATCCGCCAGACGATCCCGTTCGCCGGCGGCGGCCGGGTGATCTCGATCAACAGCCGCAACGGCGTGCTGAACTCGCTGCGACCGTCGAAGGAAGAAGGCCAGTCCAACTTCAACAACCCGGGCACGACGCTGTGGGGCGCGGGCGCCGACTTCGACGTGACGCCGGAACTGCGCGTTACGACGAACGTCAACCACCTGGGTTTCGTGAACACCAACATCCTGCAGGCCGACCGGCAGGAGGGTTCGATCCCGAAGTCGATCGGCTGGGACGCCTCGGTCTCCACGATCTGGCGGCCGAAGATGACCCAGAACATCGTGGTGCGGGTGTCGGGCGCAGTGCTGGACCCGGGCAAGGGGTTCAAGGACCTGTTCACCAACGCCGAGCGCAACAAGCGCTACTATTCGGTGTTGGCCAACATCATCTTTACGTATTAGGGGCAAGATGTTGAAAGCGTGGGGAAAACGGCTGAGGATGGGGGCGCTGGCGGCGCTGGCCGTGCTCGCGCCGATCACGCTGAAGGCCTCCGAGGCCGAGAAGCCGGTGAAGCGCGCCTATGTCGAGGCGCCCGCCGCCCGGATCGGCATGACCGACGACGAGGCGGATGCGGCTAGCAAAGGCTGCGTCTCCTGCCACACGGCGTCCGACGCCAAGACCATGCACGTCTCGTCGGCGGTGAAGCTGGGCTGCGTCAGCTGCCACGGCGGCGACGCCAATGCGATCGCGCCCGCCGGGCTCGACCCGAAGTCGAAGCAGTACGCCGATATCCGTGACAAGGGCCACGTCCTGCCGCGGTTCCCGAAGACCTGGCACTACCCCAGCGCGGCCAATCCGAAAGAGAGCTACACGCTGCTCAACAAGGAATCGCCGGCCTATGTGCGGTTCATCAAC
This sequence comes from uncultured Phenylobacterium sp., assembly GCA_966096115.1. GTDB lineage: Bacteria > Pseudomonadota > Alphaproteobacteria > Caulobacterales > Caulobacteraceae > Phenylobacterium. Next base: position 32,680 of record CBHTUE010000022.1, read on the forward strand.
CCGTCCGACTACCGGGTCGCGCGCCAGGCCTGCGGCGCCTGCCACATCGAGCTGATCGAGAAGGCCGAGCGGTCGCTGATGGCGACGGGCGCGATGTTCTTCGGCGGGGCGTCCTACAACAACGGCATCCTGCCGTTTAAGAACTACGTCCTGGGCGAGGCCTACACGCACGACGGCGAGCCGGCCTCCCTGAAGGCGCCAGGCAACCCGCCCGGCACGGTGACGGCGGACGAGGCGAAGCGCGGCCATCTGCCGATCCTCTATCCCGCGCCGACCTGGCAGGTGACGCCGCCTGGCGACATCTTCCGCGTGTTCGAGCGCGGCGGGCGCAACATCAACACCCAGTTCGCCGAGGTGGGCCTGCCCAACTCGCTGGGCGCCATCCAGCGCCTGGAAGAGCCGGGCCGTCCGGACCTGAAGCAGTCGAACCGCGGCCCGGGCACCGGCCTGCGCGTGGCGATCCCGCTGCTGAACATCCACAAGACCCGCCTGAACGACCCGTTCACCTGGTTCCTGGGCACCAACGACCAGCCGGGCGACTACCGCTCCTCAGGCTGCGCCTCGTGCCACGTGGTCTATGCGAACAACCGCCAGGTGAACGCCAGCCTGACCTACGCCAAGTTCGGACGGGACGGGAAAAGCTTCTCGGACGACCCGACCATCAACAAGGAAGAGTCCGGCCACCCGATCAAGCACGCCTTCACGCGGGCCATCCCGACCGCCCAGTGCATGAACTGCCACATGCACCAGCCGAACATGTTCGTGAACACCTACCTCGGCTACACGATGTGGGACTACGAG
>CBHTUE010000023.1:0-31366 GCA_966096115.1 uncultured Phenylobacterium sp.
CCTATGGCGCCGGCGCGCTGACCGGCACGGTGGCGCTGCAGGAGCGGGCCACGGTGGACGGACTGGGGGTGGCCGAGGCGTCATACGGCGAGCGCGACAGCTACCGGCTGGTGGCGGTGGGCGGCGGGCCGGGGGTGCTGGTCACCGCCGAGCGCGCCGGCAGCGACGGCTACTACGCGGTGCGCGGGCCGCGGCGCGGGGCGGCCGACCAAAAGCTGAAGTTCGACGACGCCTCGCTGGCCATGCGGGTGCAGCACGACTTCGACGGCGTGCAGACGGCGCTGCGGCTGTCCGGCTTCCAGGTGCGGCAAGGCGCGGGGCTGTCCGGCGCGCGGTCGCAGGCGTCGGGCGCGTCGGGCGCGCTGACCCTGGCCAAGCCGGCCGGCGAGGGCGTGGGCGGCTGGCGGCTGCAGGCCTGGGTGCGCGCCAGCGACCTGGAGAACAGCTCCGTCGCGGTGGCCGCCAACCGGGCCACGACGACGCCGGCCAGCGACCAGTACGACACCCCGGCGGTGGGCTATGGCGCGAACGCCGCCTGGCAGGGCAAGGCCGGCGCGGCGAACTGGGAGCTGGGCGCCGACGTGCGGCTGGCCGACGGCACGGAGCACGAGCGGTTCCGGTTCATGGCGGGCTCGTTCACGCGCGACCGGCAGGCGGGCGGCAAGACGCTGGTGGCCGGGGCCTATCTCGAGACCGCCTACGACCACGGGCCGTGGATCGTCACCGGCGGCGTGCGGCTGGACCGGGCGCGGTCCTATGACGCCGAGCGGATTGAGCGGGACACGGCCACCAACGCCATCACACTGAACACCAGCGCGCCCAACCGTTCGGACACGGTGCCGACCGGCCGCTTTGGGGTGCGCTATGCGGTGAACGAGGCGTTCTATCTGCGGGGCGCCGCCTATGCCGGGTTCCGGCCGCCGACGCTGAACGAACTGCACCGGCCGTTCCGGGTGGGCAACGACATCACCGAGGCCAACCCGACCCTGAAACCCGAGACGCTACAGGGCGTGGAGGGCGGGTTCGGCGGCGAGGTCGGGGGCGCGGTGCGCTGGGGCGCGACGGTGTTCTACAACCGCCTGAAGGACCCGATCACCAACGTCACCATCGGCATCGGCCCCGGCACCTTCCCGAACGCCGGCTTCGTGCCGGCCGGCGGCACGCTGCGCCAGCGGCAGAACGCCGGGGAGATCAAGGCCTGGGGGGTGGAGGCCGATAGCTCGGGCGACGTCTCGAGCCTGGTGAGCTGGCGCGCGGCGCTGGCCTACACCGACGCCGAGGTGCATGGCGGGCGCACGGCCGCGCAGCTGACCGGCCTGCGCCCGGCGCAGACGCCGAAGTGGACGGTGACCGGCGGGCTCAGCGTGCATCCGACCGAGGCGATCAGCCTGACCGGCGACCTGCGCTACGAGAGCATGCGCTTCGAGGACGACCTGAACAGCCGCCGCCTGTCGGCCGGCCTGAGCCTGAGCGCGCGGGCGACCTGGCGCTTCCAGGAGCACGCCGAGGCCTATGTGGCGGTCGAGAACCTGGCCGACGAGAAGGTCGAGGTGGGCGAGACCGCCGACGGGGTCGAGAGCTTCGCCGCGCCGCAGACGTTCCGCGTGGGGGTGACCTACCGCTACTGAGGGTGGCTTCGCAGGGGAGGGCGCGTGAGACCGATCGATTTCGCCAAGGCGTTCGGGCTGGGCGTGCTGATCCTGGCCCTGAACCTGGCGCTGCTGTTCGCGCTGGGGTTCGTCTACGCGACGTTCATCGATCCCGGCCATCCGGCGGAATACTACGTCCCGATTTATCCCAAGCTGGGCGACTGGTCGGCGCCGATCGGAGCGATCGGGATGCTGTTCCTGACGACGTGGGGGTTTGGCGTGCGGCGGCCGGAGCGCAATGCACTCGCGTTCGGCGCCGCGGTCTACGTCAGCTACTTCGCGGTCGACACGGCGCTGGGGCTGGCCTCCGGGCCGCCCAGCCAGCTGCTGGTCCCGCCGTTCTTCATCGCCCTGGGCGGCGGCGCCGCGGCCGTCTACGCCGGGGCGAGGCTGGCGCGGCGGGGCTAGCGCCTACTCCGCGGCCGGCTCCGCGGCCTGGCCGCCCAGCATGGCGGCGAACTCGGGGCGGATGTCGGCGGCGCCCTTCTCGGCGATGTGCTGGGCGATGCGGGCGCCCATGGCGGCCATCACCTGGCCGGTGAACTCGGCCTTGTTGGAGCCGACCCAGTCCATCGACGCCTGGCGGCTCTCGTTCAGTTCCTGGAACTTCGGGGCCACGTAGCGGGCGATCAGCTCGTAGGAGCGCTTCTTGGCCTCCCAGGGCGCCCAGTTGTGGTCCATCAGCAGGAACGCGCCGAAGCCACCCGACTCGTCGACCAGCTGCTGGATGCGGGCCGCGGCGTCGTCGGGCGTGCCGATCACCGCCAGGCCGCTCTCGACCATGGCCTTGATCGGGTCGGGGCCCTCGGGAACGATCGGCAGGTTGGCGATCTCGCGGAAGTAGTAGATCCACTTCTCGAGCCCGAACTTCACCTCCTCCAGCGCCTGTTCGCGGGTGGGGGCGATGTGCATCGGGCCGACGAGGCGCCAGGCGGCGCGGTCCATGGTCTTGCCGTGCTCGGCGGCCTGTTCGGTGGCGATGTGCCAGTTGGAGGCCAGGGCGTTGAAGCCGGCGGCGCTGGTCGCGCCGATCGACAGCAGGCCCAGGCCGTGGCGGCCCGCGGCTCGGGCGCCAGTGGGCGAGACCTGGCTGGCGACGGCGAACTCCACGTGCGGGCGGGAGTAGGGCGTCATCTGCAGGCGCGCGTCGCGCAGTTCGAACCAGTCGGACTTGTGGGTGACCGTCTCGCCGGCCATCAACCTGACCAGGACGCCCAGCGCCTCGTCCATGCGGTCGCGCTGCGCCTGGGGCGGGATGCCCATCATCATGGCGTCGGAGACCAGGGCCCCGGGGCCGACGCCGAACATCACCCGGCCGCGGGTCATGTGGTCCAGCTGGTTGATCCGGTCGGCCAGCATCATCGGGTGGTGGTAGGGGAGCGACGACACCCCTGTGCCCAGGCGGATGTGCTTGGTCCGCTCGGCGGCGGCGGCGATGAACACCTCCGGGCTGGCGATCAGCTCGTAGCCGGCCGAGTGGTGCTCGCCGATCCAGGCCTCCTCGAAGCCCAGGTTGTCCATGTGCTGGACCAGCTCCAGGTCGCGCTGGATGGCCAGGGTGGGGTTCTCGTCGACCGGGTGGAACGGCGCGATGAAGGCGCCGAAGCGCAGGCGCGGACCGAACATGGGCTTCCTCCGTCGGCGCCCGATGCCGGCGCCCGAACGACGTTCACCCTACCGGAGGCGGGCGACGACGGCGAGGGGGCCCTGGCGTCAGGGTGAGCGCCGCAGGTGTCCCAGTTTTGAACCACGAAGGGCACGAAGACCACGAAGAGGCAGTGGATCGTGCGAAGGGTCGGGGGCGGCTTCGGCGCCTTCGTGGTCTTCGTGTCCTTCGTGTTCACATCTATCGGCGCTGGCGCGCCACCCGTTCCAGGAACTTGAGCACGGCGAGTTCGAAGGGGCGGCCGTTCGAGGCGGGGAGGTCGAGCTCGCCGGCGGCGTAGGCGTCGAGGACGGCGGGGTGGATGTAGGCGCTGCGGGCGACGGCGGCGGTGTTGCCGAGGAGGCCAGCGACGGCCTTGATGCAGGTGTTGACGCCGCGGGGCGAGCGGTCGGCGCACTCGGGCATCGTCAGCGCGCGGGCCGCCGCGACGGTGCCGGCCCAGGTGCGGAAGTCCTTGGCGGAGAAATCCTCGCCCATCGCCTCGCGGATGTAGGCGTTGACGTCGGCGCTCTCGACCGCGCGGCGCTGGCCGTCGTCGTCGAGATACTGGAACAGGCGCTGGCCAGGCAGGTCTTGGCAGGCCTTGACCACGCGGGCGAGGCGGCGGTCGTTGAAACCGGTGCAGTGCAGCTTGCCGCTCTTGCCGCGGAACTCGAACACCGCCTTTTCCGCGCCGACCGTCACGTGCCGGTTGCGCAGGGTGGTCAGGCCGAAGCTCTTGTTGGTGCGGGCGTATTCGGCGTTGCCGACGCGGATGAGAGTCATTTCCATCACCCGCACCACCGCGGCCAGCACCTTCTCGCGCGGCAGGCCGCGGCGGGCGAGGTCGGCGTCGACGCGGCCGCGCAGGCGGGGCAGGGCGCGACCGAAGGCGACCACGCGGTCGAACTTGCCGCCTGCGCGGGTGGCGCTCCAGCGGGCGTGGTAGCGGTACTGCTTGCGGCCGCGCTGGTCGCGGCCGGTGGCCTGAATGTGGCCGTTGGCCCTGGGGCTGATCCAGACGTCGGTCCAGGCGGGCGGGATGGCGAGCGCGCGGATGCGGTCGATCGTCTGCTCGTCGCGGATCGGCGCGCCGTCGGCGTCCAGGTAATCGAAGCCGTGGCGGCTCTTCCTGCGGCGCAGGCCCGGGTCCTGGTCGCTGACATAGCTGAGCCCCTGGGGGACCTCGACGCCGGCGTTCATGTCCTTCGCCACAGCCCAGCCCTCCACCCCAAGTCCTTCAAACTGCGCCGCAACGTGCTATGGCGCGGACCCGTTCCAGCCGAGCCCCGCCCTTGAACTACCGCCACGCCTTCCACGCCGGGAACTTCGCCGACCTGGTGAAGCACGCCGCGCTGACCACGCTGATGGCGCAGCTGACGGCGAAGGGACCGCCGCTGACGGTGATCGACACCCACGCCGGGCGCGGGCTGTACGACCTGGCCGGGGCTGAGGCGCGCAAGTCCGGCGAGGCCGAGGCCGGGATCGTGCAGCTGATGCGCGCGACCGACGCGCCGCCGGAGTTCGAGCGGCTGAAGGCGGCGGTGGCCGCGCTCAACGGCGGCGGCGAGGTGCGGCGCTATCCGGGCTCGCCCTGGCTGATCGCGGAGGCCCTGCGGCCCGCCGACCGCTACGTCGCCTGCGAGTTGCGGGCGGATGAGCACGAGGCGCTGCGCGGGGTGTTGATGCGGGGGCGGTCAAACGTCCGCACGCTTTGCGTCGACGGCTACAAGGCGGCCTTCGCCGAGTGCCCCCGGGAGGGCCGGGTGCTGGTGCTGATCGATCCGCCGTTCGAACAGCCCGACGACTATGCCCGGATCGTCGAGACGCTCTGCGCGCTCCGCGCCCGCAACCCCGCCGCCCAGGCGCTGGTCTGGCTGCCGATCAAGGACCTGGAAACGCTGGACGCCTTCCTGCGTGACCTGGAGGACGAGGTCGCCGCCCCGATGACCGTCGCCGAATGCCGTGTGCGCCCCCTGAGCGACCCCATGAAGATGAACGGCTGCGCGCTGGTGGTGGTAGGCGGGCCGGACCTGCCGCTTGCCCCCATCTGCGGCTGGGTCGCGCAAGCTTTGGGCGCCGGCGGCTCAGCCCGCGCGTACGCGCTTTCGCCACAATAATTTCGCAAGTGCGAAGCGTCGCGTGATGATATGTTGCGGCGCACAATCGCTGCGAAGGAGCGCGCCATGGCTTACCCCGACACCCCCGAACTGCCCCAGCCGAAGGCTTTGCCGCAGCTCATGGTCGGTGCGGTCTCGCCGCTCTGGGCCTACTTCGGCGCCGCAGCCGCGGGCGGGGTCGCCTTCTGGTGGATGACCCGATGGGCCCGGCCTACCAACCTGGAAGCCCTGTTCGCCCAGGCGGACGCGATGGCCGCCCCGGTCCTCGAACCGCTGCTGGAGGCTGCCGAGGCGGTGGCCGAGCTGCCGGTGGCGACGGTGGAGCTGACGGCCGAGCTGGTGGCTGCGTCCGAGCCGCGCGCCGAGGCCGGGCCAGAACCGATCCTCGAAGCGGCGCTCGAACCTGAGCCTGAGCCGGTCGTGGCCGCCCCGCCGGAACCGGTGCTGGAAACCGCGCCCGCGCCGCTGGCGCCTGAAACGCTTGTCGAGCCTGCGCCGGCCGCCGAGGCCTATGCGTGGTCGGAGCCTGAGGCGACCCTCGGCTTCGAGCCGGACGTCACGCCGGAGCCGGCCCTGAAGCCGCGCGCGAAGAAGGCGACGCCGCCGGCCGCCAAAGCCTGACGTGGCGCTTGCTTTCGCCCGGCGCTAACAACGCCGGGTGGTGAAGCGGGGCTTCGATATCGTGATCGCGGCGGCGGGCCTGCTGATCGGCTGGCCCGTCCTGCTGCTGCTCGGCGTCCTGGTGCGCCTGGATAGTCCCGGGCCCGCGATCCACTGGTCGCAGCGGGTGGGGCAGGGCAACCGCCTGTTCCCGATGCCCAAGTTCCGGACCATGCGCACCGACACCCCGGACGTGGCCACCCACCTGCTGGAGGACCCGGCGCACTGGATCACCCCGCTGGGTCGCTTCCTGCGCCGCTCCAGCCTGGACGAGCTGCCGCAGCTGTGGAGCGTGCTGATCGGGCACATGAGCCTGGTGGGGCCCCGGCCGGCGCTGCACAGCCAGGCCGATCTGATCGCGCTGCGCACGGCCGCGGGCGTCGAGCGGCTGCGTCCGGGCGTCACCGGCTGGGCGCAGGTGAACGGCCGCGACGACCTGCCAATCCCGGAGAAGGTGCGCCTGGACGCCGAGTACCTGGCGCGGCGGTCCTTCGCCCTCGACCTGCGGATCATCGCCGCCACGGCCTTGGCGGCGGTGACCGCGCGGGGCGTAAGCCACTAGGCCGCTTCGCTTTCTCGGCAACACACCCGACGCCCACGCGTTGTGATCGCTCCCCGGAGTGAGTGCGTGAGCGAGCAACCCGTCCAGACGCCCAGGCCCGGCCCCCGCCAGAAGCCTGCGACCCGCGCCCCGCTGGGGCCGCGGCGGACGCTGCGCGAGCGGATCACGCACCCGACGGCTCAGCACCTGCCCAGCAAGAAGGCGATGGGCTGGACGGGCGTCGTCCTGGCGATCCTGGCTATCGCCGTCGCGGTGCTGGTCGCGGTCTGGGACTGGAACTGGTTCCGCGGGCCGATCGAGCGGCTGGCCTCGGCGCGGCTGCACCGGCAGGTGACGATCACCGGCGACCTGAACGCCGACATCTGGTCCTGGCAGCCCAGCGCCACGATCGACGGCGTGCGCATCGCCAACCCGGCCTGGGCCGGCGGCAAGGACATGGCCAACGTCCAGCGGATCTCGGTGAAGATCCGGCTGATCCCGTTGCTGACGGGCCGCGTCGACCTGCGGCTGCTGCGGTTCGATCGCCCGAACGTGGCGCTGTTCGCGGACAAGACCGGGCGCAAGACCTGGGACTTCTCCGACGGGCGCGACAAGACGCCGGCAAAGCTGCCGCCGATCCGCGACTTCATCATCAAGGACGGCCACGTCGCCTACCTGGACCTGCAGCGGAAGCTGAACTTCCAGGGCACAATCAACGCCGCCGAGCAGATCGGCGCCGACAACAAGGGCTTTGGCCTGGTCGGCACAGGGACGGTCAATGGCGCGCCCTTCCGCATGGACGTGACCGGCGGGCCGCTGATCAACATCCAGCGCGACCAGCCCTATCCGTTCGACGCCGACATCCGCGCTGGCGACACCTACCTTAGCGCCCGGGGCGCGGTGCCGCGGCCGTTCGACCTGGGCCAGTTCTACATGACGGGCTCGGCCCGCGGGCCCGACATGGCGGCGCTGTTTCCGCTGCTGGGCATCGCGTTGCCAAACACCCCGCCTTACAATCTGCACGGCCGGCTGACGCGCGACGGGCTGACCTGGCGCATCGACCAGATCGGCGGCCGGGTGGGCGACAGCGACCTGTCTGGCGAGATGACAGCGAAGACCGGCGGCAAGCGCGTGTTTTTGAGCGCGAACCTCAGGTCCAACAGCCTCGATTTCGACGACCTGGGCGCGATCTTCGGCGGCTCACCGGGCGTGGGTCCGGGGGAGAGCGCGTCGCCAGAGCAGGTGGCGATCCACGCCAAGCTGGGCGCCCAGCAGCGGATGCTGCCGGACACCACCCTGGACGTGACCCGCATGCGGGCGATGGACGCCGACGTCACCTACAAGGCGCTGTCGATCCGCGATGCGCCGATCAAGCTCAGCTCAGGTTCGGCGCACGTGAAGTTGGACGACGGCCTGCTGACCATCGACCCGGTGGCGCTGGAACTGTCGCGCGGCCGGGTGGCCGGCCGGGTCGTGCTGAACGCGCGCAAGGCGGTCCCGGTAACGGACGTGGACCTGCGCCTCACCAATGCGCGCATCGAGAGCATCCTGCCTCTGCAGGTGGGCGGCGGCGCCCCGATCACCGGCGCACTGGTCGCGCGCGCCAAGCTGACGGGCGCGGGCGACAGCCTACACAAGGCGTTCGGGGGCGCGAACGGCCAAGTCGTGGTGGTCGCTCCCGGCGGCGAGGTGCGCAAGGCCTTCGCCGAACTGGCCGGCGTCAACGTCGTCAAGGGCCTGGGCCTGCTGAACAAGAAGGACATGACCCCGGTGAACTGCGCCGTGGCCAGCTTCGACACCAAGGGCGGGATCATGACCGCCAACAACATGGTGATCGACACCGGACCGGTGCTGATCAAGGGCCATGGGACCATCAACCTCGACACCGAGCGGATGAACTTCGAGCTGCGCGGCCAAAACAAGAAATTCCGCCTGGTGCGGGTGCTGCTGCCGATCACCGCGAAGGGTTCGCTCTATGCGCCGAAGCTGGGCGTCGAGCCGGGCGCGGCGATCGCGCAGGGCGGCATTGGGGCAGCGCTGGGCACGCTGCTGTCGCCGTTGGCCGCGGTGCTGCCGTTCCTCGACCCGGGCCTGGCCAAGGACGCGAACTGTGCGGCCCTGCTGGCCGAAGCCGGCCGGCAGGGCGCGCCGCTCAAGGCGGCGTCGGTGGCGAAGCGCTAGCGGCTAGTGCCGCGCGGCGGCGTCGCGCAGGGAATTCAGCCAGGCGTCTTCGCGCTGCTTCTCGGCGGCGCGCAGGGCCATCTCGGCGTCGCGGACCTCGGCGTCGTGCTTGCGCCATTCGCTGACCGCGCCTTCACGCGCGCCGCGGGCGGCCTCGATGGTGGGATAGCGGGCGAGGACGGCGCGCAGCGAATAGGTGACCGGCGGGCCGACGCTCTCGCGGTCCGGGTAGAAGCCGGTTATGGAGTCGGCGGTTTCGCTGTCGATGTGGAACACGTCGGCCCAGCCCGCGTGGTGGCGCATCAGGGCCCAGGGTCGCTCGATCCGGTCGCTCACCGATAGTCTCCGTCGAAGTGTGGTCCTGCCGATTCCGCTGGCCGCGGTTTCTTGTACAGCCTTTAGCGCGCCCGATGGTCACGTCCAACGCGGATACGCGCATTTTGCCTTTCATTCCGCAGCGCGAGCGTGAGAAACCCCGCGAATTCCTCGTCCTGAATTTCCCAGTGGGCTTTCGATTTTGAGCAAGATCGTGATCGGCCGCCAATTTCGCGGTCCGCCGAACTCCGGCAACGGCGGCTATGTGTGTGGCGTCCTGGCCAAGGCGCTGGACGGTCCGGTGACCGCGATGCTGCGCGCGCCGCCGCCGCTGGATGTGGACCTGGACTTCGCGGTGCGCGACGGCGCGGCGGTGCTGACCGGCGAGGGCGGCCTGCTGATCGGCCAGGCCGGTCCGGCGAGCCAGGCGCTTCCCGAACCGCCGCCAGCGCCCAGCCTGCAGGCCGCGCGCGAGGCCGGGGCCCGCAGCCTCGCCCATGAGCGCGAGGTGCATCCGCCCTGCTTCACCTGCGGCGCGACCCGCGAGGACGGCCTGCGCGTGCTGCCGGGCCAGCTGGCCGGCGCGGCGCCGGGCGTGGTGGCCTGCGTCTGGACCCCGGACGCGGCGTTCGCCGACGCCGACGGCGTGGTGGGGACCGAGATCGTCTGGGCGGCGCTGGACTGCCCGGGCATCTTCGCCTGGATCGAGACCGAGGGCCGGCCCGGCGGCCTGCTGGGCACCATGACCGGCGAGGTGACGGCCCCCGTCCGGGCCCGTGAGGACTACATCGTGCTGGCGTGGCCTATCGAGGCCAGCGGGCGCAAGAAGGTGTCCGGCGTCGCGCTCTACGACGGGGAGGGCCGGGTGATGGCGCGCGGCCACCAGGTGTGGATCACGCTGAACCGCGCGCCCGCGCCGCCCGCCGCCGCCGAGACCGCCACCGCCTGACCCTTGCGCGGCCGGGCCGGGGGCTCCACAAAACCGGCTCTGTCGGGAGGGCGTGTTGATGCGGGCGGCTTCGGTCTCGGACTTTCGCGAGCTGGCGCGCCGGCGGCTGCCGAACATCTTCTTCGAGTACATCGACGGCGGGTCCTACGCCGAGGAGACTCTGCGCCGGAACGTGGCCGACCTGGAGGTCATCGCGCTGCGCCAGCGCGTGCTGCGCGACATGCGCGAACTGGACATGACGATCGAGACCCTGGGCCAGACCATGAAGATGCCGCTTGGCCTGGCGCCGGTGGGCATGGCCGGGATGTACGCGAGCCGGGGCGAGGCCCAGGCAGCGCGGGCCGCCGCCGGCGCCGGCGTGCCGATGTGCCTTTCGACGGTCAGCGTCTGCTCGGTGGAGGAGGTGGCCGCCACCGGCGTGCCGCCCTGGTTCCAGCTCTACATGCTGAAGGACCGCGGCTTCATGCGCGAGGTGCTGGCGCGGGCCAAGGGGGTCGGCTGTCCGGTGCTGGTGTTCACCGTCGACCTGCCGCTGCCGGGCTCGCGCTATCGCGACGTGCGCTCGGGGTTCACGGGGGGCACGCCGGCGCAGGCGATGCTGACCCAGCTCAAAGACGGCGTGCTGCATCCCGCCTGGACCTGGGACCTGTTCGCCCACGGCCGGCCGCACACGCTGGGCACCGTGCAGGCGGCGGTGAAGGAGGGCCGGCGGGTGACCGACTTCCTGGCCTGGATCAGCCGCAACTTCGATCGCTCGGTGACCTGGAAGGACATCGACTTCGTGCGCGAGCACTGGGACGGGCCGATCGTGCTGAAGGGCGTGCTGGACGTGGAGGACGCGCGCGAGGCGGTGAAGGTCGGGGCCCAGGGGATCGTGGTGTCGAACCACGGCGGGCGCCAGCTGGACGGGGTGAAGTCGTCCACCGCGGCCCTGCCGGGGATCGCCGACGCCGTGGGCGGCGACCTGGAGGTCTACATGGACGGCGGCGTGCGCTCCGGGCTGGACGTGCTGAAGGCGCTGGCGCTGGGGGCCAAGGCCTGCTTCGTCGGGCGGCCGTGGGCGTGGGCGCTGGGCGCGGGCGGAGAGGCGCAGGTGACCCGGATGCTGGGCATCATGCGCGCCGAGCTGGCCGTGGCGATGATCCTGACCGGCTGCAACTCTGTACGCGACGCCGGCAAGTCGCTGCTCGATCGGAGCTGAGTCGCCTTCCGGGCGAACTTTTTTCGCATTGCGGGGGAGTCTCGTTGTGCGGTGCGAAACTTCTGGGTTCTCTATGAGTTCAACCAGCTCAGTGCTGGAGGGACGAACATGCGTGATGTGAGGTCGTTCGCCTATTCCTTGAGCCATGCCGAGGACGGCTGGCGGTGGCGTGTGTTCGACGAGGACGGCGAGACGGTCGCGGACGGCCTGCGCGACAGCCAGGCGGCGGCGCAGGGGGCGGTAGAGTCCATGCTGCGGGCCGCGGGCGTCGACCTGGGCGCGGCGGCCTGAGCATCGGGATTGTGGCCGCCGGGGCGCGGCCCTAGCGTGATCCCATGACGGAAAATTCGCGCCCGATCGCCGGCCTCTGGCGGTTCATCCGGCGGTTCGAGACCCGCGTGCTGCTGGGCGTGATCCTGGCGGCAGGCGCGCTGTGGGCGTTCCTCAACATCGCCGGCGAGATGACCGAGGGCGAGACGGCCGCGTTCGACCGGCGCCTCATCCTGGTGCTGCGCACGCCCGGCACGCTGCACGACCCGATCGGCTCCAAGACGTTCGAGGAGGCGGTGCGCGACGTCACCGCCCTGGGCGGCACGACGCTGGTGACCCTGGTGACGGTGGTGGCGGTGCTGGCGTTCCTATTCCACAAGCAGCGGCGCCACGCCGTGGTGATGGCCGGCGCGGTGCTGCTGGCGTTCGTGTCGAGCGAGGTCACCAAGGGGATCTATGCGCGGCCCCGGCCCGATCTGGTGCCGCACGAGGTCTATGTCTATTCCGGCAGCTTCCCGAGCGGGCATTCGACGCTGTCGGCGGCGACCTACCTGACGTTGGCGATGCTGGTGGCCAGCCTGGAAACCCGGCGGCGGACCAAGGCGCTGGCCTATGCGCTGGCCGGGTTGGTGCTGGTCGCGGTGGGATTCAGCCGGGTGTACCTGGGGGTTCACTGGCCCAGCGACGTGCTGGCCGGGTGGTGCCTGGGCGCGCTGTGGGCGCTGGCTGGGGGGATCGCGCTACGGTCGCTGGGCGGCCCGACGCGGGGCTAGGCGAAGCCCGCGAGGTCCGGCGCGCGCCCGTTCCAGCCTGAGACCCGCTCGAACGCCGCGCCGAGGGCGACCACCGTCTCCTCGTCGCGCGGATTGCCTAGGATCTGCAGGCCGGCCGGCAGGCCCTGGGCGGTGAGGCCGCAGGGCACGCTGACGCCCGGCAGGTCCAGGTAATTGGCCGCGCGCGTCAAACGGCTGAGCGGCGAGGTGGTCTCGTCGATGGTGTCCAGCGGCGGGGCGGCGATCGGGCAGGTGGGTGAGAGCAGGCCGTCGTAGGCGCTGAGCCAGGCGTGGAAGACGGCCTGGCCGGCGGCGCGCTGGCGGTGGACGTCGGCGAGGCGTTCGTCGGAGACGTCGCGGCCGGCTTCGAACCGTCGGACGATCCAGGGGTCCATCAGGTCGGCGTGGCGGGCGATGCGGTCCTTCCAGATCCGCCAGCCCTCGCCCGCCATCAGCAGGCCGTTGGGCGTGAAGCTCTCATCCAGCGCCTGGGGTGGGGTGACCATCTCGATCTCGACGCCGGCGCCGCGCAGGCGGTCCAGCGCCTCGAGGTAGAGGCGGCCCACCTCGGGCTCGACCTCGCCCAGGGCGTCCAACGGGATGGCGGCGAGGCGACGGCCGCGCACGTCGACGGTGAGCGCGCCTTCGGCGTCGAAGGGTCCGCGCGTGGCGGCGGCGCCGTCGGGGCCGGAGATGACCCCCAGCACGCGCGCGGCGGTGGCGACGTCGCGGGCCAGGGCGCCGACGGTGTCCAGGGCCGGGGCCAGGGGGTGGACGCCGGTCAGGCTGACCAGGCCGCGGCCGGGCTTGAGCCCCACAACGCCGCAGACCGCCGCCGGGATCCGCACCGAGCCGCCGGTGTCGCTGCCCAGCGCCGCGTCGCAGAGGCCGGCGGCGACCGCCACGGCCGAGCCGGAGGACGAGCCGCCCGGGGCGCGGTGGACCTTGGCGTCCCAGGGGTTCCACGGCGCGCCGACTGCGCGGTTGGTGCCCCAGCCGCCATAGGCCAGCTCCACCGTGTGGGTCTTGCCGACGACGCTCCAGCCGGCCTGCAGCAGGCGCTGGACGACCACCGCGTGGTGCTGTGGGCTGGCGTCCAGCGGAACCTGGGCGCCGCCGCCGGTGGGCACGCCCTCGATGTCCATCAGGTCCTTGATGGCGATGGTGGGCCCCGCGTCGGTCTCGCCGATGAGCGGCGGGTCGAACACGCGCACGAAGGCCTTGAGGCGGCCGTCGTAGCGGCGGATGCGGGCGAGCGCGTCGGCGGGGGTCATCCCCCTCCCTTAATGGGGAGGGACGAGCTAGGGAAAGGGTCATGAATCTCTATGACCTGCTCGCCGCCCGCTTCCCGGCCGACCGTTCGAAGCCCTGCTTTCTTCTGAGCGACGGAAGCGAGATCAGCTACGGCGCGCTGGAGGCCGGGGCGGCGGCGGTGGCGGGGCGGCTGGTGGGCGAGGGCGTCGGGCCGGGCGACCGGGTGGCGCTGCAGGCCGAGAAGAGCCCTGAGAGCATCATGGTCTACCTCGGTGTGCTGAAGGCTGGGGCGGTCTACCTGCCGCTGAACAGCGCCTATACCGAGGCCGAGGTCGCCTACTTCCTGGGGGACGCGGAGCCGAAGGTGTTTATCACCCACCCGCCGGCCTGGGTGGCCGAGGCGGCGTCGGCGCCGCCTGTGGCCCGGACGGTGGCGCGGGACGACGGCGACCTGGCCAGCCTGATCTACACCTCCGGCACCACGGGCCGCTCGAAGGGGGCGATGCTGAGCCACGGGGCGCTGGCGGCCAATGCGCTGGCGCTGCACGAGGCCTGGGGCTTCACGCCGGACGACGTGCTGCTGCACGCGCTGCCGATCTTCCATGTCCACGGACTGTTCGTGGCGCTGCACTGTGCGCTGCTGAGCGGGTGTCCGATGGTCTGGCTGCCCAAGTTCGCCGACGCCGAAGTGTTGGCCGGGCTGGACCGCGCGACGGTGATGATGGGGGTGCCGACCTTCTACACGCGCCTCCTGGGCAACCCGGGGTTCACTCGCGCCAAGGCCGACGGCGTGCGGGTGTTCATCTGCGGGTCGGCGCCGCTGCTGCCGTCGACGTTCGCGGAGTTCGAGGAACGCACCGGGCAGCGGATCCTGGAGCGCTATGGGATGAGCGAGGCGGTGATCATCACCACGAACCCGCTGCACGGCGAGCGGATCGGCGGCTCGGTGGGCTATCCGCTGCCGGGCGTGGAACTGCGGATCGGCGGCGGGGAGGAGACGGGCGTCATCCAGATCCGCGGGCCCAGCGTGTTCTCCGCCTACTGGCGGATGCCGGAGAAGACCGCCGAGGAGTTCACCGCCGACGGCTTCTTCATCACCGGCGATGTGGGTCGGCAGGACGCCGACGGCCGCGTGTGGATCTCCGGGCGGGCCAAGGACCTGATCATCTCGGGCGGCTACAACGTCTATCCCAAGGAGATCGAACTGGTACTGGACGAACTGCCCGGCGTCACCGAGAGCGCGGTGATCGGCTGTCCGCACCGCGACTTCGGCGAGGGCGTGGTGGCGGTGGTGATAGGGGCCGGGGACGAGGCGGCGATGATCGCGCAGGCCCGTGAGCAACTGGCGGCCTACAAGACGCCGAAACGGATTGTCTTCGTGGACGACCTGCCGCGCAACGCCATGGGCAAGGTGCAGAAGAACCTGCTGCGGCAGCGATACGAACACTTGTTCGACAGCTGACGTTTCGGGCAGGGTCCCGCCCAACGAGATTGGGAGAGACGCGATGGACCTGCAGCTCAAGGGCAAGACGGCGGTGGTGACCGGGGCGACGCGGGGGATCGGCCGCGCGATGGCCGAGGCGTTCGCCGACGAGGGCGCCAATGTCGCCATCTGCGCCCGCAACGCCGATCAGGTCGCAGAGACGGTCAAGGCGCTGGAGGCCAAGGGGGTCAGGGCGTTCGGCCAGGTGGTCGACATCGCCGACGGAGCGGCGCTGAAGGCGTTCGTGACCAAGGCCGGCGAGACCCTGGGCGGGATCGACGTGCTGGTCTCCAACGCCTCGGCCCTGGTCAACGGCAACGGCGAGGACACCTGGAAGGCGATGTTCGACATCGACATCCTGGGCGCGGTGCGCACGTTCGACGCCGCGCGGCCGTTCCTGGAGAAGGCGGCGGCCGAGAAGGGGGACGCGGCGTTCCTGATCACCTCGTCGATCTCGGCGGCGGAGGCCGACGGGCCGGACGCCTATGGGGCGATGAAGGCGGCGCAGATCCACTTCGCCAAGGGCCTGGCGCGTGCCAATGCGCCGAAGAAGATTCGCTGCAACGTGGTCTCGCCGGGGACGGTGTTCTTCGAAGACGGCGTCTGGGGGCGTGTGAAGCAGGGAATGCCGGCCTTCTTCGACCAGATGATCGCGCGCAACCCGACCGGACGCATGGCGACCCCGCAGGAAGTGGCCGCCGCGGCGGTGTTCCTGGCCAGCCCGCGCTCGGCGTTCACGACCGGGATCAACATGGTGGTCGACGGGGCGATCTCGCGGCGGGCCAACTTCTGATGGCGGGCGCGCCCCAGGGGGCCCTGGCCGGCCTCAAGGTGCTGGACTGCACCCATGTGATCGCGGGCGCCTATTGCTCGCTGGTGCTGGCCGACCTGGGCGCGGACGTCATCAAGATCGAGCCGCCCACGGGAGAGTCCACGCGGGGCATGCTGGGCGCGCGCGCCGACGCCTTCCGCGCCTTCGACTACGTGAACCGCAACAAGCGGGCGATCGCGCTGGACCTGAGCACAGAGGCTGGGGCGGACGTGGTGCGCAAGCTGGCCGCGACGGCGGACGTGTTCGTGGAGAACTACCGGCCGGGCTCGATGGACAGGATGGGCCTGGGCTACGAGCGGCTGGCGGCGATCAACCCGCGGCTGGTCTATTGCTCGGTCTCCGGCTTCGGGCTGGACGGGCCGTACCGGGAGCGGGGCGGCTTCGACCTCGTAACCCAGGCGATGAGCGGCCTGATGAGCTTCGTGGGCGAGGCGGGGAGCGACACGCCGTGCTCCACGGCCGTGCCGATCTCGGACCTGAACGCCGGGGTGTTCGCCGCCGTGGGAGTGCTGGCCGCGCTGCAGAACCGGCATGTGACGGGCAAGGGCCAGCATGTGGAGACGTCGCTGTTCGAGTCGGCGCTGGCCTACACGATCTGGGAGACGGGCATGTACCTGTCGACCGGCCAGGTGGCGGAGCGCAACGGCGCGCGCCATCGGCTGGCGGCGCCCTACGAACCGCTGAAGACCCAGGACGGGCACATCGTGGTGGGCGTGAACAGCCAGCGGCTGTGGAAGCGGTTCTGCGAGGCGCTGGAAGAGCCGGGCCTGCTGACCGAAGCGGGCTTCGACAGCCCGGCCGGCCGGATGAAGAACCGCGACGCCCTGCAGGCCCGGCTGGAGGCGATCCTTGCGCGGCAGCCGGGCGCGTACTGGCTGGAGCGCCTGGAGGCCGTCGGCGTGCCGGCCGGCCCACTCAACACCATCGCCCAGGCCTGGGACGATCCGCAGGTGAAGGCGCGCGGCCTGCTGGCCGAGGTCGGCGGACGGCGCTTCGTGCGTACGCCGATCAAGATGCACGACACGCCGGTGGCGCTCAGCCGCGGGCCGGGCGACGTGGGGCAGGATACCCGCGCGGTGCTGGCCGAGGCCGGCTATTCGGAAACCGAGATCGAGCGGCTGATCGCGACCGGCGCGGCGGCCACCGAACGCAAGGAGGCCTCCGCTTGAGCGGCACGGTGCACGTCGAGACGATCAGCCCCGCGGTGATGCTGCTGGAGATCGACAACCCGCCGATGAACCCGCTGGGCGTGGAGATGCGCGAGACCTTCATGGCGGCGCTGGACCAGGTGGAGACGCACGACGAACTGCGCTGCCTGATCGTGACCGGCCGGGGGCGTTCATTCTGCGCCGGCGACGACCTGAAGAGCGTGGGCCCGCAGGGCGAGGACCTCGCCGGGTTCGGCCGGCTGCTGGACCGGCTGGAGGCCACGCGGGTCCCGGTGATCGCGGCGGTGAACGGCTGGTGCGTCGGCGGCGGCTTCGAGCTGGCGCTGTGCTGCGACCTGCGTATCGCCTCGACCGAGGCGAAGTTCGTCTGCGCCGGGGTGAACGTGGGGCTGATGGCCTCGACCTACCGGCTGCCGCGGCTGATCGGGGTGAGCCGGGCCAAGGCGATGCTGCTGACCGGTTCGCCGCACGACGCCGAGACGGCGGAGCGCTACGGCCTGGTGACGGGGCTGCATGCGCCGGACGCGCTGCGGGCCGCGGCGATCGCGCTGGCCGAGCGGATCGCCAGCCGTGCGCCGCTGTCGGTGGAGGCCACCAAGCGCACGGCCAACCGGGCGGTGGACATGTCGCCCGAGGAAGCCAACGCGATGCTGGGGCCGGCGGTCCGCGTCCTGCGCAAGTCCAACGACCACAAGGCGGCGGTGGCGGCCTTCCGCGAACGCAAGGACCCGGTGTTCACCCGGAGCTGAACCGAGACTCCGCGACAGCGGAGGCTCCCCATTTACAAGACCACGGACAGATCCAGAAACACACAGAAAGCCCAGCATTAGGCGGGCGCCGCGGTCCGTTCGCCTCCAGCTTTCTGTGTGTTTCTGGATATGTCCGTGGTTCGAGACTGACTCGCCGCGGCGCGGCGCGGCGGGCTAACCGCGTTCGGAGGCGCGGCGGCCGGTGGGGCGGGTGTCGCCCTGGAGGACCTGGCGCAGGCGGGCGATGAAGATCGGGGCGGTGGCCATGGCCACGCCCAGCGCATCCGCGGTCACCTTGGTCGGCGAGATCAGCTGGCCGATGACGCAGGGCGCCAGCTCGCTCAACAGCACCACCCAGGCGGCCACCAGCGGGATGTCCGCGCGGCGCACGAACGGCATCAGGATGTAGGCGGCCGAAGTGCCGGCGTAGAACAGCAGCACGCGGGCCAGGAAGGGTTCGGCGAGCGGGCTGAGCGACAGGGCCAGCACGATGACGCCCATCACCGTCGCCAGCCCGATGTACACGGGTCGGGGCAGGGCGGCGGCCCGGAGCGTGCTGGCGGTCGGCGCGAACATGTCAGCGGTTATCGTAAATCCCAGCCGTCACTTCAGGCTTAAGGTTCGTGGTTAGGAATACGTATCCAGGCGCCGGCCAGACGCGGGTTCGCGCAGGCGTGATCGACCCTTGCAAGCGGGGCCGTGACAGGGTTTCAGGTGGGCCATGGACAAGCTCTTCTTCGACCTCAAGCCGACACACAATCCGCACCGCTGGTACCTGCCGGTGACGACGTCGATCTGCGTCGGCCCGCCGGACAACCTGTTCATGTTCGGCGGGGTGGGGATGGCGTCGGCGGTGGCGGCGATGGAGCGGACCTGCGAGCGGCCGCTGATCTGGGCGACAGCGCAGTACCTGAGCTATGCGCGGCCCGGCAGCGTGGTGGATATCGACGTCTGGACGCCGGTGGAGGGCAAGTACAACACCCAGGCCCGGGTGGTCAGCCACGTGGGCGACAAGGAGATCATCACCGTCAACGCGGCGCTGGGCAGCCGCGACAGCCCCTATTCGCAGCACTGGACCGACCGGCCGGAGGCGCCGCCGCCCGAGGACTGCGACCCTTCCGAGCACTGGCGCGCGGCCAGCGAGGGGCTGCACAGCCGCCTGGACGTGCGCGTGGTGAAGGGCCGGCGCGGCCTGGACCGGGAGGGCAACCCCGAGCCTGACGGGCGCAGCCTGCTGTGGGCGCGGCCGCGCGAGAACCTGGCGATCGACTCCACGATGCTGGCGATCATGGCCGACTTCGTGCCGCAGGGGATCGGCACCGCGCTAGGCAAGAACGCGGGCGGCAACAGCCTGGACAACACCCTGCGCATCCGCCGGATCGTGCCCACCGACTGGGTGCTGTGCGACATCCGCATCGTGGGCGTGCACGGCGGCTTCGGGCACGGGGTGATGTACCTGTGGAGCCAGGACGGCGAGCTGATGGCCAGCGCCAGCCAGTCGGTGATCGTGCGCGTTCGGGAGACGACAGGGGACCGTTGATCGCATCGCGCCGCCTGCACGCTCGCCATGTGCCGCCAGGAGTGTAAGAAGCGGCAAAATCGTGCGCGGCGGGACCGCGCCTGTGGGAGTCGCTTCCGTATGCACCTTCGCCTGCTGGCCGCCGCTTCGGCCGCCGTCCTCGTCTCCGCCTGCGCGACCATGCCGAAGGAGGCGCCGGCCGCGGCGCCCGCGCCGGTCGCCGAGGCCCCGCCTGCGCTGCCGCCTGCTCCGCCCCGGCCCAAGCCGGAAATCGGGACGTTCGGCTTCAATGTGGATGGCATGGACAAGTCGGTCGCGCCCGGCGACGACTTCTTCCGCTATGCCGTCGGCCACTGGGTGGACACCACCGAGATCCCGGCGGACCGCTCCAGCCTGGGCAGCTTCGTGGTGATCGCCGAGAAGACCTCGGCGCGGATCCGCGGAATCATCGAGGACTCGGCGAAGAGCGGCGGGGCGGAAGGCTCCGAGGCCCGCAAGATCGGCGACTACTTCGCGACCTTCATGGACGCCGACCGGATCGAGCAGCTGGGCGCGGCGCCGCTGAAGCCGGAGCTGGACGCGATCGCCGCGATCAAGACCCGCAAGGACCTGTCGGCGGCGCTGGGCGGCACGATCCGCGCCGACGTCGATGTACTGAACGCCACCAACTACTACACGCCGCACATCCTGGGCCTCTGGGTGGCCGAGGACCTGAACGACACCACCATGTACCGGCCGTACCTGCTACAGGGCGGCTTGGGGATGCCGGACCGGGAATATTACCTCGGGACCAACGCGCGCTACGTCGAGCTGCGCGGCAAGTACGAGGCCCACGTGGCCAACATGCTGCGGCTGGCCGGGTTCAGCGAGCCCGAGGCCCGGGCCAAGCGGGTGATGGCGCTGGAGACCGCCATCGCCAGGACCCACGTCTCGGTGGACGAGACCAACGACGTCGCCAAAGGCAACACCGTCTGGCTCCGCGGCGACCTGGCCAAGAAGGCGCCCGGGCTGGACTGGACCGCGTTCCTGACCGCCGCGGGCATGAACGACCAGCCGCGGTTCGGGGCCTGGCAGGCGACCGCCGTCGCCGGCATGTCGAAGCTGGCGGGCAGCCAGCCGATCCAGGCGTGGAAGGACTACCTGGCGTTCCATGCGGTGGAGACCGGGGCGCCGTTCCTGTCCAAGGCCTTCGTGGACGAGAACTTCGCGTTCAACGGCCAGGCGATGAGCGGGACCCCGCAGCAGCAGGAGCGCTGGAAGCGCGGCGTGGCCCAGACGTCGAGCGCGCTGGGGGAGGCGATCGGCAAGCTGTACGTCGAGCGCTACTTCCCGCCGGAGGCCAAGGCCCAGGCCAAGGAGATGGCCGACAATGTCCTGAAGGCGTTCGCCCAGCGGCTGGACCGGGTGGACTGGATGAGCGCCGAGACCAAGGTGCAGGCCAAGAAAAAGCTGTCCAATTTCCACGTGATGGTCGGGTATCCTGACAAGTGGCGGGACTATTCGGGCCTGCAGGTCGTGCGCGGCGACGCCTATGGCAACCAGGCCCGCGCCAGCCTGTTCGACTACCGCCGTAACGTCGCCAAGCTGGGCCGGCCGGTGGACCGCGACGAGTGGTTCATGACGCCCCAGACGGTGAACGCCCTGTTCGCGCCGAGCCAGAACTCGGTGACCTTCCCGGCGGCGATCCTGGCCCCGACGTTCTTCGATCCGAACGCCGACGCGGCGGTGAACTACGGCGCGGTCGGGGGCGTGCTGGGCCACGAGGTGAGCCACGGCTTCGACGACATCGGGGCGCTGTTCGACCTGAACGGCAACCTGAAGAACTGGTGGGCGCCGCAGGACATGGCCGCCTTCCAGGCGCGCGCCAAGCAGCTGGCCGACCAGTACTCGACCTACGAGCCGCTGCCGGGGCTGCACATCAACGGCCAGCAGACCTCGAGCGAGAACATCGCCGACGTAGCCGGGCTGGCGACGGCGTGGGACGCCTATCGGCTGTCGCTGAAGGGCGCGCCGCCGCCGGTGATCGACGGGTTCACCGCCGAGCAGCGGTTCTTCCTGGCCTGGGCGCAGAACTACCGGGCCAAGTTCCGCGAGGCTGCGCTGCGGCGGCAGGTGGTCACCGACGTGCATGCCGCCGCCCCCTACCGGGCGCTGACCGTGCGCAACCAGGACGCCTGGTACCCGGCGTTCGAGGTGAAGCCCGGGCAGAAGCTGTACCTGGAGCCGGCCCAGCGGGTGAAGATCTGGTAGCGGTCGCGATCGAGAGCGCGGACGACCCGCAACTGGAGCCCTATCGGGCCGTGCGCGAGCGGGATCTGGCGGGGCGCGAGGGTCTCTACGTCGCCGAGGGCCGGGTGGTGCTGGAGAAGGCGATCGCCGCCGATCCCGGCGCCGTCGTCTCGGTGCTGGTCGCGGCGCACAGGGTCGAGAGCTTGGCGGACGTGCTGGCCGGCTTGCCGCCCGCGACGCCGGTCTATGCGGCGGGGCAGGCGGCCATGGACCAGGTGGTCGGCTTCCCGATCCACCGCGGGATCCTGGCGCTGGTTCGGCGGCCGAGCCTCGGAGCCGAGGCGCTGATCGCCGGCCTGCCGGCGGGCCGGGCGCTGGTGGTGGGCCTGGTGGGGATCGCCAACCACGACAACATGGGCGGCGTCTTCCGCAACGCCGCGGCGTTCGGAGCGGCCGGCGTGCTGCTGGACGACAGCTGCTGCGACCCCCTGTACCGCAAGGCGATCCGGGTCAGCGTGGGGGCGGCCCTGACCCTGCCCTCGGCGCGGGCCGGGTCGGCGCACGCGATGCTGGACCGGCTGGAGGCTGCCGGGTTCGAGGCCTGCGCCCTGTCGCCGGCGGGCGACACGGTGCTGGGCGACCTGAGCCTCGGCCCGCGGGCGGCGGTGCTGTTCGGGGCGGAGGGACCGGGGTTGCCGGCCGACGTGCTGGCGCGGGTGCGGACGGTGCGCATCCCCATGGCGGGCGGCTTCGATTCCCTGAACGTGGCGACCACCAGCGGGATCGTGCTGCACCATCTGAGTTCTCGACAGAACGTGGTTATTTAAAGTCGAGCTTAACCTACCAGGGGGCAGACTACGCGTTCGGGGCCACAACGGCGTGCGCCCCTGGGGGCCTAAATGACCGCCGAGCGCGCAAAAAGCGCAGAGACGATGCCGCCGGGACTGGAACAGTCCGGCCCGATCTTCGATCGCGCCACGCGGCTGGCGCGCTCGATGTTCGGCAATGTCGACGCCCAGGTCACCCTGGTGAGCAAGCGCGGCCTGTGGCGCTCGCGCCCGGGTGGCGAGAACCTGCCCGGCGAGGCCGCCGGCGTCCATGAGGTGATGCGCCTGGGCGAGGCGCTCTGGGTCGAGGACACCGCCGCCGACCCGCGCTTCCGCGACGACGCGGCCGTCACGGTGGCGCACGTCCGGTTCTATGCCGGTGCGCCGATCCGGCTGGAGGACGGCTCGACGCCGGGCGCGCTGTGGGTCGCGGGCCTGGAGCCGCGGGCGTACGACCGCACCCTGGCCGCCCGCCTGCAGGACCTCGCCGACTTCGTCGCCGACGAATGGACGCGGGTGAAGGCCCGGCGCGCCTCGGCCGGCTACGAGCGGACCATGGCCGCGATCGTGAACGCGATGCCGCTGTCGATGGTGCTGACCGACCGCGAGGCGCGGCTGCTCTACGCCAGCCCGCCGTGGATCGAGGCCCGCGGCCTGAAGGACAAGCCCGTCATCGGCAAGACCCTGTTCGAGCTTCGGCCCGACATGTTCGAACAATGGCGCGAGGGCATCACCCACTGTCTGAAGGGCCATACCCATTCGGTGGAGCGGCTGAAGATTCCGCTGCAGGGCGGCGGCACGGGCTGGGTGAAGGTGGAGCTGGCGCCCTGGTACGACCATGACGGCGCGGTCGGCGGCCTGATCATCACCTCCTACGACATCAGCCACATCATCGAGGCGCTCGAGCGGAGCGAGCGGTCCGAGGAGCGGCTGCGGCTCGCGCTCGAGATCGCCGACCTCTACGTCTACGAGATGGACTTCGTCCGCCACGAGCTGATCAAGGTGGGCGACGAGACGGTCTTCTTCGACCGCGACTTCACCTACCAGGAGCTGGCGCGCGACATCTGGTGCACGACCGATCCGCGCGACCTGGCCTCGGTGCAGGCCCAGTGGGCGCACCACGCCGAAACCGGCGCGCCCTATCAGCCGGAATACCGGGTGCTGCGTGAGGACGGGACCGACGTCTGGACCTCGGGCACGGCCAAGCTGATCGCCAACGAGGACGGCAAGCCGATCCGCCTGGTCGGCGCGCTGCGCAACATCACCGCCCGCAAGGCCGCCGAGCAGGCGCTGGTGCAGGCCAAGGAGGAGGCGGAGGCCGCCAACCGCGCCAAGAGCGCCTTCCTCGCCACCATGAGCCACGAGATCCGCACGCCCCTGAACGGCGTGCTGGGCATGGCTCAGGCGATGGCCGCCGAGCCCGACCTGACGGCGACGCAGCGGGAGCGGCTGGAGGTGATCCACCAGTCGGGCGAGAGCCTCCTGGCGATCCTCAACGACGTGCTGGACCTGTCGAAGATCGAGGCCGGCAAGCTGCAGCTGGAGCACACCCAGTTCGAGCTGGGCGCACTGGCCAAGACCGTCCACGCCACCTTCACCGCCATCGCCGACACCAAGGGCCTGCGCTTCGAGCTCAGCCTGGATAAGGCGGCGCACGGCGTCTACGAGGGCGACCAGGTGCGGGTGCGCCAGATCCTGTGGAACCTGGTCTCCAACGCCCTGAAGTTCACCGAGAAGGGCGGGGTGAAGGTGCGCATCGCCCGCGAGCGTGACGGCCTGTCGCTGACGGTGTTCGACAGCGGCATCGGCATGACGCCCAAGGCGCTGGAAAACCTGTTCCAGAAGTTCGAGCAGGCCGACGTGTCGACCACGCGGCGGTTCGGCGGCACCGGCCTGGGCCTCGCCATCTGCCGCGAGCTGGCCGAACTGATGGGCGGCACGATCAGCGCCACCAGCGCGCCGGGCATGGGCTCGACCTTCACGGTGATGCTGCCGCTGAGGAAAGTCGCGCGCGCCGCGCCGAAGCCAAAGGCGCCCGCCCGGTCCAAAGTAAAGGCCCAGCCGCGCGAGTCGCGTCCGATCCGCCTGCTGGCGGCCGAGGACAACAGCATGAACCAGCTGGTGCTGCGCACCCTGCTGGCCCAGGTCGGCATCGAGCCCGAGATCGTCTCCGACGGCCGCGAGGCGGTGGAGGCCTGGGAGCGCGAACCCTGGGACGTGATCCTGATGGACGTGCAGATGCCGGTGATGGACGGCCCGACCGCCACCGCCCTGATCCGCACGCGCGAACGTTCGCAGGGCCGGGCGCGGACGCCGATCGTGGCGCTGACCGCCAACGCGATGAGCCACCAGATCGCCGAGTACCTGCAGTCCGGCATGGACGCCTTCGTCGCCAAGCCGATCGAGGCGCAGCGGCTGTACGAGGCCGTGCAGCGCGCGGTGGACGGCGGGGTGGGCGAGACGGACGCGAGCGCGGTGGCGTAGGGCGTATTCCCACCCCTTGGAGGGGAGGGAATGTGCGCAATCGGGCGAGATCCGGAGACCTTCGGGCGGCGGGTGTGTGAGCGCCGGGAGGTAGGCTGAAGGTCTCCGGTCCCTCTCGCTAGAGCTCGTTCAGGCCGCGCGGCCGAATTCGACGGCCGAGACGACCACGTCCATGACCTGGTCGCGGAAGGCGATGCGGCCGGGTTCGCCCGTGGCGGCGCCGGCGGCGACCATCAGGGGCAGCAGGTGTTCCTCGCGCGGGTGGGCGTCGCGGCCGTAGGGGGCCTGGTCCCAGTGGGCGAGGGCGGCCTCGCGGCGGACGGGGTCGCTGACCGCGCCCTCCAGCCAGGCGTCGAAGGTGATCGACCGCTCGGTGAAGTCCGGCGTGAAGCCGCGCATGTTGTGCCAGCTCATCCCGGACCCCACGATCAGCACGCCGTCGTCCCGCAGGGGGGCGAGCGCGCGGCCGGCGGCCAGGTGCAGCGCGGGGTCGAGGCCGGCCTGCAGCGAGAGCTGCACGACCGGGATGTCGGCCTCGGGCGTGATCAGCTTCAGCGGCACGAACACCCCGTGGTCCCAGCCGTGCTCGGCGTCTTCCGCCGCGGGCAGGCCGGCGTTGGCCAGCAGGGTCCGGATCCGCCGCGCCAGGCCCGGCGAACCGGGGGCGCCGAAGGTGAGCTGGTAGGTGCTCTCCGGGAAGCCGTAGTAGTCGAAGTTCAGTTCGGGCCAGCGGGCCGTGCCGACGGTGAAGGCCGGCGCTTCCCAGTGCCCGGAGACCACCAGGATGGCCTTCGGGCGCTCGGGCAGGCTGGCGATCAGGCCGCGCAGGTAGTCGGCGGTGCGGTCCCAGGTGTCGGCCGGACCCCTCTGCCACTCCATGAAGAAGCAGGGGCCTGCGCCATGGGGGAGGTAGACGGTGGGCAGGGTCATGATGTGGTCAACTCCTGGGACCATTCCGCCGCCTGCGCCTTGATGCAGCGCAAGCCGGGCGCAGAGCGGCGGGGGAACCGCGCTGCCGGACTGGGGAACTACGCCGCCTTCGCGGCCGGGGTGTCGTCGATCACCTTGTCGACCCAGGCGGTGAAGGCCTGGCCGTAGGCGCGGAGGAACTCGGTGGTGCTGTCGTTGATCAACTCGCCCTTGTCGTCGAACAGGCTGAGCGCGCTGGAGATGTAGGCTTCCGGCTGCTGCAGGGTCGGCATGTTCAGGAACATGAGCGACTGGCGCAGCTGGTGGTTGGCCAGGATCGCGCCCTGGCTGCCGATGGTGACGCTGACGATCGCCGCGGGCTTGCCGTTCCAGACGGACTGGCCGTAGGGGCGCGAGGCGACGTCGATGGCGTTCTTCAGCACCGCCGGCAGGCCGCGGTTGTACTCGGGCGTCACGAACAGCACCGCGTCGGCGGCGGCGATCTGTTTGCGCAAGCGCACCCATTGCGCCGGCGGATCGAGTTCCAGGTCCTGGTCGAAGAACGGCAGGTCGCCGATCTCGATGAAGTTGAACGTCAGGTGCGGGGCGAGCGCGGCGAGCGCCTCGGCCGTCTTGCGGTTCACGGACTCCTTGCGGAGCGAGCCGACCAGGACGGCGACGGTGCGGGGTTGGGTCATGGTGTTGGTCCTTGCGAGAGGGAATGTCGTCGCCGTGTTCAGCGGCGTGAGGCGAAGATGGTCGCGACCTCTCCCGTTGATAATCGAGCCAATACGGAGAAGAGTGTCTCCTCGCAGGAAATAATCGCCCGAAAGGCTCAGATGGACCGCCTGGACGAGATCCGCGCCTTCACCGCCGTCGCCGACGCGCGCAGTTTCACGCAGGGCGCGCGCAAGCTGTCGGTGTCGCCGGCGCAGATCTCCAAGCTGGTGGCGCGGCTGGAGAACCGGCTGGACGCGCGCCTCTTGAACCGCACCACGCGGGACGTGTCGCTGACGGACACCGGCCAGGCTTATCTGGAGCGGGCCCGGGAGCTGCTGGACGGGTTCGACGCCCTGGAGGGGTCGGTGCGCGAGCGGAGCGGGCCCAGCGGCCTCCTGAAGGTCTCGGCCCCGGTGTCGTTCGGCAAGAACCAGCTGACCCCGGCGCTGCTGGACTTCGCCGCGGGCTGCACCGAGGTGCAGCTGGACGTCAGCTTTTCCGACCGAATGGTGAACCTGGTGGAGGAGGGGTTCGACGTGGCGGTGCGCATCGGCCACCTCACCGACTCGAGCCTGGTGGCCAAGCGGCTGGCGGCGGTGCGGATGGTGACCTGCGCCTCGCCCGACTACCTGGCCGGCCACGGCGTGCCGCAGGCGCTGGAGGACCTGTCGCGCCACGAGGCGATCCTCGACACCAACGTGCGCGACGCCACCGTCTGGCGCTTCGGGCCGCACGGCGACGTGCGCGAGGTGCGGGTGCACGGGCGGCTGCGGTTCAACGGTGCGGAGGCCTGCGTGGCGGCGGCGGTGGCCGGCTTCGGCGTCGCCCGCTCGCCGGCCTTCGCGGCGGCGGAGGAACTGCGGGCGGGGCGCCTCACGCCGATCCTCTGCAACTTCGAGCCGGAGCTGATCCACGTGTATGCGGTCTATCCGCACGCGCGGCACCTGGCCGCCAAGGTGCGCGCGTTCGTCGACTTCCTGGCGGCCCGCTACGCCGGCGAACCGGCGTGGCACCAGGGCTGGGGCGACCGGCACACCGCGGGTAATGCATTCCCTCCCCTCTGAGGGGAGGGAATGGCGCCTAGGCAAACGCCAGCCAGCGACCCGCGGCGGCGGTCATGACCCAGACCAGGATGGCGGCGAAGGCCAGGCCCTTGACCAGCGGGCTGGCCTCGCGCCCGCGGCCGGAGGCGACGGCCGAGATCACCGCGGCCAGCAGGATCACGCCCAGGAACGCCCAGGCGAAGGCCTTGTTGACGGGGTCCAGGTGCGCGTAGTCGTCGGCCTTGTAGACGATGTGGGTGAGCACCTGCTGGGCGGCGATCATCGCCAGCATGACGCCCAGGTAGATGATCCGGGTCAGGCCGCGGGCGGCGAACAGCACGATCAGGGCTGCGGCGCTGATCACGTGCCAGAGGCCGGGGTTCGAGAGCTTGGCGACCAGGAAGACGTAGATCGCCAGCAGGAAGACCGCCACGCCGACGATCCCCACCAGCCGTCCGCCGACGCCCAGCTGTCCGTCGGCCCGCGCCGCCGGAAGGGTGACGCCGAAGGTCAGGATCAGGCCGGCCAGCAGGCCCAGCATCTTCGCGGAGAAGGCGCCCGAGGTGTAGAGGCGCTCGGCGTTGGCCGACCCGATCAGCAGGCCGGTGATCAGGATGCCGATGACGCCGGCCCACATCCAGCCGCGCATGTTGCGGTGGATCTCGGAGGGCGGCTCGTCGTTCAGGCCGACGCCGATCAGGCGCAGGTTCAACAGGATGGCGGAGCCGCCGAGGACGACCAGCGACAGCACGTGCCCCACCTCGAGCACGGCGAACAGGTAGACCGAATCCTTGATCGGCTTGCCCGGGAAGACGTCGTCGAGGTTGGCCACCCAGTCGGCAACGTGGGGGAAGAGGTCCTGAGGCGCCAGGCTCATAGCGGGTTCCCCTTCAGGTCGAGGGCGCCGGTCTCGGAGGTCTTGCACTCCTCGATTGCGTTGGCCCAGTCGGGCAGGGGCTTGCCGCAGTTGTACCAGTCGTAGGCAATGAAGCGACCGAAGGAGATCACCAGGATCCAGCAGAGCAGCGATACGGCGGCTGACACCCGCGCCGAGGCCGGTGGCTTGGGCGCGGCGTCCCAGGCGGCCATGTTCCGCTGCACCCGGAAGTGGAAGACGATGATGTTGATGAAGGCCGCCGCCAGGAACACCAGCTTCAGCCGGAACCAGACATTATGATAATAAAGCAAAGGCTTGGCGAAGAAGAGCGCCACGCCGGTGGTGATCATCAGCACCATGGCGAAGATCGTCAG
Organism: uncultured Phenylobacterium sp.; assembly: GCA_966096115.1. Lineage (GTDB taxonomy): Bacteria > Pseudomonadota > Alphaproteobacteria > Caulobacterales > Caulobacteraceae > Phenylobacterium. Next base: position 28,774 of record CBHTUE010000023.1, read on the forward strand.
CGGCAGGATCCGGTCGCTGACCACCGACACCGGCGTCTTCTTGAAGATCAGACCCAGGAGCCGCAGGTCCACGACGAAGATGGTGCCGGCGAACAGCATCAGTGTGAGCACGTGGGTTCCTTCCAGGAGGCCCCAGAAGTTGAGCGAGCTGGCGAGCAGGTCGCTCCACGATGGGTCGTATTCGCCCGGCCCTTTGCCGAACTTGGCCATCCAGACCAGGAAGTCGCGTATCAAGTGCGGGTCCCCTCCCCAAACATACCGGCTCTTCTACAGGAGGCGGCGTACGCGTCCATTGCTGGATTGCGTCGCCGGCGCAATACCCCGCAAGGCCGGTTCGGGTGGGAAGCTAGGCGGCGCGGGCGAGGCCGTCCACCCGGCCTTGATTTTCGGCCGGCGAGCGGGTGGTTAGAGGCATGAGCGGGACGCAGTGACGACCAGGGTGACGATCGCCGGCGCGGGCGTATTGGGCCTGGCGAGTGCGCTGGCGCTGGCCCGGGCCGGCTGCGCGGTGACCGTGTGCGATCCCGGCGGACCGGACAACGCCTCGACCGTGGCGGCGGGAATGATCGCGCCGGTGTTCGAGGCGGTGCTGGACGCCGCGGCGCGGCCGCACTTCGACCTCCTGATGGCGGGCCGCGACCTGTGGCCCGGACTGGCGGCGCGGACGGGCGTGGCGCTGGACCGTGCGGGCGCGCTGGCGGTGGGGCCGGACGCCTGGCTGGCAGGCGTGGCGGCCGGGCTGGGCGCGCTGGGCATGGCGGCGACCGAGATCCCACCGTCGACGGCGCAGGCGCTGGCCCCGGGGCTGTCGTCGAAGGCGGGACGGGCGTTGATGACCCGCGAGGATTGGCGCGTCGATCCGCAGGGGGCGATGCCGGCGCTGCGGTCGGCGGCGGAGGCGGCGGGCGTCGTGTTCCGGCGCGAGCGGGTGACGGCGCGGGGGGACGCCGACGTCCTGGTGATCGCGACCGGCGCGGCGACAGAGCTGGCGGCGATCGCGCCGGAGTTGGTGGAGCTGATGCCGATCAAGGGCCAGATCGTGCGGATCCCAGGGGCCTCTTCCGGGATCACGATCCGCACCGACGGCGCCTATGCCACGCCCGGCGAGGCGGCGCTGGCGATCGGGGCGACGATGGAGCCGGGGCGCCGCGACGGCGCGACGGACTTCACGGTGGCCGCGCCGCTGCTGGCGGCCGGGGTGAGGCTGTTCCCGAAGCTGCACGAGGCGCGGTTCGAGCTGGCGGCCGGTGTCCGCGCCGCCACGCCGGACGGCCTGCCGCTGGCCGGCTGGAGCGCCACGCCGGGCGTCGTGCTGGCGACGGGCGCGCGGCGCAACGGCTGGCTGCTGGCGCCGCTGGTGGCGCAGGTGGTGGCGGCTTGCGTGACGGGAGGCGATCCGGGCCCCTATGGCGCGCGGCTAGACCCTGCGAGGTTCAGGACATGACGAACGGCTTCTGGTTCACCGAGGAGCAGCAGGCGATCCGCGACGGGGTGCTGAAGCTGTGCGCCCGCTTCGACGCCGAGTACTGGCGCAAGACCGACGAGACGGGGCGCTTCCCTGAGGAGTTCGTGGCGGCCATGTGCGAGGCGGGCTGGCTGGGCGCGGCGATGCCGACCGAGCTGGGCGGGTCGGGCCTGGGGGTGACCGAGGCGGCGATCGCCATGCAGGCCGTGGCCGAGAGCGGAGCGGGGTTCTCGGGGGCCAGCGCCATCCACCTGAACATCTTCGGTCCCATGCCGCTGGTGAAGTTCGGCACGCGGGAACAGCAGCTGAAGCTGATCCCCCGCCTGATCTCCGGCGAGGACCGGATGTGCTTCGGGGTGACCGAGCCGAACGCCGGGCTGGACACCACCAGCCTGACCACCAAGGCGGTGCGCACCAACGAGGGCTACGTCATCTCCGGCCGCAAGATGTGGACGACCATGGCGCAGCGGGCGACCAAGATGCTGATCGTGGCCCGCACCACGCCGAAGGCCGAGGTGAAGAAGGCCACCGACGGGATCAGCCTGTTCTACGTCGACTTCGACCGGGCGAAGATCCAGGCGACGCCGATCCCGAAGATGGGGCGCAAGGCGATCGAGTCGAATGCCGTCTTCATCGACGACCTGCACGTGCCGGCCGACGCCCTGGTGGGCGAGGAGGGGCGCGGGTTCTACTACCTGCTGGAGGGGTTGAACCCCGAGCGGGTGCTGGTGGCGGTGGAGGCCGTCGGGCTGGGCCGCGCGGCGCTGAAGCGGGCGGCGGCTTATGCGAAGGAGCGCGTCGTGTTCGGCCGCCCGATCGGCCAGAACCAGGGCGTGGCGCACCCGCTGGCCAAGGCCTGGGCGGAGCTGGAGGCGGCCAACCTGATGGCCTTCAAGGCCGCCGCGCTCTACGACGCCGGCCGCGAGTGCGGGGCGGAGGCCAATGCGGCGAAGTACCTGGGCGGCGAGGCCGGTTTCCACGCCTGCGAGGCGGCGGTGATGGCGCACGGCGGCATGGGCTATGCCAAGGAATTCGACGTGGAGCGGTACTTCCGCGAGAGCATGATCGCCCGCCTGGCGCCGGTGAGCCGCGAGATGATCCTCAACTTCATCGCCGAGAAGGTGCTGG
>CBHTUE010000024.1:0-31299 GCA_966096115.1 uncultured Phenylobacterium sp.
CCACCGTCTCCGGCGACGCGACCTCCAGAACCGTCACGCCGGCTGCCCCTCGGCGGCCTTGCGGGCTCGGGCGACCACCTCCTCCAGCAACGCCGCCCCGCCCAGGCTGCCCTCGGCGTCGGCGCGCGTCCCGCCCAGCGCGTACTCCGGCGGCACCGTCTCGGGCCCTTCGCCGGGCGGCAGCGGCGGCGTGTAGTAGCCCAGGGCGTAGTTGCTCATCGCGTAGCCCATCATCGCCTGCAGGTCCGGCTCCAGGGTCCGCGCGATCTCCGGCGGGCACGACAGGTACATGTTCTCCTCCTGCCTGAGCCACCCCAGCGCATAGGTGATGTTCAGGCCCCAGCGGTCGTGATCGGCCACGTTCGCGCCGCCCGAGTGGAACACCGTGCCCGTGTAGAGCAGCACCGATCCCTTGCCCATCTCTGCCCGGGCGATCTCGTGCGGCTCGGCCTTGCGGTCATCCGGCCAGGCCTGCGAGCCCGGGATCACCTGCGTCGCACCGTTCGCCGCGGTGAAGTCGGTCAGCGCCCAGATCGTGTTCAGCTGCGGTTCTACCCCCGCCATCTGCCGCCCCCAGGCCCAGCGGTCGCGGTGGATCGCCTGCGCCCCCTGCCCCGGCATGATCCGGATCACCTGCGCCAGGTGCAGCTGGTAGCGATGGCAGTTGGGCTTCAGCACCGCCTCGCACAGCGCCAGGATGCGGCTGTCCATCACCAGCGGCCGGGTCAGGGGCGAGCGCGCCACCAGCGCGCCGGTCCGCGTCGTCCGCGCCCCGGTGAAGCTGTCGCGCCCGGTCGCCGTGGCCTCCACATAGGGCCGTAGTTCGGCCACCAGCGCGTCCACCTCGGCGCTCGGCAGGGCGTTATCCAGGATCAACGCCCCATCGCGCTCCAGCACCGCCACGATCTCGGCGGCCGGCGCGTCGGCGGGCAGGTGAACGAGGGCGGGCATGGGCGGACCTCCAGCTGCCCGGCCATCCTGCGCTCGTGACGTTGGGGCTGTCACGCCCCTGTGTCGCGCGATCAAACCGTCAACTATATTGACAATCTATCCGACCTGCCTTCACCAGAAGCCCCAGCGGCCGCCAGAGTCGCGCGGGGAGGACCAGCATGCGCTTCGACTATTTCACGCTCGGCGATCACCTGCCCGACCCGCACACCGGCCGGTTCCATGAGAGCCAGGCGGGGCGGCATCGGATGTGGGTCGACCTCGGCGTGCACGCCGAGGCGCTGGGTTTCTCCGGCGTCTTCTTCGGCGAGCACCACGGCTCCAGCTACATCCTGTCGGCGCCTCATATGCTCCTGGCCGCCGTCGCCGCGCGGACGACACGCGTGCGCCTGGGCACCGCGGTCTCGCTGCTGCCCACCAGTGATCCGGTCCGCATCGCCGAGGATTTCGCGACCCTGGACCTGCTGAGCGACGGGCGCGCCGAAATCGGCCTGGGCACCGGGATCACGGAGCATACCTTCCGCCTCTTCGACCGCGCGGTGGAGCATGCCGCCGAGCTGTCGGCCGAGCACCTGGAGCTGCTGCAGCGTCTATGGGTCGAGCCTCGCGTCACCTGGGCCGGACGGCGGCGCCCGCCGTTCGAGGATTTCGAGCTGCAGCCTCGCACCGTCAGCGGCCGGCCGATTCCGATCCATCGCGCTACGGCGACCTCGCTGGCCACCGCCGAGGCCGCCGGGCGCGCCGGCCACCGCCTGATGGTGATGACCATCGTCGGGTCCTTCGCCGACGCCGGGCCGCTGACCCGGGCCTATCGCGCCGCCTACCAGGCGGCGGGGCACGATCCCGCCGGCATGGGGGTGACCGCCGTGGCCTACGTCCACGTCCAGGCGGACGGGGCCCACGCCCGCGACTACTGGGCGCCCTTCCTGCGCCGCTACCGCGCGTTCGTCGGCGGCCTCACGGTGTCCAAGGGCGCGACCCAGGGCATCCGGGCCGTCGCTGCCGCCCATCCCGGCATGGACCCGCTGGCCCCGCGCGAAGCGGACATCGTGGGCGATCCGGCCGAGGTCGCCGACCAGATCCGCGCCGCCCACGCGGCCGCCGGCGGCTTCGACAACCTGCTCTGCTACTTCGACGTGGGCGGCCTCAGCCACGCCGAGACGGCGGCGGCGATGTCGCTCTTCTCCGACAAGGTGATGCCCGCCCTGGTCGATCTCTGAGCAGCTTCGGCGTGCGGGCGATGGCGCGGCGCGCCGGCGGTTCCTAGTCCAACCGCGCCGGCGGCATCGACGGCCGGATGTGCCCCTCGGGCCCCAGGCCCGGCTCGTACGGGCGCCCGGTCGCCTCCACCCAGGCCTGCGCTGCTCGGCGTTGCGTGGCGGAGCGCACTGCGCCCACCGGCATTCCACTAAGACTACGAGCATTCCAGCCCGCTGGGCCGGGTGCTGGAGGTGAATGTCAGAAAGCGCTTCTGAGGCCTTTTCCTCCGCCTCGGACGCGGACCTGGGCGGTCGTCCCGCGGCCGCCCGGCTTCGCGCCGGCAAGCGTAGACACCACACGCCATCGGCCTAGGGTCCGGCCATGGACGCACCCAAGCCCGACCCCGCGCCGCGCTACACGCCCGAGTTCGCGGCCAAGCGGCGGCGCAGCCAGTTCTGGTCCATGGTCATGTGCGTGGCGTTCGGCGCAGGCGCGCTGGCAGCCGCATTCTATGCGCGCGGCCACGGCGGCATGGTCAGCAGCGGGCTGAAGGGCGGCCGCGTCGAATACCCCTGGTGGCTTGTCGCGCCTGCGGGCGCGGGCCTTCTGGCCCTCGGCATCTGGGGCCTGTGGGGCCACGTGACCCGGCGCGACTGACCGCGCCCGCGCCGGCCCGCCGAAGATCGTACAGCGGTCAGGGCCGCGCCGGAGCGCGCCCGTCGGGATGGGGGAACGGCGCGCACAGGAGATCGCGCACCCGCTCGACGCGCTGAGCGCCCGCGCCCTCCGGGCCCAGGCTTTCGCAGGCCCTTGCGACGAACCCGCTGACCTGCGCGACTGCGAAGCTGACGCCGTACAGGTTCCGCGTCGGCGGGACGCCCGGGATCGGCCGCGGATAGCCAGAGGCCTGGAAGACCGGGACCGCCTCGCGCCAGCGCACGCCATGGCCTTCGCGCGGGCAGTCCCAGTCCACGTCGACGGCGATGACCGGCTCGAGGGCGCCGGGATAGCAGGGCGCGCCATTGGCTTCGTGGGCGGCGACGATGACGGCCCCGGCGGCGGCGGCCTCCGCCACCACGGCGGCGAAGGCGTCGCGATGCGCCGCGTTCATTGACCCGAGGCTGAGGTTGATCACATCGACCTTGAGCGCGACCGACCACCGGATGGCCGCGATCAGCCCAGCCGCGCTGGTCTTCAGCGCGTCGCGAAACACCCGCACGGGAATGCAGAGCGCGTCGGGCGCCTTCTCCTGGATGGCCGCGGTGACGGCCGTGCCATGGCCCAGCCGGTCGAACCAGATCTCCTCGCCCTCGACGACCGCGCCGTCGGGCAGGACCATGACGCCCGGACGCAGCCGGCCTGCCGTGATGTGGTCGTGACCGGGATAGACGCCGCTGTCGATGACGGCGATGGCGATGCCCCGGCCCGAGAGCCCGGCAAGCGGCTCAAGCGCGACCTGCCCCGCCGGCCGCGGGACCTGCAGCTCAGACACGGGCGACCTCCCGGGCGGTCCGCACGACCGCGCGGCCCTTCGCCAGCGTCACCACCACATCCGCCATCTGCGCCAGCGCCGGCTTGTGCGTGATCACCACGATCGTCGCGTCCGGCAGCGCCTCGCGCAGCCCCTTGGCCACCAGGCGTTCGGTTTCGCCGTCCAGCGCCGAGGTGGGTTCGTCCAGGATGAGCACGCTGGGCCGGCGCAGCAGCGCCCGCGCGAGCGCCACACGCTGGCGCTCGCCCGCGGAAAGCGCAAGTCCGCGCTCGCCGGTCCGCGTTTCCAGGCCTTCCGGGAGCCGGGCCAGCAGATCGCCCAGGCCGGCCATGCGCGCCGCCGCCTCGATCTGCTGAGGGTCCGGCCCGGGCATGGCGAAGGCGATGTTGGCCGCGATGGTGTCGTTGAAGAGATAGGGCGACTGGTCGACCAGGATCATCTCGCGGCGCAGATCCGCGAGCTTGAGGGATCGTATGTCGACGCCGTCGACGAGGATCCGGCCGGCCTGGGGGTCGAGGTAGCGGACCATGAGGTCGGCCAAGGTCGACTTGCCGACGCCGCTCGGCCCCAGGATCGCGCAGAAGCTGCCCTGGGCGATCTCGAGGTCGACATCCACCAGGACCGGATGGCGATCGTAGCGCATGGAGACGCCCTCGAAGCTGACCCCCTGCCGCACACGGCCTAACCCGGCCGCATCCGGCCGCTCGATGACGTCGGCCGGCGTGTCGAACAGCTCGAAGATCCGCGCCAGCGACACCCGTGTGGACGCCAGCCCCGAGGTCAGGCCCATCAGCGTCTGGATCGGTGAGAACAGCCGGCCCTGGTAGGTCATGAAGGCGACGAGCGTGCCGATGGTCATGTGCCCTTCGATGATCATCCAACCGCCATACAGGATGACCGCCGAGGTCGACGCCGTCAGCAACGCCCCGGGGATCGCCCCGGCCATGAAGGAGGTCACCTGCATGCGCAGCATGGCCCGGACGAAGGCGTTGTTCCGTTGCCCGAAGCGCCCGACCTCATGTTCGGCGGCGCCGAGCGAGGCGATGACGCGCATGCCCAACACCGTGTCGACCAGCAGGCTGCCCAGGTCCGCGCCGCGCTCGCGCATCTCGCGCGTGATGAGCGTGAGCTTGCGCTGGTAGTGCAGGAAGATGAGCACGCACGCCGGGATGAGCACGCTGCCCAGCAGGAACAGCCGCCAGTCCAGCCACACCATCAGCGCGATGCTACCCACCAGCATCAGCACGTTGCTGAGCACCGAGAGCAGCGTGTCGGCGGTCACCCGCTGAACGTCGCTGACGTCGCTGTTCAGCCGCGACATCAGATCGCCGAGCCGGAACCCTCCGTAGAAGCGCGGCGACAGCGTCTGCAGGTGACGCAGGAGCGCGACCCGGATGTCGAACAGCATCGCCGCCGACGATGACACGTAGCGGTAGCTGGCGAAGATGTTGAGGACGTAGCCGACGATGCTGGCCGCGACCATCAAGAGCGCGATCTCGACCAGCGCCGTCATGTCGCGGCGCAGCAACGCCTGGTCGATCAGGAGCTTGGACAGATATGGCTGCGCCAGGCTGACCGCGGTCCCGGCCAGGCTGACGACCAGCACGATCGCCAGGGGCCGCAGATAGGGCCGCACGAACGGAACCAGCCGGCCGTAGCTCCGCCAGGTGGCCACGGGCGGCGCCGCGTTGGCGGGGGCCGGTTGCGCCGGCGGCAGGGGCGAGGGTCCGGTCAGGCCGCCGCCTCCCGCGCCACGAGACGGAAGTCCTGCAGGACGAAACGGGGCTCAGGCGTCTTCGCGAGCCGCGCCGTACACCAGTCGAACCCCTCCGCCAGATCGGCCAGCTGCGTTCGCCACCACGCCCCCTCCCCGCCGCTCGCGTAGAACTGCGCGCAGAGCCGCAGGTGCCGCCGCATCGCCGCGATCATCATCGACTCGAAATGCCGCCGCAGGTCCTCGGGATCGCTCCCACCCGCCTGGATCGCGTCGATGAGGGCGCTCGCCAGGATGGCCTCGCGCACGGCCTGGGCCGTACCGTCGCCGCAGATCGGATCGAAACCGATCGCCGCCGAGCCGCAGGCCAGCCAGTCCGGCCCCTGCAGGGCCGTCAGGATGCGCGGGCTGGTCTCGAATGCGGCCGAGGGCTGGCCGACCTGCTCGATGCGAGGCGCGATGTGGCGGCTCTGGGCGAGCAGCGTGTCGGCCGATGCGCCGACGGCCAGCAGCCAGCCCGACGCGGGGCCGGACGGAACAACGAACAGCCACCCGTCCTCCACGGCCTCGATCCAGCAGGCCGATCGATCTTCCTCGTGCAGCAGCCGGACCTGCGCGGAGACCGTGCGGCGGGACCCGAAGCTTCGCACCGCTCCGATGGGGAAGGGCGGGGCCGTGTGGACTGTCATGAAGGGCTGGTCCGTCGCGCCGGGCGCGCCGCCGCCCAGCGCCGCCTCGAGGTCGCCTTCGGACAGGACGACGCCGCCGTGCGGCAGCCGGGTGGGCTCGCCAGTCCCCCAGGCGACGACCCGGTGGGTCACGCGGGGCCTATCGTCGAACAGGTGGGGGCGTTCGAAGACATCGCGCATCAGCGCCAGGGCCGCGTCGCTCAGCAGGAGCGCCGGCACCCGCACACGCCCCCGCGTGGTCCGGGCCGTACCGAAGCCGGCGCGGGCGAGCAGGTGGGCCGAGCAGGCCGCCGCGATCCCCTCGCCGCGGATCGCGACGGTCAGGTCCTTCCGCTCAGCCCGGCGCGGCGTCACGCGCGCCTGCCCCGATCGGCCACGCTCACTGGATGATGACCATGCCCGACATGGTGGTGTCGTGCGTGAGCTCCCAATCCGCCTCGGGCTTCAGGGTCTTGGCGTCGTAGACGGCGACATCGAAGCCCGCGCCGTAGACGTAGAGCTTCCGTCCGTCGCCCGAGATGCCGAAGTAGAAGCGCCGCCGGCACTGGAATTCGGCCTTGTCGAGCGCCTTGTTGTGGTCGAGGTCGAAGCGCCAGAATTCGCAGCGCTGGTTGCCCAGGTCGCCGTTGACGGCGACGGTGTATCCGCTCTTCCCGTCCGGAGACACCTCCAGGCCGGCCATCGCCCTGGGCGACGGTCCGATCGGCGTGAAGGTGAACTGGCGCGTGTCGAGGTCGAGCCGCGCGATGCCGAAGACCTTGTTCTGGATGTAGGGATCCTGGGTCTCGAACAGCGAGACGAACTGGCCGGGCTTCTGCAGGCGCCCGACACCGCCCCCGAAGCTGACGTCCTGCATGCCGGGGAAGTCCGGTTTGGCCAGGTCGAAGTGGTCGACGGTCTTCAGATCCGCCGTGTTCACCACGATCACCTTGTCGCGGAAGGCGTAGAGCGTCTTGCCGTCCGGCGAGAGCATGAGGACGCCGCGATAGCTGAACTTCTGGTCGTCGGGGTCGAGCTCGGCCGTCCGCACGACCTTCTTCTCCTGCAGGTCGACCACCATGAACTGCTGCTTGCTGATCCGGTAGCTGTCGACGCCTTTGTCGATCTTCGTGCCCAGGATGTAGAAGTAGCGCCCGGAACGGTCGGGGACGCCGCCCGTGAAGCGATAGTGCGTGGCCCGCGTGTTGAGGCTGAAGCTGTTGACGATCGTGCGCGTCGCCACATCCATCACCTCGATCCCGCTGGTGGTGATGGTCGTGGCGTAGAGCAGCTTCTGGTCGTCGGAGAGCCGCATGCTCATCGGCAGGCCGGTCTTGAGATCGACCTCCTGTTTGACCGCGCCCTTGGCCTCGTCGATGACCATGAGCTGGCTGGGATAGCCGCCCAGGAACATGGTTCCGGCCTGCGCCGGCGTGACGGCCGCGGCCGCCGACCAGAGGACAATGAGACCTAGGGCGAGTTTGGGCCAGAGCGTCTTCATGCGACAGGCTCTTCCTCGAAGGGTGGACGGGAACGGCGGGCGGCGGCTTACGGAAAGACCAAGTCCAGCTTGCGCCAGTCCTTGGTGGCGATGGCGCAGTTGCTGGCCCAGTCGGGCGAATAGTTGACGTGGTCGGGGACCTGCACCGGCCAGAAGCAGGTGACGTAGCAGTCGTAGATGTCCCGCTCGACCGGTTGGCAGAGGCCGGCCGTGCCGCCGCCTGCGTCCACTTCCCAGCCGGGCGAGAACGACAGCGTGCAGCCCATGGGTACGTGCGGCTTGGGCGGCGGGGGCGGCGTCTGCTGCAGGGCCACGACGTCCTCCTCGATCATCGAGGCCGCTTGGTCGATCCGCTCCGCCTTCCGGTTGATCGGCCGAAGATGCTTCATGACAGGGCCTTCCGTTCAGCGAAGCGTTCCAGGAACAGCGGGTTCTGCGCGGCCACCGCGCCGTAGATGCGCAGGCAGGTGTCCGTCCACTGACGGATCCAGTCGCAGTAGTGGAGGTTGGCGTGGCCGGTGTCGCCGTAGCGGACGAAGGCCTCGTGGTGGCAGCCGCCGGCACAGAGCGGCCGGGCCCAACACGTCTGGCACTCGTACTTGGCGCTGACGTGCCCGCGGGACAGGAAGTCCTCCCGCTTGGCCTGGTCGACCCCGCTGGAGACGTGCCCCAGCGTATGGGTGTCAGCGTCCGTGAACCGGTGGCACGGCGACAGGTCGCCCGACGGGCTGACGCCCAGCAGGCCGATCCCCGCGCCGCAGGGATGCGACTTGTTCGCGCCCTGGATCAGCTCGCCGATCGTCTCGCTGACGTTGGAGAAGCCGTGCCGCTGCCCGCGCAGGGCGTACTCGAGCCACTCCTCGGCCAGCAGGTTGAACTGGGCCAGGACGCCGTCCATGTCCGGGTCGGCGATCGCATAGGCCTGGTCGCCGTTGCTGGTCACCGGCGCGAAGCCGATCTCGTCGAAGCCCAGGTCATCCTTCAGGTGGCGATAGATCCGCACCACGTCGGTGACGCCGTCGGTCAGGGTGACGCGCGCCGTGATCGCGCGGGTGTTGTGCCGGGCGATGAGCTTGCGCAGCTTCGGCTCGATAATCCGGTAGGTGCCGCGGCCTCGCTTGTCGACGCGGCGCAGGTCCTGCAGGTCGGGCGGCCCGTCCATGCTGACCGTGACGCCGATCTCGCTCTCGGCCAGGAAGTCGATGATCTCGTCGGTCAGCAGCGTGGCGTTGGTGGTCAGGCTGAAGCCGATGCCACGGCCCTGCGCCGCGGCCTGCTGGCGTGCATATTCCACGACTTGGCGCAGCAGCTTGAAGTTCATCAGCGTTTCGCCGCCGAAGAAGGTGATGTGCACCGCCTGGCGGCCCGCCGACTGGGCGAGCAGGAAATCGACCGACGCCGCGGCCGTCTCCAGGGTCATGTACTTGGGCTTGCCCTTGGGCGTGGCTATCTTGTCGGCGCCGAATTCGTAGCAATAGGTGCAGGCTAGGTTGCACTGGTTGGTGATGTTCAGCACCAGCGCCTGCAGGGGGAAGTCCGCCGGCGGGCTGGTCGGCCCCACCGTGACCGGCGTAACGGTCTCCGAGACAATGCCGCGGACGTAGCGCAGCTCGGCGATCAGTTCTTCGGCGTCGCCGCGCGCGTGGCCATGCTCCACCAGCGCCTCGACCAGCTCGGCGTGCGACATCTCCCGCTCGCCCAGTTGCCGGAGCACCGCGCTGGCGCCGTCGTCCAGCGCGAAGATCGCGCCGGCGCTGACCAGGTAGATGAAGTCGTTCCCGGCCGCCTGGAACTCATGCAGCTCGCCCCGGCGATAAGTCACGGCCGGCATCGGCGTCATGTGGGTCATTTGGTGATCTCCGCCTGGTCCCAGCGCCGGTAGGTGGGCACCGTCACCACGAGATAGGCCTTGCCCACCAGCGGCTTGCCGAACTTGTCCTTGGCATCCTTGGCGGTCGCGACGACCCACACCTCGCCGTAGTTGTTGCGGCTGAACCGGCGCTTGGGGTTCGGCCCCTCGGTCGAGGGTATGAACAGCGCGGACTGGTTCAGCTCGCCCACATAGCTCGTGTCGTCGTCGTAGGTGACGGTGTGGAACTCTTCGAGGCCCCACGTCACCGGAACTGGGCCGATGGCGACGTCATCGTCGGTCTTGGGCTTGCCGTCCGGGCCGTTGGCGTAGCCGACGACCTCGAACTGCTCGTAGCCCTTGTCGAACTTGATCCCGCCCAGGTGGGCCAGCGCCGTCTCCGGGGTCACCTTCAGATAGTCGACCTTGTCGTAGACCGGCAGCGCCTTCACCAGCACCGCGCCCTTCACGCCGACGTCGCGCTGGCCCGGCAGCGCCTTGTCGGCGACATCGACGCTCACCACCAGTTCGCCGGGGCTGGCCGAGACGATCCTGGTCACCGTCACGCCGGCGCCCATATCGACGTCCTGCGGCGAGAGCGTCTTGGGCAGGGCGTCGCCATAGATGTGCACGGCGACGCCCTTGGCGCCGGTCTTGAGCGCCGACGGCGCGACCGCCGCGATCGTCGGATCGGCCGACGCCCGGGTCAGCGTCACGTTGAAGCCGAACTCGTGATAGGCGCCCCAGAACCAGCGGCCCTGCGCCATCTTCATGTCCGGCGCGAACCACATGACCTCGCGGTCGGCGCCCTTGGGATCGTCCGGCCGGCTGGTCGCGCCGGCGTCGACGCTGCCGCGCCAGCTGTAGCCACCGTAGACGACGCCCTGGCCCTTGCGGGTGATCTGGGCCCCGGTCTGCAGGGAGCGAAGGCTCGCTGTGGTGACGAAGTGATCCGGATCCTTGCCCGGGCTGATCGTCATCTCGCCGAGGTAGGCGCCCTTGCCCGGCAGCGTGGCGGAGATCAGCCACTTGCCCTCCAGGCGCGGCGCGCGGATGCGCGGCGTCCAGGCGGCCCACTCCGGCGTGTGCAGCGGCGCCTTCTCGGCGAGCCAGTTCAGCGCGACCTGGCCGGGCAGCAGCGGCTTGCCGTCAGGGCCGGGGGGGCCCGGCGGCCCGCCCTGGGCGGCGCGGTTGTATTGCGCCTCGGCCTGCGAATAGAGCGCGACGTGCATGTTCTGCAGCAGCGCCCATTCCCGCTTGCTGCGGCGCGACGACATCGGCTGCGCGAAGGCGTGGCAGGCCGCGCAGGCCGTCCGCACCGTCTCGTTGGGAATGTTGGTCTCGTCCTGGATCCGGTCTTCCACCAGGTACATGACCGGCTTGGCTTCTTCCGGGGCGAGGCCATGGTAGGTCGCCAGGTACTGGACGATCTGGCGCGCCTCGTCGGGTTGGACATTGGCGCCCTGCAGCTTGACCATCCGCTTGATGGTCTGCGCCCAGCCCTCGGGCGTGGAGCGCACCCACGAGATGCGCGAGAGATTGCCCTTATCGTCCGGCGCGTGACAGACGCCGCACTTCTTCTTGGTGAGCGCGTCGGTGACCGGGATGCCCGCGTCGGTTTCCGTCCAGTCCACCGGGTCCGGACCGTTCGGTTTCGCTGTGCCCTGGGCCACCACGATCGAGCCCCAGAAGACGCCGAGCACGACCAGCGCCAACGGCGCCGCCCTACGGATCAGACCGCCCGGCGCCCGTCCCGAACGGGCCTGGCCGCCGTCGGGCGCGCCGACATCGCTGTGCGGGACGCTCATCTCGAAATGACCCCCTATGCCCGTCCGGAAGGATCGCATCGACCTCCCGCAAGACGAACGGGAAGGTCAGGCTGGGCTGGGTCAAGCGACATTCCTCGGGACCCGGCCCGGTAAGCGTGACTGCAACGCAAACTGTCAAAGAAGCGGCAGAAGACGCCGATTCGGCGCCTAATTCTTCCACGCGAGATGCGGCGGCGACGTACAGAATTCGGCCTCGCGACGCGGGGCGGTCCGTCCCGGAATTAGGCCGCCGCCGGCCTCGCGGCGCGCGCCAGCCACGCCCGCCAGTTGTGCGGCGGCTGCGGGTAGGCCTCCACCACCGGCCCCAGCGCCTCGACCAGCGGCCCGAGCCAGGACTCATAGTGCTTCCAGTGCTCGATCGCGTCGGTGAAGATCGGCTGGCGAACCTGCTCGGAGCTGGCGGTGCGGACCGCGCGCCCGTTGTTATAGAACTCCAGGCACGCTGGCTCGAACGGCAGGCCGAGGCCGTCCAGCAGCCGCCGGACCTCAGCTTCCGTATTCGCCACCAACTCTTCGTAGATTACCCGCTGCACGGCGCCGGGCGCGGCGGCGTCGTAGGCGGCCATCAGCGCCACGTAGTCGCGGTAGTAGCGACCGATGTCGGCGAGGTCGTAGGAAAAGGCCTGCCCGCGCGCGAAGTGCTGCTTCCAGCCCGAGAAGCAGCAGGCCAGCGGATGGCGCCGCGCATCGACGATCTTCGCGTTCGGCAGGATCGCCTTGATGAGCCCGGCGTGCTGCCAGTTGTTGGGCATCTTGTCGATGAACAGCGGCTCGCCGCTCCGGCGGTGGACGCGGGTGCGCTCCATATACTCCTCGCCGAGACGCAGGCGGTCGGCCGGCGTCAGCGACATGATCATCGTCCGGAAGTCCGGGAACTCGCCCTGGTCGACCCGCGATTGCAGGCGGCTGGCGATCACCATCATCTCCGGCAACTCCATCGTGCCCTCGACCCGGCTATGGCTGGCGAGGATCTGCTCCACCAGCGTCGAGCCTGAGCGCGGCAGGCCGACGATGAAGATCGGGTCCTCCGCCGTGCAGCCGCCGGGTCCGAGGTCCGCCAGCAGGGCGCTCGTGAAGGTCTGCGCCGTCGCCGCCACCTCCGAGGAAAAGGCGTCCGCATCGTGCCGCACCCGCGTGCGGCGCAGGCGATTGCCCCGATCGTAGTGGCGGAAGGATGCGGCGTAGTTCCCGGCGTCCTCCAGGGCCTTGCCCAGCGCGAAATGGAGGTGGAAGACGTCCTCCAGCCGCGCCTCCTGTTCCGGTTCCAGGGACGTCAGCGCCGCGCCCATCGCGGCGATCTCCGGGGCGCCCAGCTTGACCGTCTTGAGGTTGGCCAGGCTCCACCAGGCCTCGCCCATCGTCGCCTGCTGCGTCACCGCGTGGCGATAGGCCGAAACGGCCTCGGCCTGCCGGCCCAGGGTCTTCAGCACATGGCCCAGGTTCTGCCAGACCTGCGGCTGGTCCGGGTGAACCGCCAGCAGCCGCTCGTAAATCTCCCTGGCCTCCTCCTGGAGGCCCAGCCGCACCAGGACGGACGCCCGGAGCAGGTCGTGGCCCGGACTCTTGACCGGAGACCCGGCCAGCGCCTGCGCCTGCTCCAGCGCCTCCGACAGGCGATTGGTCTGGACCAGCAGGCGGACCAGAAAGTCCCGCGCCATGTCGAAGCCGGGCGCCGCCTGCACGGCGCGCTCGACCAGCGACAGCGCCTCGGTCATGTCGCCGCCCCGCCAGTGGATCTCACCGAGCAGGCGCAGCGCCGGCGCATCGTCGGGCAGGCGCTGCAGCCGCGCCGTCAGGATCGCCTCGCCGTCGGCGAAGCGATCCTCCCGCATGGCCACCGCGGCCTTGAGCAGATCGGGATCATGCGACGCGGCGTGGACGCCGGAGAGGTCGGCGCGCCACGCGTCCGCCGCCCGACCGGCCTTGCGCAGTTCCTTCGCCAGCAGAAACCAGCCGCCGGCCACCATCGGCTGTTGGCGTGTGAGCCGGTCCAGCGCGCCGATGGACTGCCGCGGGTCGCCGGCCTCGCTCGCGGCCTGCGCCAACTCCCAGAGCACCGCCGGCACGTGGGAATGGCCGCGCGCCAGCACATTCAGGCGTACGAGCGCGGACTTCGCCTGGCCCAGCCGTCGCAGGGCCTGGCACGCGAGCAGTTCCATCGGCGGCGACCCGGGCGACTGCCTCAGGATCGCTTCGGCGCGCGCCAGCGCCTCGGACGGGTCGGTCTCCAGCAGGGCGGCGACCCCGGCCTGCGTAGTTTGCGGCGAGGACGCCGGGGAGAGCCCGCGCGCGTTGGGTGACGAGACCGGCATGGCGACGACGCATCCTCCCAATCGCGCAGGCGGTTCCTCCGCGCGACGCAAAGGCCCGGACCCGGATCGAAGCAACGACCGGGCGACCTGCTTCATCGGGCCGTGCGCCCGAGTCTCGATCAACCGCTTGCCCGTTCGGGAGCGCCGCCGCCGCCGGATGGCAAAGCCCTTGGGCGCCCGCGCACAAAATTAGGACATCTTCTAAGGTCGTGGCCGCGTTTGGCCCGCAAGAAGACAGATTTCGCCAAGCAACCCGCTTGACAGTCCTGAACCGCACTCAGCCTATCAGAATTAAGACGTTCTCGCGGAGCGCTGCGTCCGTCCACGTCTGACGGCTTCAGGAGATGTTCTGAACAGCCGGCGAGATCGGTTGAGTTTCCGAAGATTTTGACTTCGGCGATAGAAATTTGTGCCTTGCCTAGACCTTATGACGGGCGCCACTCGCTGGGGAGCGACGTGGTGCGAAGCAACCTGCAATAAAAATAGAAAATGCCAGGGAGGTGAGAGACTCAGCGTCAAGACTTTGGGGGATATCAAAGTGATGAAATCTCAAACGGCGTCTCGAAAGACGCGTTTCCTTTGCTTGCTTGCGGCGACGACCGTCTTAACGCCGCTAGCCGTCGCGGCGCCCGCGCTCGCTGCGGCGGCCGACGCCGCCGACGCCGCCGAGGCCGACGGGGCGCTCCTGGGGGAGGTCATCGTGACGGCGACGCGGCGCTCGGAGAGCATCCAGAAGGTGCCGATCTCCATGCAGGCGCTGAGCACGGAGAAGCTGGAAGAGCGGCAGGTGAAGGGGCTCTCCGACCTCGTGACCCTGCTTCCCTCGGTCTCGTTCGCCGGTCTCGGGCCCGGGCGCCAGACGGCCTACTTCCGCGGCATCGTTCCGGCGGGCGGCACCGTCGCGTCGGTCGGCTACTACCTCGACGACATCCCGATCACCGGCACCGGCGTCCCCGACATCCACGTCTACGACCTGGAACGCGTCGAGGCGCTGTCCGGCCCACAGGGCACGCTGTACGGGGCCGGCTCGCTGTCGGGCACCATCCGGTTCATCACCAACAAGCCGAAGATCGGCGTGTTCGAGGCCGGCTACGACCTGGAGGGCAACAAGTACGGCCCCGGCTCGGTCGGTGGGCAGATCGAGTCCTACGTCAACGCGCCGGTCAGCGACAGCATAGCCGTCCGCGCCATGGCCTACTTCCGCCACGACGGCGGATATGTCGACAACACGCCGAACAACGGCAAGCTGAACGACGGCCGGTCGTCGGTCCTGACCCTTGGCGACAACAACCCGGCGACTTCCTTCAAGCTGGACAACTCGGCGTTCGCCAAGAACAACTACAACACGATCCGCGAATTCGGGACCCGCGTCGAAGCCCTCTGGCAGGTGGCCGAAGGCTGGGAGGTCACCCCGCAGGTGACCGCGCAGTACCAGACCTCCAAGGGCTACTTCGGCTTCGACCCGCGCCTCGGCGACCTCGAGGTCCACGACTACGACCAGACCAAGAACGACGACAGGTGGTACCAGGCGGCGCTGTCCGTCCACGGTCACATCGGCGACTGGGACCTGGTCTCGGCGACGGGCTACCACCAGCGCCGCACCAAGCTGCTCAACGACTACACCTATTACACCGTCACCTACGACGGCTTCGGGGCAGGCTATGAGAACTACCTGCAGTTCTTCGACAAGAGCGGCTGCACGGGGACGGGCGCGACCCTGAAGTGCACCAAGTTCCTCAATCCCACCCAGTACTTCCACGGCCTGACCTACCGGGACAAGTTCACCCAGGAATTCCGCATCTCCACGCCGAAGGATTGGCCCTTCGACATCACGGCCGGCGCCTTCTACCAGTGGCAGAAGCAGGAGAATAACACCTACTACGCCATCCGCGGCCTGGATCAGATCGTCGGCTATACACAGGCCGGCGGCGGCGACAGCAATCCCGCCGGGCTCGGCATCCCGATCGCCAATGGCGGAACCATGGTGCTGGGCAATCCGGCCGTGAAGGAGGACGGCTTCTACATTATCGAGACGAACCAGATTTATCACGACAAGGCGCTGTTCGCCGAAGGCCACTACAACATCCTGCCGAACCTGAAGCTGACCGCCGGCATCCGCTACTTCAGGACGGACTACAACGTCAGGGGCTTCAGCGGCGTGATGGCGTCCGCCCGGAACACCGTGACGTCGCTCAACGTCGCGACCGGGAAGTTCGGCTGCACGCTGCCGCTGCCGAAAGAGCGCCTGCAGTGCCTGAACTCGAACTTCGCCGCGGCCGACCAGGTCGG
This sequence comes from uncultured Phenylobacterium sp., assembly GCA_966096115.1. Lineage (GTDB taxonomy): Bacteria > Pseudomonadota > Alphaproteobacteria > Caulobacterales > Caulobacteraceae > Phenylobacterium. The sequence continues at coordinate 15,803 of CBHTUE010000024.1, forward strand.
GCGCTACAAGGAGGACGGCGAGACCCACAAGGTCGCGCTCGACTGGCAGGTCACGCCCACCAAGATGATCTACGCTAACTATTCGACCGGCTTCCGCCCCGGCGGCTTCAACCGGCCGCTCCGCATCCGCAACGTCGGCGTCGCAACCGTGCCCCCGTTCAAGTCGGAAACGCTCACCAACTACGAACTGGGCGTGAAGACGCTCTGGAACGACATCTTCCGCTTCAACGCCGCGATCTACTACGAAGAGTGGAACAACATTCAGTACGGCGTGGTGGTCTCGGGCGCCCAGGGCGCGGGCATCACCGGCAACGCCGGCAAGGCCCGGGTCTACGGCGTGGAGTATGACGCCGACCTGAAGCTCGACAAGTTCACGATCTCGACCTCGGGCGCCTACAACGACGCCGCGCTGGACGGCGACTTCTGCAACTTCGCGTTCAACCCCGCATCAAGTTCAATCTCGCAACTGGCGTCCTGCACCTTGGGCGCCACCGTGCCCGGCTCAAGCCCGCCCACCCCGCAGGTCGCCGCCGCCAACGGCACCCGCCTGCCGCGCCAGCCCAGGTTCAAGGGTACGACATCGGTCCGCTACGACACCGAGTTCGGCGCCTACAGCGCCTATGCCCAGGGCGCGGCGCTGTACCAGACGGGGGCGACCCAGGACCTGAACGTCTTCAACAACGACCTGCTGGGCAACACCTCCGGCTTTGCCACCTTCGACTTCTCGGCGGGCGTGAAGAAGGACAACTGGACCGTCGACCTGTTCATCCAGAACGCCTTCGACAAGCGCGGCCAGCTGACCAAGAACACCTTCTGCTCGATCACCTTCTGCTCGGGCTCCTCGCGGGCCTTTCCCATCAAGCCGCAGTTCTTCGGGGTGCGGTGGGGACAGACCTTCTGACGCCCGCGCGACGATCGCCCCTGGACCGCCGACGACATGCGGCGGGACCAGGGGCCGGAATCCCTGGCGGGAAACGCTTGATCGCCGCCCCGCCCGAGTGGCCTGCTGAGCGGCCTTTGAACGTCCGGGAGGGGGGTTGATGCCTGCGGAACTCGGACGTCTGCCGGTGACCGCGCCGCTCCTCGCCGCCCTGGCGGTGCTCGCGGCGTGGTTCGTCGTGCAATGGTGGCGGCGGGAGCGCGCCAGATCAGGCGGACCGCGCCGGCGGCCAAGCCTGGTCGACGTCCTGATCGGCGCCGTCACCAACTTCTTCGACACCCTCGGGATCGGGGCGTTCGCGCCCACCACCGCCGTCTTCAAGGTCCTGCGGCGCGTCCCCGACGAGCAGATTCCCGGCACCCTGAACGTCGGGCACGCCCTGCCCACGGTCGCCCAGGCGCTGATCTTCATCGCCGTGGTGGAGGTCGATCCTGCGACCCTGCTCGGCATGATCGCCGCCGCGGTGGCGGGGGCCTGGGTCACCGTCGCCTTCGTCGCCCGCGCGCCTCGGCGGACGATCCAGCTCGCCATGGGCCTGGCGCTGCTGGTCGCCGCCCTCCTGTTCCTCGCCGCCGTGCTCGGCTGGATGCCCCCCGGCGGCGACGCGCGGGGTCTCGCGGGGACCAAGCTGGCGCTCGCGATCGGCGCGAACTTCGTGCTCGGCGGACTGATGATGCTGGGCATCGGTCTCTACGCCCCCTGCCTGATCCTCGTCAGCCTCCTGGGGATGAGCCCCGTCGTGGCCTTCCCGATCATGATGGGCTCCTGCGCCTTCCTGATGCCGGTCGGGGGATCGCGGTTCGTGGCGAGCGGCCGCTACAGCCTTGTCGCCGCGCTCGGCCTCACCCTCGGGGGCGTGCCGGCGGTGCTGGCGGCGGCCTACGTCGTCAAGTCGCTCCCGCTTGACTGGCTGCGGATCCTGGTGGTCATCGCCGCGGGCTACGCAGCCCTGAGCATGCTGTGGTCGGCGCGCCGCGAGTCCGCGGCCGGCCCCGCCTGAACGGCGCCCAGGTCAGGACATCCGGCTCGGCGCGGCGCGCGGACCTTTACGCCGCCCTTATGCCAACCCTGACAACGCCGTCTCGCGCCCTGATGCCGTTCGGCGCGATCTAGCGGGCCTTCAACCACCGTCTTCGGACCGAGGGTCACATGCTCGATCTCATCTACCTCGCGCTCGGCCTCGGGGCCTTTGCGCTGTTCGGGGGGTACGCCCTGCTCCTGAGGCGCCTCTGATGCTCGAGGTGCTCATCTGGGGCGCGGGCGCGCTCGTCATCGGCGGCTACATGCTGGCCGCACTGATCCGGCCGGAGAAGTTCTGATGAACGCGGCCGGCTGGGCGGAGATCGTCCTCACCATCGCCGTATCCGTCGCGCTCGCGTGGCCGCTCGGCCTCTATCTCGCGCGGGTCTGGCAGGGTGAACGGACCTGGCTCGATCCGGTGCTGCGGCCCGTGGAGCGGCTGGTCTACGCCGGCTGCGGGATCAGGCCCGACAAGAGCCAGGGCTGGCTGAGTTATGCGGCGAGCTTCCTCGCCTTCTCGGCCGCGGGCTTCGTGGTGCTCTACCTGATCCTGCGGTTCCAGGATCACCTTCCGCTGAACCCGCAGGGCTTCCCGGGCCTATCGCCGCACCTGGCGTTCAACACCGCGGTCAGCTTCGTCTCCAACACCAACTGGCAGTCCTACGTGCCCGAGCAGGTCGTCTCGACCTTCTCGCAGATGGCCGGCCTGACCTCGCACAACTTCCCGTCGGCGGCGGCCGGCATCTCGATCGCCGCCGCCGTGGCCCGCGCCTTCGCGGCGAACCGCACCGATGGGCTGGGGAACTTCTGGGCCGACCTCACGCGGATCAGCCTCTATGTGCTGCTGCCGGTCTCGCTCGTCATCGCGGTCGCCTACGTCGCCCTGGGCGTGCCGCAGAGCCTGGCGGCCAACGTCACGGCGCACACCCTCGAGGGCGGCAAGCAGGTGATCGCGCTCTTCCCGACCGCCTCGCAGGAAGCCATCAAGCAGTTCGGCACCAACGGCGGCGGCGTCTTCAACGCCAACTCGGCGCACCCGTTCGAGAACCCCAACGCCTGGACCAACCTGATCCAGATCGTGTCGATGAACACCCTGGGCTACGCCTGCGTCGTCGCCTTCGGCCGGGTGGTGCTGGCCGCCCGCGACGCCCGCGCGCTGGTGGTCGTGATGGCGCTGTTCGTGCTGGCCGCGGCCGGGGCGATCTACGCGGCCGAGACACAAGCCCCGCCGGCCCTGGCTGCCGCCCACGCCGACGCCACGGTCAACATGGAGGGCAAGGAGGTCCGCTTCGGCGCGCCCTCCACCGCCATCTTCGCCGCCGCCACCACCGGCGCCTCGGACGGCGGCGTCAACGGCATGCACGACAGCCTGATGCCGCTGGGCGGCGGGGTGGCGATGTTCATGATCCAGTTGGGCGAGATCCTGCCCGGCGGCGTCGGCTCCGGCCTCTACGGCATGCTGGTGATGGCGCTGATCGCGGTGTTCGTGGCCGGGCTGATGGTGGGCCGTACGCCCGAGTACCTCGGCAAGAAGGTCGAGGCGCGCGAGATCAAGTTCGCCATGCTGGCGGTGCTGATCCTGCCCCTGTCGATCCTCAGCTTCTCCGCGGTGGCGGCGGTCCTGCCGGCGGCGCTCAAGGGGCTGGCCAATCCCGGTGCGCATGGGATGTCAGAGATCCTCTACGCCTACGCCTCGGCGACCGGGAACAACGGCTCCGCCTTCGCCGGCCTCACCGCCAATACGCCCTGGTGGAACACCACCCTGGGGATAGCGATGCTGCTCGGCCGCTTCGCCTATGTGCTGCCGGTGCTCGCCATCGCCGGCTCGCTCGCCGCCAAGCCGAAGCTCGGCGCCACCGGCGGCACCTTCCCCACCGACGGGCCGCTGTTCGTCGGCCTGCTGATCGGCGTGGTGCTGATCATGGGCGGCCTGCAGTTCTTCCCCGCCCTCGCGCTCGGCCCCATCGTGGAGCACTTCCAGATGCTCCAGGCCGTCCGCTGAACCCTGGGACTCACCTGATGACCATGACCACCACCTCCCTGGGCGACGGACGTCGCAAGGCCTCCAGCCTGGTGTCCAGCTTCTCCGGCCCGATGCTGGGCCGCGCCGCCCGCGACGCGTTCGGCAAGCTCGATCCGCGCAAGCTGACCGGCAACCCGGTGATCTTCGCCACGTGGATCGTCGCCCTGCTCGCCAGCGTCTCGACCGTGCTGGCGATCCGCGGCGGCGGCGACTGGGGCTTTGCGCTGCAGATGGCGATCTGGCTCTGGGCGACGGTGCTGTTCGCCAACTTCGCCGAGAGCGTCGCCGAGGGCCGCGGGAAGGCCGCCGCCGACAGCCTGCGGGCCGCGCGAGTGACCACCAAGGCCAAGCTGGTGATCGACGACCGCGGCACCATCGTGCCGACGCCGGCCCACAAGCTGGGCGTGGGCGAGGTTGTGCTGGTGGAAGCCGGCGACGTGATCCCCGCCGACGGCGAGATCATCGAAGGCGTCGCCTCGGTCAACGAGGCCGCGGTGACCGGCGAGAGCGCGCCGGTGATCCGCGAGAGCGGCGGCGACCGCAGCGCGGTGACCGGCGGCACCACGGTGATCTCCGACTGGATCAAGGTGCGGGTGACCTCCGAGGCCGGCTCCACCTTCCTCGACCGCATGATCGCCATGGTCGAGGGCGCGGACCGGCGCAAGACGCCGAACGAGGTCGCGCTGGCCGTACTGCTGGCGGGGCTGACGCTGATCTTCCTGATTGCGGTCGTGACCCTGCTGGGCCTGGGGGCCTATTCGGGCGTGAAGCTGCCGCCCCTGGTGCTGGGCGCGCTCTTCATCTGCCTCATCCCGACCACCATCGGGGGCTTGCTGTCGGCGGTGGGCATCGCCGGCATGGACCGCCTGCTGAAGGTCAATGTGCTCGCCACGTCCGGCCGCGCGGTCGAGGCGGCGGGCGACTGCGACACCCTCCTGCTCGACAAGACCGGCACCATCACCTTCGGCAACCGCATGGCCACCGAGGTGATCCCGGCGCCCGGCGTGCGGCCCGAGCGCGCGCTGGAGGCCGCCCTGATGGCCTCGCTGGCGGACGAGACGCCGGAGGGCCGCTCGATCCTGGAGCTGGCCCGCAACCTGGGCCAGACCGCCGAGGCGCCGGCCGGGGCCGAAGCCATCGCCTTCTCCGCCACTACCCGCCAGTCGGGCCTGAACGCCGCCGGCCGGTCCTGGCGCAAGGGGGCCGTGGACGCCGTGCTGGCCTCCCTGGGCCTGACCCAGAAGGACCTGCCGGCCGATGTGGTCGCGGCCGTCGACCGGATCGCGCGTTCGGGCGGGACCCCGCTGGCGGTCAGCGAGGACGGCGCCCTGGTCGGGGTGATCCATCTGAAGGACGTCGTGAAGCCCAACGTGAAGGAGCGCTTCGCCGACCTGCGCCGCATGGGCCTGCGCACGGTGATGATCACCGGCGACAACCCGGTGACCGCCGCGGCCATCGCCTCCGAGGCCGGCGTCGACGACTTCCTGGCGGAGGCGACGCCCGAGGACAAGCTGCGCCTGATCCGCGCCGAGCAGGCCAAGGGTCGGCTGGTGGCCATGTGCGGCGACGGCGCCAACGACGCCCCGGCCCTGGCCCAGTCCGACGTGGGCGTGGCGATGCAGACCGGCGCCCAGGCCGCCCGCGAGGCCGGCAACATGGTCGACCTGGACTCGGACCCGACCAAGGTCATCGAGATCGTCGAGACCGGGAAGCAGCTTCTCATCACCCGCGGCGCCCTCACCACCTTCTCCATCGCCAACGACGTGGCCAAGTACTTCGCCATCATCCCGGCGATCTTCGTGACCGCCCTGCCGGCGCTGGGCGCGCTCAACGTCATGGGCCTCGCCAGCCCGCAGAGCGCGATCCTGTCCGCGGTGATCTTCAACGCCCTGATCATCGTGGCGCTGATCCCGCTGGCCCTGCGCGGGGTGAAGTACCGCGCCATCGGCGCTGCGCGCCTCCTACAACGCAACCTGCTGGTCTACGGCCTGGGCGGCCTCGTCGCGCCCTTCGCCGGGATCAAGCTCATCGACCTGATCGTCTCCAGCCTGGGGCTCGCCTGATGCTTACCCAAGCCCGCGCCGCCATCGTCGCGACGCTGTTCTTCACCCTGCTGCTGGGCGTCGGCTATCCGCTGCTGGTCACCGGCATAGCCCAGCTCGCGTTCCCGGCTCAGGCCAATGGCAGCCTGGTGCGCGACAAGGCCGGCCAGGTGATCGGCTCGCGCCTGCTGGCCCAGCCGTTCGCGCGGCCGGAGTATCTGCACCCGCGGCCCTCGGCGGCCGGCGCCGACGGCTATGACGCGGCCGGCTCCTCGGGCTCGAACCTCGGCCCGCTGAACCCCGCGCTCGCCGAGCGCATCGGCAAGGACGCCGCCCGGCTCCGCGGCGAGGCGGCCGGCGCGCCCATCCCCGCCGACGCCCTCACCACCTCCGGCTCCGGCCTCGACCCAGACATCTCGCCGGCCAACGCGCGGATGCAGGCGGCGCGGATCGCCGCGGCGCGAGGCGTCGCGCCCCAGGCGGTCCGCCGCCTGATCGAGCAGCGGATCGTCCCACCGGCGCTGGGCGTGGTCGGCCAGCCGAGGGTCAACGTACTGGCGACCAACCTCGCTCTCGACGCAGCCTTCCCGAGGCGCGAACCTGCGGCCGATGACGCACGCTGAGGAGCACCGCCGGCCCGATCCGGACGCCCTGCTGGCGGCTGCGCGCCCCGGCCAGGGCCGGCTGAAGGTGTTCCTCGGCATGTCGCCGGGGGTCGGCAAGACCTACGAGATGCTGCGCGGCGCCCGGCGGCGGAAGGCCGAGGGCGCCGATGTCGTGGTCGGCGTCGTGGAGACCCACGGGCGCAAGGAGACCCAGTCCCTGCTCCGGGGGCTGGAGGTGATGGCGCGCCACCCTCTCGACTACAAGGGTCGTACGCTGCTGGAGTTCGACCTCGACGGAGCCCTGGCCCGCAAGCCGCAGCTGCTGCTGGTCGACGAATACGCCCACTCCAACGCCCCCGGCTCGCGCCACCCCAAGCGCTGGCAGGATGTCGAGGAGCTGCTGAAGGCGGGCGTCGACGTCTGGACGACGCTGAACGTCCAGCACCTGGAGAGCCTCGTCGACGTGGTCTGGAAGATCACCGGCGTGCGCCAGCGCGAGACCGTCCCCGATCTCGCCCTCAGCCGCGCCGACGAGATCGAGCTGATCGACATCACCCCCGCCGAGTTGCTGCAGCGGATGGCCGAGGGCAAGGTCTACATGGCCGAGACCGCCCGGGTGGCGGCGGATCGGTTCTTCAAGGTCGAGAACCTCACGGCGCTGCGCGAGCTGGCCCTGCGGCGGGCCGCGCAGACGGTGGACGACCAGTTGCTCGGGGCCATGCGGCGCGCGGGGGTGGAAGGGCCCTGGGCGGCGGGGGAGCGCATCCTGGTGCTGGCGGGCCCCGACGCCATGGCCGGCTCGCTGGTGCGCGCGGGCCGTCGGCTCTCCGACATGATGATGGAGGCGCCCTGGACCGTGGCCCATGTCGAGCGACCCAACGCCGCGCCGCCTTCCGCGGCGGGGGCCCAGAAGCTGCGCGACGCCCTGAAACTGGCCGAACAGCTCGGCGGCTCGACCGTCACCCTGACCGGCGACGACCTCGTCGCCTCGGTGCTGGAATATGCCCGGCGCAACAACCTGACCCAGATCGTGGTCGGCAAGAGCGCGCGCCGCTGGCGGCCGTTCCGGCGCGACCTGATCCGGGCGCTGCTGGACGAGTCCAGCGGTGCGGCGCTGCACGTGATCACCGAGGGCCTGGAGCGTCCCGTCGCCGAGCCCCGGCCGGCGCGGTCCCTGCGCGACATCGGCTGGCGCGGCCATCTGGGCGGCCTGGGCGCCGTCGCCGTCGCGACCGCGGCGGCCTATGGGATCGACCGCTATGTCGAGAGCGCCAACCTGGCGATGGTCTACCTGCTGAGCGTGCTGGTGACGGGCCTGGCCTTCGGGCTCTGGCCGGCCGTGACGGCGGCGACCGCGGCGGCCGTCGCCTACAACTTCCTGTTCCTGGAGCCGCGGCAGACCTTCTCCATCGGCCACCCCGCCGACGTGCTGACCTTCGCGGTGTTCTTCGTCGTCGCGCTGACGACCGGCTGGCTGACGGGGCGGGTGCGCGATCAGGCCCGGGCGGTCTCTCGCCGGGCCTCGGCGATCTCCGCGGTGCTGGCCGCCACGCGCCGGCTGTCCGCCGCCGCCAAGTCCGACGACGCGGCCAACGTCCTGGCCGAACAGCTGGCCGCCGCCACCAACGTCGGCGCGGTCGTCCTGACGCCGGACGGCGACGACCTGCGGTTGGCGGCGTCCTCGCCGATCCTCGAGACGCTGACGGCCGGCGACATGGCGGCGGCACGGTGGGCCTGGGAGAAGGGCGAGCCGGCCGGCGCGGGCACCGGCACCCTGCCGAACGCGGCCTGGACGTTCCGTCCGCTCCAGGGGGTCAAGGCGCGGGCCGGGGTCGTCGGCGTCGAGCCGGCCGCGGTCGCGACCGAAGACGGCGAACGCTACGTGTCCGCCCTGCTGGACCAGGGCGCCGTCGCCCTGGAGCGGGCCGAGTTCGCCGCCACCGCGGCCGACGCCGAGGCCCTGCGCCGCACCGACCGCCTGCGCTCGGCGCTGCTCAACTCGGTGAGCCACGACCTGCGCACCCCCCTCTCCACGGTGCTGGGTTCGGTCACCACCCTGATCGACTACGGCAAGTCGCTGAGCGCCCGGGTGCGCGACGACCTGCTCGTCTCGATCCGCGAAGAGGCCGAGCGGTTGAACCGCTACGTCGGCGACCTGCTCGACATGACGCGGCTGGAAGGCGGCGCCCTGGTCACCCGCCGCGAATGGACCGACGTGCGCGATGTGCTGCGCGCGGCTGTGGAACGCGTGCGGCGGCGGCTGGAACGGCGCAAGGTGACCTGGGACTTTCCCGATCAGGTCACCCTGGTGATGGCCGACGCATCGCTGCTGGAGCAGGCCCTGGTGAACATCCTGGAGAACGCCGTCGCCTACAGCCCGGACGGCACGGCCATCGACGTGGCCGCCTACGAAGACCGCCGCAACGTGGTGATCTCGATCGAGGACGAGGGCCGCGGCATCCCGACGCCCGAGCTGGAACGGGTGTTCGAGCGGTTCCGGCGCATGGACGAGGCCACCGACCGCGGCAAGGGCGCGGGCCTGGGCCTGGCCATCTCCAAGGGCTTCGTCGAGGCCATGGGCGGCCGCATCGCCGCCGCCTCTCCGATCCACGAGGGCCGCGGCACCCGCATCCTGATCAGCCTGCCGAAAGAGCGGGTGACGCCCGAGGCGCTGATGTGAGCGACCACAAGCCGCGCATCCTGGTCATCGACGACGAGCCGCAGATCCACCGGTTCCTGGGGCCTGCCCTGGACGCGGCCGGCTACGAGTTCGTGCGCGCCGACACGGCCGCCGACGGCCTCAAGGAGATCGCGCGCAAGCCGCCCGACGCCGTCGTGCTCGACCTCGGCCTCCCCGACATGGACGGCAAGGACGCCCTGGCCAAGGCCCGGGCGTTCTACGAGGGCCCGATCCTCATCCTCTCGGCGCGCGACAAGGAGACCGAGAAGATCGACGCGCTCGACGCCGGCGCCGACGACTATGTCGAGAAGCCGTTCGGGGTGGGCGAGCTGCTGGCGCGGCTGCGGGTGGCGCTGCGCCACCGCCTGCGCGACGAAGGGGCCGAGCCCGTGGTGACCGCCGGCGACCTGACCGTCGACCTGGTCAAGCGGCGGGTCACCCGCGCCGGCGAGGCCATCCGCCTGTCGCCGCGCGAATACGACCTCCTGGCCCAGCTGGTCCGCGGCGGCGGCAAGGTCGTCACCCACCGCCAGCTGCTCACCGCGGTCTGGGGCCCGGCGCACGCGCACGACGTCCAGTACCTGCGGGTCTTCGTGGGCCAATTGCGGCAGAAGATCGAGCCCGAACCCTCGGCCCCCGCGCTGATCCTGACCGAGCCCGGCGTCGGCTACCGGTGGACAGGCTAGACCCGCGGGACGCACCTGCCGGCCCCCCGGCGACGATCGAACGGCATTGTCCCTTGCCTTTCCTGGCGTCACCGGCGTCAACCCGCATCGAGGCGGCGTGAACGCCGTGGCACGGCCCTACCCGGCCGACATGCCTGAGGGACGAGCATGGACGACAACACCCCGGTGATCATCGGCGTCGGCGAGGCGTCGGAGCGGATCGGCGAACCCGGCTATGCCGCCCTGTCGCCGGTCGGGCTGGCCGCCAAGGCCGCTCAGGCCGCGCTGGACGACGCCCGCGCCGCCCAGCCGCTGGCCGCGCACATCGACCTCGTGGCCGGCATCCGCCAGTTCGAGATCTCCGGCCCGCGCGCGGTCGCCCCGTTCGGCCGCTCTAACAACTTCCCGCGCTCGGTGGCGAAGCGCATCGGGGCCGACCCGGCGACCGCCATCCTCGAGCCGGTCGGCGGCCAGGGGCCGCAGCACCTGGTCAACGAACTCGCCAACCGGATCGGCGCGGGCGAACTGGGCCTGGCGCTGATCTTCGGCTCCGAGGCGATCTCCACCGTGCGCGACGTGACCACCCGCGGCGAGACCAGGGACTGGGCCGAGACGGTCGAGGGTTCGCTTGAGGATCGCGGCTTCGGCCCGGGCCTGGTGACCGCGCCGCTGACCGACCACGGCGCGCGCACGCCAATCCAGATCTACGCCCTGTTCGAGAATGCGCGGCGCGCCAAGACGGGCCTGGACCGCGACGCCTACCGCCGCACGATGGGCGAGCTGTTCGCGCCGTTCACCCGCGTCGCCGCCGGCAACCCGCATGCGATGTCGCGCGCCGAACTCACCGCCGAAACGATCGCCACCGTCACGCCCGACAACCGCATCGTCGCCGACCCCTTCCCGCGCCGCACCGTGGCCCGCGACCAGGCCAACCAGGGCGCGGCGGTGCTGATCGCCTCGGTCGGCAAGGCGCGCGCGCTGGGCGTGCCGCAGGATCGCTGGATCTACCTGCACGGCGGCGCCGACGCGATGGAACGCACGCCGGTCGAGCGGCGCGACCTCGCGGCCTACCCTGCCGCCGGCCTGGCCGCGCGCCGCGCGCTGGACGTCGCCGGGCGAACGGCCGACGAGATCGGCGTCTTCGACTTCTACAGCTGCTTCCCGATCGCGGTGACCAGCGTGATGGACGAACTCGGTGTCGCCGCCGACGATCCACGCCCGCGCACCGTCACCGGCGGCCTGCCGTTCTTCGGCGGGGCCGGCAACAACTACTCGATGCACGCCATCGCCGCGATGATCCGCGGGCTGCGCGCCGACCCGCAGGCCTACGGGCTGGTCGGGGCCAACGGCGGGTTCCTGTCGAAGTACTCTGTGGGCGTCTATTCGGCGCGGCCGAAGGCGTGGACGCCGTTCGATAGCCACGACCTGCAGGCCGAGATCGACGCCTGGCCGGCCCCGCCCGCCGCCCCGGACAGCGCGCTCACCGGCGTGGTCGAGACCTACACCATCGACCCCGGGCGCGACCCGAAGCACGGCGTGCTCGTCTGCCGCACGCCCGACGGCGCCCGCTTCGTGGCCATGACCGACCCGTCGCATCCGCAGGTCGTCGAGCAGATGCTGGCCGACGACCCGCTGGGCGCGTCGGTCGCCTGCGAGCGGGACGACCGCGGCCGCCGGATCGTCACCCGCCTGGGCTAGCGTCCGCTTCGGCCTGCGGCGTCGGCGCCGGCGTCCTAGGCGGCGAAAAACCGGGCGAACCCCTTTTCGGTGACCCGCGCCAACGTCGCCCGGTACTCATCGTAGTGGGCGCCGTCGGAGATTCGCCCGAACGTGGGGTCGGCCACGCGACGCATCGGCACGAACGCGATCGGCGCGGCGGCGGGCGTCAGGTGGCTGCCGTGGCCGGCCTGCAGGGTGGCCAGGACGCCGTACATCTCCCCACCGATCGCGGGCCGGCCGAGCGTGACCAGCCGGAACTGACCCTGTTCGCTGGTGACCAAGTAGATGTGCCCCGACTGGTTGGACAGCGATACCACCCCCTTCTGGGTGAAGTCGGCGTCCTGCCGGGCCGCCTCGCGGAACGCCAGGCTGGACGAAAGCTCATCCCAGGCGATCTCGGTCCGGTAGGCGTAGACCGCGTCGGGCGCCTCGAACGATGGACGGAGCGTCAGGTATTCCCCCTCCAGCCAGGCCACGGCCGCGCGCGAGTAGGCGCCCAGCGTTTCGGGCGCCAGGCCCGCCGGCGCCGCCCGGACCGGCGCCCGCAGGGTCGCTCCCAGCGCCTCTTCCAGCCGGATCGTCGTCGCCAGGGTGAAAGGCCGGCGGCCGGCCAGCGCCTTCTCCAGGGTCGAAATGCTGATCTTGGCCAGGTCGGCCAGGGCCTGGCGCGACAGGCGCCGGCGCGCCAGTTCCTCGCGCACCCGCGCGGCGATGGCCTGGCTCAGTTCGCTCGAAAGGTCGGCGTCGGCCGGAGCCAGGGTCATCGCGTCAGGACCTCACGAATCCGCACATTTCCGCACACTGCGGCGCCGCACAGGACCCTGCAAGGTTTCGACCGGACGATCTGCACGGCTTCCTCCTGAGCTTTGCAGATCATGACGCTCACGCTCTGCGCGCGGCGTGACGACAAGGGGGATCTCTCGCTTTCGAGATGAGGAGATCTTCCCATGTCCGCGTCCGCCATCGGCGCGTCCCGTCTGTCCCGGCCGACCGGGCTGATGCTGTTCCTGGCCGTTCTGACGGCCTTCCTGTTCGGCCCGAGAAGTTTTGCCGCCGAACCCGGCGACGTCACGTCCGGCGCCCTGATGTTGCGCGCCCGCGGCGGGGATCAGGTCATCGAGGCCGTGCGCCTGGGCACGGACATCGACATGGTCGTCAGCGGCCTGACCGTGCGGACCCGCGTCACCCAGGCCTTTCGCAACGACACCAACCACTGGGTCGAGGCGGTCTATGTCTATCCCCTGCCCGACGACGGCGGGGTCGACACCCTGAAGATGGTGGTCGGCGACAAGGTCATCGTCGGCGAGATCAGGAAGAAGGCCGAGGCCCAGGCGATCTACGACGCCGCCAAGGCCCAGGGGAAGAAAGCCGCCCTGGTCCAGCAGGGCCGCCCCAACATGTTCACCAACGCCGTCGCCAACGTCGGCCCCGGCGAGACGGTGCTGGTGCAGATCGAATACCAGGCGCCGGTCGCGGTCTCGGGCGGTGAATATTCGCTGCGCGCGCCGCTGGTCGTCGCCCCGCGCTACACCTCGCCCGGCGCGGCGGCCGCCCCCGACGCCCGCGCCCCGCTGGTCGATCCTCGCGTTCGGGGCGCGATCAACCCGGTGAGCATCACCGTCCACCTCCGGGCCGGCTTTGCGCTGTCCAACGTGACCAGTTCCACCCATGCTCTGGATATCCGCGACGAGCGCGGCGGCAAACGGATCACCCTGGCCCAGGGCGAGGCGCCGGCCGATCGCGACTTCGTGCTGACCTGGCGCGCCGCGCCGCTGGCCGCGCCCGCCGTCGGCCTGTTCCACGAGAAGGTGGCCGGCGGCGACTACGTCCTGGCCCAGGTCACCCCGCCGATCGCCTCGCGCACGACGCTGCCGGCGCCGCGCGACATCGTCTTCGTGATCGACAATTCCGGGTCGATGGGCGGGGAATCGATGCGGCAGGCGAAGGCCAGCCTCGACTACGGCCTGGCCCATCTGAAGCCGGGCGACCGGTTCAACGTCGTCCGCTTCGATGACAGCCTGACGGTGCTGTTCCCGACGGTCGTGGCCGCCGACGCGGCCCATGTCGCCAAGGCCCGGAGCTTCGTCGCCGGCCTCAACGCTGACGGCGGCACCGAGATGATCCCGGCCATGGCCGCGGCGCTGAAGGATGACCGCGTGACCGACGCCGGCCGCGTGCGGCAGGTGGTGTTCCTGACCGACGGCGAGATCGGCGACGAGCAGGGGTTGTTCGACACCATCGCCGCCCAGCGCGGTCGCTCGCGGGTGTTCATGGTTGGCATCGGCTCGGCGCCCAACACCTACCTGATGAGCCGCGCCGCCGAGCTGGGCCGCGGGACCTTCACCCACATCGGGTCGACCGACGCCGTCGAAGGCGCCATGCGCCAGCTGTTCGACAAGCTGGAAAACCCGGTCGCCACCAACCTCGTGGCGACGTTCGAGGGGACCGACGCGGATCTGGCGCCGGCCGTGTTGCCTGACCTCTACCGCGGCGAGCCGATCACCGTCGCCGCCAAGGTCGGCGCGATGCGCGGCGCCCTGCGGATCAGCGGTATGATCGACGGCAAGCCGTGGGAGACCCGTATCCCGCTGAGCAACGCCGAGGCGGGCGCGGGGATCTCCAAGCTCTGGGCCCGGCGCAAGATCACCGACGCCGAGGTGGCCCGCAGCCTGGCCCAGATCACCGGGGACGAGGCCGACGCCCGGGTGCTGAAGCTGGGCCTGGACCACAAGCTGGTGACCAGCCAGACCAGCCTGGTGGCGGTCGACAAGACTCCGTCGCGGCCGGCCGGAACGCCGCTGACCCGCGCCGACCTGCCCCTGAACCTGCCGGCCGGCTGGGACTTCGACGTCCTGTTCGGCGGCGCGCGCCGTCCCGGCGCGGACGGTCAGGCCGATGCAGACACGGAGCAGCAGCTTGCCAGTCTCGACCTGCCCCAAGCCGCCACCGACGGCCCGATGCTGGTGATGCTGGGCCTCGGCCTGCTGGCGCTGGGCGGCCTGCTGGGCGCCGGCGGCTGGGTCCTGTCCGATCGCAGGAAGGCCGCGTGAGCCGGATCGCCACCCTGCCGGGAGCCGCCCTGCGGCGGCTCCCGTTCCTGGCGCCGGCGGCCCTCGCCGCGGCCGTGGGGCTGGCGCTGCTGGGCCAGGGGCTGTGGATCCCGGCGAAGGCCGCCCTGGCCCAGGTGCTGCTGGAACGGGCCTTCGAGCAGTCGGTCGCTACCGGCCGGCCGGTGAAGCCGTGGCCCTGGGCCGATACCTGGCCGGTGGCCAGGATCACCTTCCCCCGCCTGCACCGCGCGGTGATCGTGCTGGCCGGCGCCAGCGGCCAGGCCCTGGCCTTCGGGCCCGGCCACGTCGCCGGCACGCCCGACGCCGGCGACCGGGGCACGGCGGTCTACGCCGCCCACCGCGACACCCACTTCGCCCTGCTGGGCCGGCTGAAGACCGGCGACGAGATCGAGGTGGCGCGCCTCGACGGTCGCCGGGCGCGCTTCCGGGTGGCCGGCGCCCAGGTCGTGCGCTGGGACGCCTCGGGCGTGGATCCCCACGCCCCGGGCCGGGCCCTGGCGCTCGCCACCTGCTGGCCGCTCGACGCCAGGACCCACGGGCCGCTGCGCTACGTCGTCTGGGCTAGGCCGTGGAGCGACGGGACGGCGTCACCGCGCCCTGTGGCCGCGCCGATCAGGCGCACCGGGGCCGGTGCGCCCGTGACGCCGGCTTGATCTTCCTCCGCCGACATGACCCGTGTAGCGCCGCTGTGGGTGGCAAGGGGCTAGGTCGGCATCATGTGGCTTCAACAGG
>CBHTUE010000025.1:0-30957 GCA_966096115.1 uncultured Phenylobacterium sp.
GCGCACCAAGGCCCAGGCCGCCGTCGAGGCGGTCATCGAGGCGCTGACCGTCTAGTCGCCGCGGCGGTGAATGATGACCTTCACCTTGCCGCTCAGCGCCTGCCGTCCGCGGAAGCGCTGCTGGTGGGCCCGGCAGGACTCACATTTCCGAGAGGACTGAATGTCCTGAAACGGCGGATACCAACATATGTACCAACAGGCGAAGGTCCGGCTTCAGACACAAGCCGATTTCGCTGTGGCTTAACGCATCAAAGTAAGGCGAGAAGGCGCAGCGCACTTCCGCAATGGCCAGGACAAACGCCGGCCCTACCCAGGCCGCGGACGCTTGGCAGCCGGCATTGCCTGCAGCCGCCTCAGCAGGTAACGCAGCGCACTGCGGCTGGGCATGAAGAAGTAGCCGCCTGCACGGGTTGTCACGAACGTCCGCACGTCGGGCAGTTCCAGCGGTCCGCTGGCCGTCGGGATGGTGAAACGCGCGCCGAGGCCGCCCAACATCGCGTCGGACTCTCCGCTCAGGCCGTGGAAACTTGGCGATCGGACCCAAGTCTGCTGCACGAACTCGAACTGCCGCTCCAGGTCGGCGCAGAGGCAGGTGAAGACCAGGCCACGCTCGGTCGTCCGGCCGCGCCGCCTCAGGGCGTACGGCCGCCCGCGCCTCAGCAGGCGGTGGCGGTTGACGATCATCCGCGCGCGGGCGTCGCCGGGGCTGAAGCTGTCGCGCGGATTGGTGCGCCGGACGTGCGAGCCTAGCGGGCAGCGAAGGCCGCTTGGATCGTCGACCCCGAACGCGAAGTCGTTCCGCGGGTTGTCTTGCGACTGGTCCGGCCCCCGGTTTGGCCGGTCAATCAGGGAATCCCCGTTGCGCCAGCGCCCGACGATCTTGGCTGCCACCCACTCTTCGTCGACCTCTTCACCCAGCACGGTCTCCAGGTCGTAAGTGCGGTTCAGCTTGTTGGCGGCCCTCTTCGTGAAGGCCCGGAAGCCGTCGACGTCCTGTTCGAACTGGCGCAGCACGAGGTAGGAGCCATTGCGGCCGAAGTCGTGGAACTCCTGTCCCTCGGGCGTGGAGGCGAATACCGGGAACCGTCGGGGGCTGTCAGCGGCCGCCGTCGCCAGGTCGTTGGCAGGATCGGTCTCGGCGCCCACCACCGGGCTCGGCGGGAAATAGCCCTGGCCGCTCTTGTAGCCCAGGATGAACTCACCCGGCTCCAGCACGTCCTCGGGCGCAGGGTCCCGCGCGAACCGCTGGGTGCCGCGCAGGATCGGCTGCGAGATGCCGTCGCGGAAGCCGAAGGGCTCCACGCCGACACCTTTGTGTCCCGGCGTCGGTTGGGTCATCACGACGTCCAGGAAGGCGGAGGTCCCGCCCAGCATCTCGGCGTGGCGCTTCATCAGGGATCTGCACGCCCGCGCGGACTTCGCATAGAGGACCAGCACGCCGTCGGCGTCGGCGTCCGACCAGCGCCAGCGGTCCGGCGCTTCCTCGCCGACGTCGCCCAGCACCCGCCCGCGCTCGGCCATGCCCATCCGGAAAACGCCCGGAAAGGTCGCCAGCCCGTCGCCCGCGGCGCCCGCCGGAAGCCCCAGCCGCTCCAGCCCGCGCGCGGAGAACGCCGCCACTGTGGCCTGGTCCAGGAACCCGCGCCCGGCCGGCGTGTCGCCGAAGGTCACCGCCAGGGTCGGGTCCAGCGGCTCCTCATCGGTTGGGGCGCGGGCCTTGGCCAGCACCTTCAGCCACGCCGCCAGCTTCACATCGCAGTCGGGCAGGCGCAGCAGGACATAGGCCGCGTGCGTCAGCCGCCCGAGGCCCGAGAACGTCACCGACTGCACCTCGTCGGTCTCGAGTGCGAATTCCGGCCGCTGCATCGAGCCGAAGCAGGCCAGCCAGGCGCGCGCGGCGGTGTCGGTGGTGGCCCGTGCGAGCCCGTCGCGGATCAGGGCATTGTTTCGGATCTGGTCTGTGGTCAGATGAGGGAAGCGGCTGAACCAGAATTGGGTCGCCACCTGTTGGCGACGCACCCAGCGCTTGAAGTGGTCGCCGTCCTGCGCCCCGTCGAACTGGAGGTAGCGGGTCTCAGGGAAGCCCACGCAGTTGCTCCAGGCGAGCGTCTGGCCGGGATGGGCCTTGGTGATGAAGTCCTCGAGATAGCTCTCCCAGCTGCCGTCGTAGTTGGACTGGAAGATCAGCCGGTTCGTCTTCGGCGCCCGATACCAGCGGGCGTAGTGGATGGTGCCCATGTCGACCACGAAGCCCGGCCGGAACCAGTATTTGACCAGCATCCGGACGCTATACAGGCCCACCGCCAGCGTCAGCCGCCGGAACCAGCCGGGCTTCAGGACGGGCGTGGCGGTGATGTGATTCTGGGCGAAGCCCGGGTGGTTCTCGGCCGCGGTCGCGCGCTTCAGCTCGGCGAGATCCGGATAGCGGATATCGGGGACGTCGTGAGTTTCCTTCCAGCGCAGGTTCACGACCAGCGCCAGGAGCAGGAGGCCGGCGACGAGCGCCTCGGCGACCAAGCTCGCGGCCAGTGACAGGAGCACCCGGTCGAGCACCGTCCAGGGGCCCAGCCGCGGCGCGACGGCCACGTAGATGCCTGCCGCCAGCGCCACCCACACCACGAGCGCCGCGATCTCGAACGGCCGGGCGTCGGGCGACTTCAGGAACCGGAAGAACGCCTCCTTCTGGTCGATGTCCACGAACTCGGCGATCTTGAGCTTGCGACGGGAGGGGAAGGCGAGATCCGCGCGGAACCACCGGCCCTCCGCGGCAAGGCCCGCAAGGCCGCGTACCTCCGCTTTGGTCGCCGCCGACGCGGGCGCATGGTCCTTCATGATCAGGTCGCGCACATAGCGCAGCGCCACCATCGGGCGGCCCAGGGTCAGGTGATTGTGCAGGTAGTCGTCCAGCGCCCGACGCGCGAACTCGGCCAGCTTCCGGTCGCGCTCGATCTCGGGGATAGCGAATTCCGGTGTGCCGTTGAACTTCAGCCCGGTCACACCCCAGGGCCGGTAGGTGAGGGTCTGCCTGCCGCGCCGCAGCACGCTCAGCAGTGGCTCGTCGCGGCCCGTAGCCTCGGCGATCAGGGAATGCAGCCTGGGCGGTGCGACGCTTGCGAACGCCTCCAGGACGCTGTCCTCGGTCCCGTCGCCATTGAGCTCCAGCAGCAGCATGAAGCGTGGCTCGCCCTCGTCGCCAACGTCCACACACGACAGCGAGGCGAAGTGGATCACGCCGGCCCTGGTCAGCGCCTCGCTCATCTCGGGCCCGGCCGGATTGCCCATATCGGCGATTTCGCGGCTGATGCGGCAAGCCTCGGCCCGCTCGTGCAGCGGCAGGCAGACGGTCACCATCGCCTGGTCGGCCAGCGCCGCGCCATCCGGCGGCGTGAACGTCATGTCCATGCGCCGCGGGAAGGCGTCCATAGACTGCATCCGCCCTTCCGGCCCTTCCGCCGGCTTCAGGTTGTCCAGGGCCAGGAGCGCCAGAAACACCTCCGTGATCTGGGCCATGGCCACGTACTTGCCGAGGCACGAGTGAGGCCCGAACCCGAACATCAGGTCCGGCGATTGCTTGCGCTTTGGGTCGAAGGCGTCGGGGTTCTTGAACTTGCGTCCGTCACGCAGCGCCGAGCTGATCGCGACCAGGACCACGCTGTTCTTGCGCACCCTCTTCTGCCGCCAGGTTCCTTCAGCGATCACGCCCTCGGCGCGGCAGTAGCGCCACTGGCCCGGGTTCAGCGCCGGGTTCAGCCGACCGGCCTCCATCAGGATGTCGTGCAGCTCGTCGAAGCTGTTGCGGCGCGCGGCGTCCTTGGCCAGCGCCAGAGCGTCCGGCCGCTCCAGGAGCGCCTCCAGCATCTTGCCCGCCGCCAGTGTGTTGGTGGGTACGAAGCCGGTCATCAGGCCGATCAGGGTGGCGCGGATCGCCTTGTCGCTCAGCGTCTCCGGATACTGCGGCTGCATGGTCACGAAGCGGTCGACCAGCGAATCGGCCGGGATGTGCCCGGCGTTTCGCGCGTGCGCCGCCGCGATCGCGCGGTCGACCAGCTCCTGCAGACGGATCGAGCCATAGAGCCCGCGCCGGCGGATCTCGGGGCTTCCGAACGGGTCGGCGAAGAGCATGCTGGAGATCGCCATCGTCCAGTCGGCGAAGGCGACGGGGTCGTCAACGTCCAGCCCGAAGTAACGGGCGCAGGATTCGGTGGCGCAGCGGGTGATCAGGTCGGCCACCACGTCCAGGCGTCCCGCCGCGTTGCCGATCAGGCCGTGGGCCGTCTCGCGGGCCGCCTGGCGGATGTCCGGCAGGTCTTCCTTTCGCAACGCCTCGACGATGATCGCGCGCAGATCCTCGTGCGGCTGGTCCTCCATGCCCAGGACGGAGTTGGTCCCACCGCCCAGCTCGGTCATCTCCAGCGCGAAGGGCGTCTCGAAGTGCTTGTCGTCGGCCAGCACCTCGCAGACGTCTTCGGCGCGGGTGACGATGACCAGCCGGCCGAACTGCGGGTTCGGCCAGACGGTGCGGAAGAACCAGAAGGCCAGCGGGATAAGGCTGGAGGCAAGGCGGAAGAACAGCGCCGCCAGCCCGCTCGAAGTGGGCGCGTCGAAGTCGAATTCCGGCGTCTCACCAGGGCCGCGCGGGATGGGCTTCGCCTGTGCGGCGAGGATGCCGTCATAGTATTTGAACCTAAACATCACTCCCCCGATTGACGCCGGCCGCGGTCCCTGCGGGCCGCCTAGCCGTCGGCGCCCCGCCGCGCCTGCGCCAGGCGCTCCTTGATCCGCGCGTTCCAGCTCGGCTCGACAAATGGCACCCAGTCCACCGCATCGAGGTCAAAGCGGCGCTTGGCCGCCTTCAGGTCCCGCCAGGCGCGCTGCGCGCCGGCGGCGTCGCCCAGGTCCACGAGCGCCGTGATCTTGATCACATGGCCGTACCAGTAGCCCGGCCGGCGAATGATGGACTGCTCGGCAAGGTCAACCGCCTCGGCCCAGCTCTGCTGCATCCAGTAGGCCGTCGCCATGGTGCTCAGCATGGTGAAGACCATCAGATCGGTGGGGCTGAGTTGCAGGGCCGTGCGCAATGACTGCAGCGCCAGTTCCGCCTCGCCGTTCCAGGCATAGGTGTCGCCCAGGGCCGAATGCGCCTCGGCCAGGCTCGGGTTCAGCGTGATCGCACGGCGCAGCAGCGCCTTCGCCCGATCGGGATTGCGCAGCCACATCTCCGCAACCCCCGCCAGCCAATGCCCGCGCCCATCCTCCGGGTCCGCCTGGATCGCCTGTTGCGCCAGGCCCCGCATCCGCCGCACCTGGGCTTCGTCGCGCCGCTCGGCCCAGATCGAGCGGCCCAGCGCCCAGGCCGCCTGGATCAGCGCTTCCGCCGACTGGGGCGCGAGCGCGAGCGCCTGGTCGAAGAGTTCGGCGGCTCGCAGCGCGTCCTCGCGCGTCAGGCGGTTGATATGCCACCGACCGCGCCAGATCAGGTCGTGCACCGTCAGGTCGTGGGGCATCCGAGCGTGCGGGGCCGCCTGTTCGGCGGTGTCGATCCGCGTGTCCAGCGCCCCCACCAGGCCCGTCACCAACTGGGTCTGCATGTCTGGTGCGCTCAACGACGGCAGCCCCAGGCGCCGCGACCACAGCACCCTGCGCGAGGCCGCCTCGGTAAGTTCCACCCCGAGGCTGTAGCTGCCCTCCGCGCCGCGCAGTCGCCCCTCGAACAGGTACTTCGCGCCCAGTTGCGCGCCGACAGCCTGGTGGTCCACCGGCTCGGCCCCGGCCGCAAAGCTGGAGCTGCGCGCGATCACCGGCAGCCAGCGCAGTCTGGCCAACAGGTCGATCAGGTCCTCGCTCAGGCCCTGCGCGAGATAATCGGCGCCGGGGTCGCCGGTAAGATTCACGAACGGAAGCACCGCAAGGGCGGGCTGTCCGGCGAAGCCGGGCATCGGCAGGTTCAGGTCGACGACGTGGCGCGGCAGGGACCCGGGCGCGTCGGCGGGCGTCTCCAGCGCGTCGCGCTGTTGGCGCAGCCAGTCCTCGAAGCCCTCCTCGCCGGGGATGTCGAAGCCTTCCAGGAATTCGCGGCGCGCGAAGCCAGGCCGGCCACCGGTCTCGTGCGCTAGGTCGCGCGCATCGACCTGGATGTGCTCCAACGCCAGGCGCACGTTGCGCACGTCCCGCTGGTAGTCCAGCAGCTTCACGCCGCAGCCGTTCAGCTGGCGGTTCAGGGCCCGGAGTTCCTGGCGCAGGCTGCCCTGCGCCTGCTCCTCACCGCGGCTGCCCCACAGCCTGTCGCGGAGCCATCTGCGCGGGCGCTCGCCGTCATCGGCCATGGCCAGCATCGCGATCAATGCCATTCCCTTGGTGCTCGGCTCAATGCGCTCGCCGTCCACCCCGGTGAGCCGGAAGGCGCCCAGCAGCTTGAGCGCGAAAGCCGGTGGTGCGCTCTTCATCCCAGCTCATCCCCCGAGGGCACAAGCTGAGGATAGCCACTATGACGCGCATTTCACGCACTTTTCACGGCACGACGCCGCCGGTCTAACGGAGCCTGCGCGCCGGGCGCTCCAGGCTGGCTGCGTACTGAGAGGAGGCGGTGTGCTCGCGGTCTGCGGCGCGCCGCCGGCCATCTCGCCCCGAGCCACCTGGAGGACCTCGCCCATGCCGTTGATCGCCCACGTCGACCGCGTCGACGCCTTTTTCATCAATCCGCCGTTCGGCGGGCGGATGTTGACCATCGCGGCGATCGGCCTGACGCCGACCACCGGCTGGACGCACGGACGGCTGTCGCCAGTCGTCTATGTCAAGCCTCCGGCCGACGGGGTCTGGGACTTCGACTTCCTGGCCGACGCGCCGACAGGGATCGTCGCCGAGGTCATGACGCCGATCTCCGCCGGCTGGCTTGGCTTCGCGCCGGACTGGTGCAAGGGCGTGCGCGTCCGCGCCGCCGACAACCAGGTCGCGGCCGGGCCTGAACTCGCCGAGAAGCTGACCACCCTCACGAGAACCGGCGCCGCGCTGGGAGGGTTTGTTCCGCCCAAGGGCGGCCGCGCGATCTTCCACCAGACGCTGGCCAGCTACGACGACAGCTTCCAGCCCACCGGCACAATCCACTGGTCCGGCGGCTTTCCGCCGATCCCGCACATCGAGATGAAGAAGCTGCACCACGAATTGCTGCTGACCGTCGAAGGCCCCGACGAGGCCAAGATCCGCGACTGCGTGGCCAAGGCCACGGCGGCCGGCCTGATCGCGGCCATTGTCGCGGCGTTCTCCACCGGCGGCGCCGCCCTCAGCGCGGCGCTCTCGGCCTTCCTGTCGACCCTGCTGGGCTGTCTCGGCGACGCCTACACCGCCCGCATCGATGACCAGTCCCACTGGGTCTACTGGGACACCTGACCGCTCAGCGTTCCTCCCGACCGCGGGCCGCCCAGCCTCGCCTCGACGGCCCGCGTCCTTCTCCACAAAGCTGACCGAGAGAGTGAACTCCGATGCCGCAACTCAACCTTCCCATCGACGGCGCCATCCCTGAACGGGCGAGCGCGACGCGGAACCTCGCGCGCCATGCGCGACCGATCTTGCTGCTGCTCGGCTCCGCGAGCGTTCTGGCCGCCTGCGCGACCATCCCTGATGCGACCGTGACCTACTATCGCCCAAAGGCCGTCCTCACGGTGACGGTCACCCAGGGCGTGGACTGCGACACGAGCAAGACGCACCTCTTCGTCGCGAACAGCATCGCCGGTCCCGTCACCTATTTGGCCGACCGTGACCAGCCGCCGGTCACCTTCGACCTGAAGCAGCTCGACGGCTGGGCGGCCGACGCCAACGTCACGTTCAACCTGACCGACGACGGGCGCCTGAAGGGCGTAAACGCCGACAGCACGGGCCAGGGTGAAAGCGTGCTGAAGGCGCTCATCCCCTTGGGGGCCGCCCTCGGCGGCGGTCCGCCCGCCGGCGGTGGTCCGGCCGCCGGCGCCACACTGCACGAGTGCGATCTCATCGCGGCGTGGAACGGTGGGAAGCCGATCACGCTCACATACAGCAAGGCCGTAGAGTTCCCGGCGGGCTTTGCGGGCATATCGGCCGTCATTCCCCCGGATACGGCGAGCGCCGGGCTATACAATCAGCTCAAAGCCAGACTGCCGGTCCTGACGGTGGACGTGGCGGCCCCTGTCGCCAAGGAGCGTGTGGTCAAACCGGCTTCGACGTCCGGTATGGCCCTCCTCGAACTCACCGACACCGCCTTCGTCCATGTGAGCGTCAAGGATGGCGGGCCAGGCGTGGCCTGGGCAGAGGACGCCGTGATCCCGGTGGCCAAAGGCCCCAGGTCGCCATACATCGTCCCGGTTCCGAAGCCGGCGCTGTTCGGCAAACAGAGCATCGTCCTCGGCCTTTCCGACGCCGGGGCGGTCACGAGCCTAACCTACGGCAAGCTCACCGGAGCGGCCGGGCCCGCGAACGTCGCCTCCGCGGCCGAGACCGCCTTCGCGCCGAAGTCCGCCGCCGATCGGGCCGCCGACCTCAAGGCCCAGGGCGACGAGATCGCGCAGACGGCCCGCATGGCCCGCTGCCGGGCCGACCCGACGGGATGCACCTAGGCGCCACCCCTTCGATCGGAGAACCACATGAGCCTGCCCGCATTCCTTGGCCCCGCGGTGGCCATTCCACTACCCGCAGCGGCCGCGATGCTCCTGCAACCCGCGCCGCCCGCCGGCGGCGCGGCGGCGCGGACGCTGGCCTTCACCATGCAGACACAGTCACAGACGCAATGGTGCTGGGCCGCGACGACCTCGTCGGTCGCCACGTTCTTCGGCCACCCCGCCCCGGCCCCCACGCAATGCCAGGTCGCCACAAACTGCCTGGGCGGAACCTGTTGCCAGACGCCGGGTTCGGCGGCCTGCAACGTGCCGTTCTTCCTGGACCGCGCGCTAACGAGCAGTGGCAACCTCGCGGGGACCGCCTCGGGTGCGGTGGGTTTCGGACCTGTCGCGCCCGCGGCGGCCTCGGTGGTCGATCAGATCGACGCCGGACGTCCGTTGGGGTGCCACATAAGCTGGAACGGGGGCGGCGGGCACTTCAATGTCATCTATGGCTACGACGCCGCCAACCAGGACGTCGACGTCGCCGACCCGTCCTTCGGCAACCAGACGATCCCCTACGCCACCTTCGTCGCCAGCTACCGCAGCGCGGGCTGCTGGGACTTTTCCTACTTGACCAATTGAGGGGACAGGCCATGCCCATCGTCACCCAACCCGAACCGGAAGGCGCCCGAGAGACGGTCCACGAGGCCCTGGGCCGCCGGATGCCCCGTGCCGAATTCCTGACGCCGCTCGGCGGCGGCGCCCCGGAGACCACGTCGCCGCTGCCCCTGTACAATGTCGGCCTCGACCATGCGCTGGGCCCTGATCCTGTCGCCAACGCAACTCTCGTCGGGTGGCGATACCCGGTGGTCGGCGGGGCGCAGCCTGGACTGGCGCACCTGACCGCCGGACCGGACGGGCTCACGTACGGCGGCCTGAGCCATGGCGCCTTCCCGCAGCGGCTGCTGGACGCGACCGGGGTCGCGGATCAGGCCCTGGGCGACGCGCCGGAGTCTTACGAGGCCCGGCTCCTCCAGATCCCGGCGCTGCGCATCTTCGCGCTGTGGCTGGCGGGGGAGCGTGATCACTTCGTCGTCCTGGCGGATGGGACGACCGCAGAGGTCTCTCCGCTCCGGATGACCGACGATATCAGGCCGACGATCGAGGCCGTGCGGCGCGACCCGCCTCCGCAACGCGCCCCGACCGACCCGCCCACGAACTGACGCGGCCCGCTTCGCCGCGTCCACAAGGCACAAGGGAGACCGAGATGCGACTTCCCGTTCAGTCCCCGATTCGATGGATCCTGATCGCGCTTCTGGCGGCGGGCGCCAGCGCCGCGCGCGCCCAACCGCAGCCGCCGTCCTTCACCCTCAATCTGCTGTCGATGGGCGGACCGCTGGCGTGGTCGGACACGACCCCGATCGTCGCGGCCCTCCAGGTCGGGCCCGTCGCGGCCACGGGGGTGGACCTTAACGCCGTGCTGACCGACGACGCCACCAACGAGCGCTTCGCCGGCGGCGGCCTGCGGATATGTGCGGAGCCCACCGGGACCTGCACGCCCGTCACCGCCCTTCCCGCGAACCAGACCACCAAGGTCTTTCTGCGGCTCCGCGATGACGCGACGCCGCCGGCGGCCGGCAAGTACGTCGGAACCGTCGAGTTCTACGCCAAGGAGGGCAAGGCCAGCGCCGGGCAGCTGACCATCACGGTCACCAGCTGGCCGCAGAAGATCGTCGGCATGGCGCTGATCGCCTTGGGCCTCCTGCTGTCGTTCGGTTTCACGATCGGCGTGCGGAACGGCCTGCTGCGGGCTCAGCTCCTCGCGCCGGCCGCGGAACTGCGGGATCGCCTGGGTGAGCTCCAGGCGCGCCTGACGGCCCTGTCCAGCGGTTTCGAGACCCCGCTGATCAGCGGCCTGCTCCGCACCCTGCGCGACCAGCTGAGCGACAAGGCGCTCGAGGGCGCGAACTTCGTGCCAGGGGTCTTCGCGCCGGCGTTCTCGCCCCAGGCCAACGCCACGCTGTACCAGCAGTTCCTCGACCGCGTCGGCGCCTGGAGCATCGCGCTGCAGCACATCATCGGGCAAGGCCTGAAACCCCTGGCCCAGATGAGCACGGCGACGGTCCCCGACACTCAGAAGCCGGCGATCGGCGCGGCGTTCGCCGCCGCCGTGAAGACCATCGACGGCCTCGCGGCGATCGCAAGCCCGAGCGACGGCCCTCAGCCTATCGCCAACATCGACCAAGCGATCGGCGCGGCCCTCGACGCCGTGAAGACGGCGCTCGCCAACGCCAAGGTGCCGCCGGTCGGCGGGGCTGTGCCCGTCGTGTCGGACTCGGACCACCTGAGGTTCCAGATCAGCGTCCTCAGCCTGGCTCTATGGGTCTATGCGGGTCTGCTGAGCTGGGTCGCGGGCAGCTTCCTGCTCGTGTTGAACCACCTCGATTTCGGGCGGCCCTGGGACTACGCGTGGTGCCTGGGCTGGGGCCTCGGCCTTCCGGCCGCCAGCCAACTCGCCCAGGCCACCCCTACGACCATCTCCGCGTCCCTGGGCGTGACGCTCGCCAAGCAATAGCGTCGAAGGCGATCGATACTGCCCCGCTCGGCGGGACGCCAGCTGATCGCCACCGGCCAAGTGACCTTCTCGCCGCAAAACGGTGACAATCCGGAAAGGCGGCGCACCGTGGCCAGCCTCGACGATCTGGCCGCCCTGCCGGCGCTCGCGACCAGCGACACAGCGGACGATTTCGAGTGGCATCTGGAAGCGGATGATGGCCGCAAACATGTCGCCCGCGTGCAGCCATGCCTCGGATGTGAAGACATGGCCACCATACGCGACGCCGCGATCGAGGGGCTCGGCGTTGCGATCCTGCCCGACCACGTCTGCCTCGACGCGCTGGCGACGGGGCGCCTGGTGCGCGTGCTGCCCGCCTGGCGAGGGCTTCAAGGGATCGTGCACCTGGTCTTCACGACCCGCCGGGGACTACCCCCTGCCGTCCGCGCCTTGATCGATCATCTCGCCAGTCACTTTCCGCGCGAAGTCCCGGGCGGAGGCTCGCAGGTCACGGCCAACCCATAAGATCGGGCCGTGCGGCCCGACCGTTCTGCCGTGCGCCATGAGCTGACCTTGGGATCTGGCCGAAGGGCGGAAGTTGAACCGCCCTCGTCTGCGGTTGGCTGCTGCCGACCCAACGCAGTCTCCAGGCGACCAGTGTTGGGGCTGGACGCGGAGCACGCCCTCGCAGCCGCGCGGACAACCCACCGGCGTTGCTAGTCGGCTTTGATTATCGCCAATGCGTCCAGCCAGGCCTGCTTGTGAGC
This sequence comes from uncultured Phenylobacterium sp., assembly GCA_966096115.1. Lineage (GTDB taxonomy): Bacteria > Pseudomonadota > Alphaproteobacteria > Caulobacterales > Caulobacteraceae > Phenylobacterium. Next base: position 11,886 of record CBHTUE010000025.1, read on the forward strand.
GGGATCGCGAGTTGACGCCCGCACCTGGTCTTCAGGCAACCGCGGTGTGAGTTCCCGCCAGCGAGCCAAGGGTTCGCGCTTGGGTTGTTCATAATCCTACCCCACGTCGGGATCGTCGGAGCTTCGTTGGAGCCCCCTCGTCGTCTGACGCAAGTTGGCGCGCGTGTATCCAGCAGGTGCCGGCGGCGCTCCGCCAGCGCGCGTTAGGGCGCCCGGTCCCCGTGGTTACAACGCCCGCGGCCATTGGGTTGAGTCAGGCCTGCGCCAACTGCGGACCTTCGCAGTGGGCCCGACTTCGGACCTTGGAGACCTCTAGTGGCCCGGGATCGTGAGCTCGGCGATGCCCAGCCCGTGCTCGCCCTTCACCGCATACAGCAGGTAAGTGTGGCCGCGCTCTTCGAAGATCGCCGGGTCGCGGATCTGGTTGACCTCGCGATTGATGGCGCTGCGCCGCGACGGCGCCACCGGCAGGTCCGCCCCTTCCCACGGCCGTTCGGCCCGCAACACCTCGACCGGTTCGCTGGCCTTCCAGGCCATCCAGTCGCCGCGCAGGTCCAGCGTCGAGGCGTAGATCCGCTCGGGCGCGTCGCCCACCCGGGTCCAGAAGATGTTCAGCGTGTCTCCGCGCACCAGCACCGCGTTGTGCCGCTGGTCGGGCGCGAACAGCGTCGGCCCCTTTTCGAACGGTGCGAAGGGGTCCTTCGTGCGCAGGAACTGCCCAGGCATCGCCATAGCGTAGGTCCAGCCGCCGTAACGGAAGAGCCGCATGTAGGCCGGGCCGAGCGTGGGGCCTTCCAGCGCCTCGAAGTTCACGCCGTCCTTCGAGACCGCCACGCGCGTGCGCTGGACGCCGAACTCCGCAAGGCCGTGGTAGTACATGATGATCCGCTTGCCGGCCTCGTCGACGTGCACGTCGGGCGAGGCCACGTGGGGAAGGCTTGCGTCCTCCAGCGGCGTGGGGATGCCGGCGTAGTCCTTGGGGTCGCGCTTGGACGCGATCTCCTCGGCCCGCGCCACGGCCTCCGGCGTTCCGACCAGCTTCGCCGGCAGCTTGGACTGCGAGAACTGCAGGGACCCGCGGGTGTGGACCTTCCACGGCCCTTCCAGCCGGTCGGCGTAGGCCAGGCGGATGTAGTCGCCCTTGTGGTCGGCGAAGTAGAGATAGTAGGCGCCCAGCCGGTTCGGCAGCCACGGCGGCGCCGCGATCAGCGATGGACCCTCGATGTTGCGCTCCATGCGGGCGTCCATGCCCGGGGCGACGATGGGGTGGTCGACCAAGCGGCGCACGCCGCCGCCGCCGCCCACTGCGGCGAACGCCTCGTCCGCTAGGGCGGCGCTCAGGGCCGCGCTACCCAAACCGCCGACGACCGATCTGCGCGATATCATTCTCGTTCCCTCCGCCGATCAAAACCTCGCCCGCGCGTCCAGCGCAATCGTATGCGGGTCACTCAGCGCGCACCTCACGACGCTTCACGAATGGTGGTTGAGCCAGCCCTCGTCCCGCCTTGCCGGCCTCAGTTGGTCTTCGGAGGCCGACGGCGGCGCGGCACACGAACGGTGGCGTCGCCGTCGAGGACAAGGTCGTCTCCAACATAGCCCTCGCACCGGAGAACAACCCTTGCGGAGGCCTCGTCAATCGAAGCGACTGTCACGCGGGCCACGGCGACATCACCAATCCGCACCGGCTTGTGGAGGTTCAGCGTTTGGCCGAGGTAGATCGCCCCGGCCCCGGGGAGGATCGTCCCGACGACAGCCGAGCCGAACGAGGCGGACAGCAAGCCGTGGGCAATCCGTCCGCGATAGGCCGTCTTGGACGCGAACGCTTCGTCCATGTGCAGCGGATTGAAGTCGTCCGACGCCTCCGCGAACTGGGCGACCCGCGCCTCGGTCACGGTGACACGCTTTTCTGCCGCCATGCCAACGGCAAGCTCTTCCAGGATGTAGCCGCCGGAGGGATGGGCCTCGATCATGCCGAGGCAGTAGTGCCCGCATCGATCATCGCCAACAGAAAAGCCGGCCCTCCGTCGCGCACTTCCGCGATGCGCCACGAGCTGACATTGGGTGCCGCTCAGAGAGCGGACGTTGAGCGCGCTCCCTCAGCCAAGGCAGCTTTCGACCCTCACCTGATGACGCGCCCAGGTCAGCAGAGCGACCTTGCCGGTGAGATCGAAGAGGCCTCCGTCACCACCCCCTGCGCCCCCACCCGGCGCAGTTCGTTGCGGCCGACGACCATGTGGTGGACCTCGTCGGGACCATCGGCGATCCGCAGGGTGCGCTGGTCGGTGTACATGCGCGCCAGCGGCGTGTGCTGCGAGATCCCCAGCGCGCCGTGGATCTGGATCGCCTGGTCGATGATCCTGCACACCCGTTCCGGCGCCATGGCCTTGATCATGTGGATCCAGATCCGCGCCTCGCGATTGCCAAGCACGTCCATGGCGCGCGCCGCCTTCAGCACCATCAGCCGCATGGCTTCGATCTCGATCCGCGCGCGGCTGACGATCTCCAGGTTGCCGCCCAGCTGGATGATCGGCCTGCCGAAGGCCACGCGCTGCTGGCCGCGCGCCACCAGCAGGTCCAGGGCGTTCTCGGCCTGGCCGATCGAGCGCATGCACAGATGGATGCGGCCCGGCCCCAGCCGCAGCTGGCTGATCGCGAAGCCGCGGCCCTCGCCAAGCAGCATGTTCGCCGCCGGCACGCGGACATTGTCGAAGGCCACGTGCATGTGGCCGTAGGGCGCGTGGTCGTCGCCGAACACCTGCATGGGAGCGACAATGCGGACGCCGGGCGCGTCCATCGGCACCAGGATCTGCGACTGCTGCAGATGCGGCGGGCCGTCCTCGCGGGTGCGGACCATGGTGACCATCACCTTGCAGCGCGGGTCGCCGGCGCCGGTGATGTAGTGCTTCTGGCCGTTGATGATCCACTCGCCGCCGACGAGGGTGGCCCGGGTGGCGATATTCTTGGCGTCGGACGAGGCTTGATCGGGCTCGGTCATCGCGAAGGCCGAGCGGATGGTCCCCGCCAGCAGGGGCTTCAGCCAACGTTCCTTCTGCTCCGGCGTGCCGACCCGCGCCAACACCTCCATGTTGCCGGTATCCGGCGCCGAGCAGTTGACGCACTCCGACGCCATCGGATTGCGGCCCAGCTCGAAGGCCAGGTAGGCGTAGTCCAGGTTCTTCAGGCCGCGGCCGGTCTCGGCGTTGGGCAGGAAGAAGTTCCACAACCCCTCGGCTTTGGCCTGGTCCTTCGCCGCCTCCAGCCGCTCCAGCTGGGCGGGCGTATAGGTCCAGGGGTCGGACCGGCCTTCGCCCAGCTTGCGGAACTCCGCCGACATCGGATCCACCGTCTCGCGCACGAAGCGGCGGACGTGCTCCAGCAGCGGCAGCGCCTCGGGCGACATGCGCAGGTCGTTGAGTTCGCTCTCTGGCTGGAAGCCGCGCGCGGATGCTGGCTCGGTGAGGGCGTCGGCCATGGCCGGGTCTCCCGCGATGGTGATGATCAGCGGCCGGCGAAGATAGGTTCGCGCTTCTCCACGAAGGCGCGGGCCGCCTCGCGGTGGTCCGCGGTCTGGCCGCAGTGGACATGGTGGGTGGCCTCGAGGTCGAGGCAGTCGGCGACGCCCGGCGGCAACGCGCGGTTGAGGTTCTCCTTCATGTAGCGGAAGGCCACGCTCGGCCCGGCTGCGAGCCGCCGCGCGATCCGTTGCGTCTCCGAGGCGAGGTTCTCCGACGCGCAGACCCAGTTCGTCAGGCCCAGCCGCAGCGCCTCATCGGCGTCGACCCGCTCGGAAAGGAAGTAGAGCTCACGGGCCTTCGCCGTCCCCACCAGCTGCGTCAGGAAGAAGCTGCCGCCGTAGTCGCCGGAGAAGCCGACGCGGGCGAAGGCGGTGGTCATGACCGCGCCGCGCGCCATGATGCGCAGGTCGCAGGCCAGCGCCAGGGACAGGCCCGCTCCGGCCGCGGCGCCGGGCAGCGCCGCCAGCGTCGGCTTCGGCATCGCGAACAGGCGACCCGCCGTCTCCCTCTGATTGCGTCGCTGGTGGGCGACGGCGCCGTCGAGGGTGTTGTCGCCCACTGTGCCGTCGCCGCTCTCGGCCATGCCCTTGACGTCGCCGCCGGCGCAGAAGCCCCTGCCGGCGCCGGTCAGCACCACGCATTTCACCTCCGGGTCGGCCTCCGCGGCCGCGAGCTGCCGCGCCAGCGCGTCCGCCATGGCCGCGGTGATCGCGTTGCGCGACTCTGGCCGGTTCAGCGTCAGCGTCAGGACGCCCTGGTCCAACGCCGCCAACAGGTCCGCCGTACCGGTCTCGATCGAGCGCGGCGACATCATGCGGCCTCGTAGAAGCCGCGGCCGGCCTCGGCCATGTCGCGCAGCAGCTCGGGGGGCCGGAAACGCGCGCCACACTGTTGGGCCAGCCGTTCGCACTCGCGCACGAAGGCCGCGGCGCCGATGGTATCGATCAGCGACAGCGGCCCGCCGGTGTGGGCGGCGAAGCTCCAGCCCAGCACGCCGCCGACGTCGCCGTCGATGGGGCTGACCAGCACCCCCTCCTCCAGGCACCGCGCCGTCTCCAGCGCCTGGATGTAGAGGAAGCGCCGCTTCAGGTCCTCGATGTCGGGCTGCGCCTCCGCGAGCGGGAAGTGGTCCTTCAGCCCCCGCCACAGGCGCTTCGGCGCGCCCGGCGGATAGTCGTAGAAGCCGGCGCCGTTCTTCTTCCCCAGCCGTCCGAGCTTCTCGTAGAAGAGGTCGATGATCGGCTCGGCCATCTTGGGGATGTACTGGGCGCCCAGGTCGTCCCGGGTCTGGTTGCGTACGACGTAGCTGAGTTCGAAGCTCACCTCGTCCTGCAGGGTGAGCGGCCCCACCGGCATGCCGCAGGCCCGCCCGGCGTTCTCGATCAACGCCGGGGCGACGCCCTCCAGCACCATCTTCATGCCCTCGTCCAGGTACGTCCCGAACACCCGGCTGGTGTAGAAGCCGCGGTGGTCGTTCACCAGGATCGGGGTCTTGCGGATCTGGCGGACGAAATCGAACGTCCGCGCCAGGGTCTCGTCCGAGGTCTTCTCGCCGCGGATGATCTCGACGAGCGCCATGCGGTCGACCGGCGAGAAAAAGTGGATGCCGATGAACCGCTCCGGGTCGGGCCACGCGTCGGCCAGGCCGGTGATCGGCAGGGTCGAGGTGTTGGTGCCGAACAGTGTCCCCGGCGCGACGACTGCGGCGGTGGCGCGGGTGACGTCGGCCTTGATGGCCCGGTCCTCGAACACCGCCTCGACGATGAAGTCGCAGCCGGCGAGGTCGGCGTAGTCGACGATGGGCGTGATCCGATCGAGCAGCTGCGCGGCCTCGCCGGGGGTGCGCGCGGCCGCGGCCAGCAGCGGGCCGAGCACGCCCTGCGAATAGGCCTTTCCCTTCGCGGCGGCCTCAAGCGTGCGGTCGAGCAGCATCACCTCGATGCCCACGGCGGCGGCGGCATAGGCGATCCCGGCCCCCATCATGCCCGCCCCCAGCACGCCCAGCCGCTGAACCGTCGCCTTCGGATAGCCCTCAGGCCGGTGGACCAGCTTGTCGAGGACTCCCTTGTTGATGAAGTTCGTGCGGATGACGTTGGCGGCCACCGGCGAGCGGAAGAGGCGGGCGAAGTAGCCGCTTTCGACCTTCAGCGCCGCGTCGAGAGGAAGCAGGCCGCCCTCGTAGACGCACGAGAGGATCGCCAGCGGCGCCGGGCGGTTGCGGGCGCCTTGGCGCTGGATCGCCGCCATCTGGTTCATCACCAGGGCGGCGAGCGCCGGGTTCGTGGCCGGCGTTCCGCCGGGCGGCGCGAAGCCCGGCCGGTCCCAGGCCTGGACGCCTTCGCGGGCGTTGCGGACCCAGGTCTTCGCGGCGGCCAGCAGGTCACCGGCAGGCAGCACGACGTCCACCAGCCCCGCGGCCAGGGCCTGGCGCGGCGTCATCGCCGCGCCCTGCATCAGGAGTGGCAGGGCGCGCTCGATCCCGATCAGGCGCAGGAGGCGCTGCGTTCCGCCGCCGCCCGGCAGGAGGCCGACGGTCACTTCCGGCAGGCCCAGGCGGACCCGGTCGTCGTCGATGGCGAAGCGCTGGTGGCAGGCCAGCGCCAGCTCGTAGCCGCCGCCCAACGCCGTGCCGTTGATCGCCGCCGCGATCGGCTTGCCGCAGGTCTCCAGGCGCCGCTGCAGCCGGTTCATCTCGCGGAAGTCGGGCAGCGCCGCGTCGGGCGAGGCCAACGCCGCCCGCGCCCGGCCCTCGACGTAGACGAGGTCCGCCCCGGCGAGAAACGCGGCCTTCCCGGAGGTGATCACCGCGCCGGCGATGGCGGGGTCGGTGGCGAGGCGTTCCACCACGGGTCCGAATTCGGCCAGGAAGGCGTCCCCGATGACGTTCATCGAGCGGCCGGGCGCATCGATGGTGACGAGGGCGACCCCGTCGCCGTCGACCTGGATTTGGAAGATCTGGCTCATGGCTGTCCTCAGACGCGTTCGATGATGGTGGCGATGCCCATGCCGGCGCCGACGCAGAGCGTGATCAGGCCGGTGGCGAGGTCGCGGCGTTCCAGCTCGTCAAGCACGGTGCCGACCAGCATCGCGCCCGTGGCGCCCAGAGGGTGGCCGAGCGCGATGGCGCCGCCGTTCACGTTGATCCGGTCATGGGGCACGTCGAGCTGCTCCATGAAGCGAAGGACCACCGAGGCGAAGGCCTCGTTCAGCTCGAAGAGATCGATGTCGGCCTTGTCCATGCGGGCGCGCGCCAGCGCCTTCTGCGCGGCCGGCGCCGGGCCGGTCAGCATGATCGTGGGTTCCGAGCCGGTGACCGCGTAGGAGACGATCCGGGCGCGCGGGCTCAGGCCCAGGCGCTCCCCGGTTTCGCGGTCGCCGATCAGCACCGCCGCGGCGCCGTCGACGATGCCGCTGGAGTTGCCGCCGTGGTGGACATGGTCGATCCGGTCCACGTGCGGGTACTTCATCATGGCGATGGCGTCGAAGCCGGACCGGCCGAGGTCGGTGAAGGCCGGCTTCAGCTGCCCCAGCCCCTCGAGAGTGGTGTTCGGGCGCAGGTGCTCGTCGCGCTCCAGCACGACGTCGCCGAAGCGGTTGCGGACCGGGATCAGCGCCTCGTCGAACCAGCCGCTCGCCTGCGCGTGGGCCGCGCGGCGCTGGCTTTCGACGGCGTAGGCGTCCACGTCGCTGCGCGAGTAGCCGTGCATCGTGGCGATCAGGTCGGCGCCGATGCCCTGGGGCACGAAGTAGGTCTTGTGGGCCACCTGCGGATCGCTCATCCAGGCGCCGCCGTCCGAGCCCATCGGCACCCGCGACATCGACTCCACGCCGCCGCCGATGGTCAGCCGGCTCTGACCGCCCATGACGTCGGCCGCCGCGCGGTTCACCGCCTCCAGCCCGGAGGCGCAGAACCGGTTCAGGGTCACGCCGGAAACCGACTGGTCGTAGTCGGCGTAGAGGGCGGCGACCCGGGCGATGTTGGCGCCCTGCTCGCCCACCGGCCCGACACAGCCCAGGACGATGTCGTCCACCTCGGCGGTGTCCAGGCTGTTGCGATCGCGGACCGCCGCCAGCACCTGGGCGGCCAGGTCGATGGGCGGGACCTCGTTGAGCGATCCGCCGGCGCGGCCCCGGCCTCGGGGCGTGCGGACGTGGTCATAGATGTAGGCGTCGGGCATGGGAGGCTCTCGTTGTCGGGGAGGGTCAGGCGCGGCCGGTGATTTCGCGGCCAATCAGCAGCTTCATGATCTCGCTGGTCCCGCCGTAGATCCGCTGCACGCGCGCGTCGGCGTAGAACTGCGAGATCGGGTACTCGCTCATGAAACCGTAGCCGCCGTGCATCTGCAGGCAGGCATCGACCAGGCGGCCCTGCATCTCGGTGGACCACAGCTTCAGCTTGGCGGCGTCGGTAGCGGTGAGCTCGCCCTTCACGTGGCGAGCCAGGCACTGGTCGAGGTAGGCCCAGCCCACAGACAGCTCCGTGCTCAGTTCGGCCAGCCGGAACCGGGTGTTCTGGAAGTCGGCGATCCGCTGGCCGAAGGCCCGGCGTTCGCGAACGTAGTCGACCGTGATGTCGAAGGCCTTCTGCGAGGCGGCCATGGCGAGCAGGCCCACCGACAGCCGCTCCTGCGGCAGCCCGGCCATCAGGTAAGTGAGCCCGCGGCCCATTTCGCCCAGCCGGCTGGCGGCCGGCACGCGCACCTCGTGGAACGACAGCTCCGAGGTGTCCTGGCCCTTCATGCCCAGTTTCTCGAGGTTCCGGCCGCGCAGGAAGCCCGGCATGTCCGCCTCGACCAGGAAGAGGCTGATCCCCTTCTCCTCGCCGCCGGACACGGTGACGGCGCAGACGATGATCAGCTCGGCGGTCTGGCCATTGGAGATGAAGGTCTTGGCGCCGCTGAGGACATAGTGGTCGCCGCGGTCAAGGGCGATGGTCCGCATGCCGCGCAGGTCGCTGCCCGTCCCGGGCTCGGTCATGGCGATGGCGCCGACGACGCTGCCGTCCAGCAGCTTCGGCAGCCAACGGCGCCGCTGGGCCTCGTCGCCGTGATCCTGGATGTACTGGGCGACGATGTCGGAGTGGACGCCGACACCCAGGCCCATGAAGCCGGTGTAGGCCAGCTCCTCGATGATGGTGGCGTTGAACACGTAGTCGGCGCCGGCGCCGCCGTAGGCCTCGGCCACCTGCGGCGCCAGCAGCCCCTGCGCGCCGAGGATCCGCCAGTAGTCGCGTGGCACGATCCCGGCCTTGGTCCAGGCCTTGGCGTTCGGAACCAGGGTGTCGGCGAAGAACCGCCGCACGCTCTGACGGAACTGGCGGTGTTCTTCGGTGTGGAGGGCGCGGTCAGGCAGCACGGCGGGGCTCACGCGTAGTCGGCGATGGTGATGCCGCCGTCGACGACCAGGGTCTGGCCGGTGACGAAGGCGGCGGCGGGCGAGGCCAGGAACAGAGCGGACTCGGCGATGTCTTCCGGCTCGGCGACCCGCCGCAGCGGCGTGCGCTCGATCAGGCGCTTGCCCTCCGGGGTCTGGATGGCGATCTCGCCCAGGTCCGTCCGCGTCAGGCCCGGCGCGACGCAGTTGAACCGCACCTTCTGCGGCCCCCACTCCAGGGCGAGGTTACGGGTGAGCTGGAAGATCGCCGACTTCGACATGGCGTAGGCGCCGATCGTGGCGCTGCCGGTCATGCCGGAGATGCTGGAAATCAGCACGCCGGCGCCCTTGGCCTTGACCAGGTGCGGGGCGGCCAGGTTGCAGAGCCGGAAGTTGGCCCGCAGGTTGGTGTCGAAGATGCGGTCGTACTGGCGGTCCGTCACCTCGGCCATCGGGCCCATCGCGGGGTTGGTCGCCGCGTTGCAGACCAGCACGTCCAGCGCGCCCAGGTCGCGCACGGTCTCGTCGACCAGGGCGGCGACCTCCTCCGGCCTGGCGATGTCGCAGGCGAAGCTCACCGCCCGGCCGCCCGCGGCCTGCACCTCGGCGGCGACAGCGTCGCAGGCCGAGCGCTTGCGGCTGGCGATCACCACGTGGGCGCCGGCGGCGCCGAAGCGCAGCGCGATGGCGCGGCCGATGCCGCGCGAGCCGCCCGTGACGACGGCCACCTTCCCGTCGAGAGGTTTCATGCTTCGTCCTTCACTTGAAAACTTGCGCGCCGGAGCCTCAGGCCCCCAGGCACCCGAACAACGTCCGCACCAGCCGGTCGCAGCGCTCGCCGGTGTTGAGCTCGGGGCCCAGCCACATCTTGTTGGGCGTGTAGCCGAAGCCGATCCCGAGCCTGCGGTCGGCGAAGCCGAAGGCCCCGCCGAAACCTGCGTGGCCAAAGCTGTCCGCGTTGGGCCCGGACGGGAACGACGGGGAGTTCAGGATGTAGCCGAGGGCCATGTTAGTGGTCATCGGGATCACCAGGTGCCGCCCGCTCCACTGCCGCTGGAGCGCCGCTTCGATGGTCTCGGGGGCGATGATCCGCACGCCGTCCAGCATGCCGCCCTGGGCCAGGCCGCCGTAGTGGCGGGCGAGCGCGCGGCCGTTGGTGTGGCCGTTGGCGGCTGGCTGGCACGAGCGGCGCCAGGCGGGGCTGTTGTAGTCCTCCTCGTGGTCGAGAACGTCCAGCGAGCGGACCGCCAGGTCGGCGTATTCCGGCGCAATGGCGGCGCGGTTGGCGTCGAGGTTGTCGCCGTGGCGCATGCGGGTGAACGTCGCTGTGCGCGGCCAGTCCGCCTCCCGCGCCCCGTACTGGAAGTCGAGCCCCCAAGGGCCGGTCACCTCGTCGGCCAGGAACGCGTTCACCGACTTGCCCGAGACGCGCCGGATCAGCTCGCCCACCAGGAAGCCGTAGGTATAGGGGTGGTAGGTCAGTTCCTCGCCCGGTCGCAGATCCGGCCTGCTGTCGGCCAGTCCCTGGGTGGCGCGGTCCCAGTCGTAGCCCATGCCGGGGACCGGGTTCTCCCAGGCGGGCAGGCCCAGGCTGTGGCTGAGCGCCCATCGCACGGGCAGCTCGGCCTTCCCCTTCGCCGCGAACTCCGGCCAGTAATCGGCCATCGGCCGGTCGAGATCCAACAGGCCGCGGCCGACCAGGATGTGCGCGCAGGTCGCCAGCACCCCCTTGCCCGCCGACTGCACGCAGACGATGGCATCCTCGCCCCAGGGCGTGACGCCGCTCTCGTCCAGATGCCCGCCCCAGAGGTCGACCACCGGGCGGCCATGCTCGTAGACCGCCAGGGACGCGCCCATCTCCACGAGCATGTCGCCGGGATCGCCCTCGAAGCTGCGCTCGAACGCCTCCCGGAGCGGGTGGAACCGGGGATCGGCGAAGCCTTGGATAGCCATCTCAGCTCACCTGCCGTTCGCGGCCCGACCAGAACATGGCCCGAAGCGCTTTCTTGTCGACCTTGCCGATGGGGGTGAGCGGCAGCGAGTCCACGAAGGTCATCCGCTTCGGCGCGTGCACGGCCCCCTTGCGCGCCCGCACCAGGCCGATCAGCTCGCCGGCGTCGGCGCGCAGGCCGTCGCGCAGCACGACGTAGGCGTCGACGGCCTCGCCCCACTTGTCGTCCGGCACGCCGATGACCGCGGCGCGGTCCACCGCCTCGTGGCCCATCAGCACGTCCTCGACCTCGCGCGGATAGACGTTGAAGCCGCCCGAGATGATCAGGTCCTTGGCCCGGTCGACGATGTGCAGGAAGCCGCGCGCGTCGCGGCGGGCGATGTCGCCGGTGTGCAGCCAGCCGCCCCGCAACGCCTCGGCGGTCTCCGCCGGCCGGTTCCAGTAACCCTGCATCAGGGTCGGCCCCTTCAGGCAGATCTCACCCGGCTCGTCGGGCCCGGCCTCGGTCCCGTCTTCGCGCAGCAGGGCCAGCTGCTGACCCTCCAGCACACGGCCGCAGGAGGTGAGCAGTCTGGGGTCCAGATGGTCGCGCTGCTTGAGCGCCGTGATGGTCGGCGAGGACTCCACCTGGCCGTAGATCTGCATGAACACCGGCCCGAACCGCTGCAGCGCCTCGGCCAGCCGGCCGGGCGACATGGGCGCCGCGCCATAGATCACCAGCTTCAGGCTCGATACGTCGTTGGGCCGGTCGCGCAGCCGGTCCAGCAGCAGGTAGATCATCGTCGGCACCAGGAAGAGCACGCTGGCGCGCTCCGCTTCCAGGGTCGCCAGCAGGCGCTCGACCTCGAAGCCGGGCTGCAGGATCACCGTGCCACCGCTCAGCAGCACCGGCGGGATGATGCCGCCGGCGGCGTGCGAAATCGGCGTGGTCAGCAGCGCGACCGGACGCTCTGGCCACTCCCACTGCTGCAAGGCGATGCGGACGTACTCGACGACGCACGCCTGGGTGAGCACCACGCCCTTGGGAAGGCCGGTCGTGCCGCCGGTATAGGCGATGGCGACGATGTCCTGCGGCCGGGCGGCGTCGACCAGCGGGGCCGGGTCGAAGGAGTCGGCCAGCGGCAGCAGGTTGGTCCCGCCCGCGATCGCCCCGAAGCCGAACAGCTTCATCAGGCCCGGCAGCGCGGCCGCCAGTTCCTGCGCCCGGGCCCCGTAGGCCGCCGCGTCCGCCACCAGCACGCTGATGCCGGCGTCTGCCAGGATCTGCAGGTGGTCGTCCCTCGAGCCCAGGGGATGCAGGGGGGTATAGCGCACCCCCATGAGGGCGCAGGCCACGGTGACCATGAAATACTCGGGCCGGTTCGGCGACAGGATCGCCACCGCGTCGCCGCGTCCAACGCCGACGGCCTCGAAGGCCTGAACGATCTGGCTGATGCGCCGGCCCAGCGCGGCGTAGCTGACGTCGCCCTCGGCCGCGCGAAACGCCGTCCGATCGGGGAACGCCGCCACCGCGCGCGCGATCAGGCCGCCATAGGTTGAACCGAACTCTTCCACGCGCTCCGCCCCGTTTCTTGTGGCTGAAGACTAGGCCGGGGGCCCGACGGACCGAATGACGGGGCCGACCAGGCCGGCATGACGTTTCTGTCCACCTGTCCCCTCCCCGGGGCGCGGGCCTGACCGATCCGCCCACGCGGCCCACACACGGAAAAGCCGCCGCGGCCAGGTCCGCGACGGCTCCCGATGCATCGGCCGGTCGGGAGGATGACGACCGACGCTCGTCAGTATTTGTAGGCGAGGCTCACCCCGTACATCCGCGGCTCACCCAGGGTGCTTTCGTTCAAGGGCACGCCCGGGACGATCGAGGAGGAATACCGGCGGGTGAAGTACCGCTCATCGGTCAGGTTGCGGGCGAAGGCGCTGACCGTCCAATGCCCGTCGTCGGTCTCCACCGAGCCGCTGAGGTTGAGGAGCCCGTAGGAGTCCTCGCTGATCAGGGCGTTGTTCCAGAAATCGAAGAACTGGTGCGAGCGCCAGCTGTAATCGGCCCGGATGCGCCCGATGAACCCGTCGGCGATCGGATGGGCGTACTCGGCCGAGAGCGAGTAGTGCAGCTTCGGCGAGTTCGGCAGGGTGTTGCCCTTGAAGCTGCCGAACACGCCGGTCAGCGGGTTGATCCCGTCGGCCTTGTCGACCTCGGCGCTGGTCCGCGCCAGCGAGCCGCTGAGCGTGAGATCGGAGGTCACGCGCGCCTCCAGCTCCAGTTCGACGCCCTTGATGATCGCCTTCGGCACGTTCTCGACCTGTGAGACGACACTGCCGTTCACATTACGGAACACGGTCACCTGCAGCTGGGTGTAGTCCATGTAGAAGGCCGAGACGTTGGCCCGCAGGCGCCGGTCGAAGAAATAGGTCTTGGCCCCCACCTCGTAGTTCCAGACGAATTCCGGATCGAAGGTGTCCTGGCCGAAGGTCAGTGTGTTGTAGCCGCCCGCCTTGAAGCCGCGCGAGGCCACCGCGTAGAGGGTCGCGTCGGGGTTCACGCTGTAGTCCAGGGCGAAGCGCGGCGTGACCGCGTCCCAGGACTCATGCGCCACAGGCAGGTGCACCGGCACGCCGAAGAACGGCGGGGCCGCACAGGCGCCCACGAACACGCACGGCACCGTCGCCGGTTCGTCGTAGCGCTTCTTGTCGCGGGTGAACCGCACGCCCGCCGAGGCGCGCAGTTGGTCCGTCAGCCTGTAGCGGAGCTGGCCGTAGACCGAATAGCTGCGCAGGTCCTGCTTGGGATGGGTGACGTAGGTCCCCGGCAGCACCAGCAGCGCGGCCGCCACATACTCCAGCGGCTGGCGGGCGCGCTCGCGCATGTAGAGGCCACCCGCGACCACGTCGAGCCGGTCGGTCAGGTCGGCCGCAAGCGTCAACTCCTGGGTGAGCTGCCAGTCGTGCCAGCGGAAGAACGGGAAATCACCGACCGAGACGGTCGTGCCGTCGGTGTCCTGCACGTCGGTGACGTCGGTCTTCCAGTAGCTGGACACCGAGGTCAGCGTGGCCTTCTCGCCCAGCTGCTGCTTCAGGATCAGGCTCGCGCCGACCTGCTCGCGCAGATAGTCGGTGCGCTGGTTGTTGCGGATCGTCAGGTCATGGAGGTTGATCTCCGGAACCTTGAACACCTCGCCGAACGACGGCGTGTTGGGCGCCGCGCGGCCGGAGGTGACCCCCGTCATCGGCAGGCCCTGGTCACGCACCAGGTCGATCGAGAGGAAGGCGTCCAGCGTCTCGGTTGGGTCGGCCGCCAGCGACAGGCGGCCGTGGACCAGGTCCTTGCTGCCCAGGCGCTGGTTGTTGACCAGGTCCTTCAGCCAGCCGTCGGCGTTCTCGGTCGAGAACGCGAGGCGGCCGCGGAGCGCGCCGTCCAGGATCGGTCCGCTGATGTAGCCGTTCGTGGCGTAGCGGTTGTAGTTGCCGTAGCTGACGCCGACCCCGGCCTCGAAGGTGTTGGTCGGCCGCCGGGTGATGACGTTGATCGACCCGCCCGTGGCGTTGCGGCCGCTGATCGTACCCTGCGGCCCGCGCAGCACCTCGACCCGCTCCACGTCCATGAAGTCATTGTTGAAGAACAGGTGGCGCGCGAAGACGACCCCGTCCTGCGAGACGTTGACCGCCGCCTCCGAGCCGATGCTGGCCACCTGGGCGCCGATGCCGCGCAGCGTGATGTAGGTCTGCGGGCCGGCCTGCGAGAGCGTCAGGGTCGGCTCCAGCCTGCCCAGGTCGGCCAGGCCCGAGACGCCCGCCTCCTGCAGCGCGTCGCCGGAATAGGCCGAGATCGCCAGCGGCAGGTCCTGGATGCGTTCCGACCGGCGCTCGGCCGTGACGATCACCTCGGCGATCGCGGTGGGATCCGTCTCGGCGGCCTGCGCCAGCACCGCGGATCCTGTGGAGAGCGCCAGCGCCGACGTGGTCACGAAGACGCGAAGCGCCGTGGCGCGCGATACCGTCATGGTCCCCCCTTGGTCCCTTGTTCAGTTGCGCGCGGATCCTGCAAGGAACCGCAACGACGGGTCGGTCGTGGCCCGGCGGGCGCGCACTGCGTTTTGTTCACTCGACTGTCGCGACGGAGACCCCGCTGCGACGCTCCGACCGTGCGTCTTCCCCGGCTCGACCGGAATGACCGAATGTTTCGGGACGACCTGACATTTCCGTCCAGCGCCGAGCCGGCGGCGGGGCGCTCAGGGGCGTGCGCGGCCGAAGGCCCCGGGGCTGGTCCCGGTCCAGGCCTTGAACGCCCGGCTGAAGGCCGCCGGGTCAGAGAACCCGGTCAGGGTCGCGGTTTCCGCCACGGTCAGGCCGCGCTCGACAAGGTAGTGTACGGCCCGGCGCTGACGCACCTCGTCCTTCATCTCCTGGAACGACAGGCCCTCGGACTTCAGCCGCCGACGCAGGGTGGTGGCCGGAATGCCCAGGGTCTCGGACGCCGCCTCCAGGTCCGTGCCCGCGTCGGCCTCCAGCAGGCGCCGCACCTGCTCAGCCACGCTGGCCAGCACCAGGTTCTGCTGGATCAGGAAGTTCAGGTGGTTGGCCAGGAACTGGTTCAGCAGCCGGGGCGAACGGCGCACCGGCTCACGCAGCACGGCGCTGTCCAGCACCAGCCGGTGCACCGGCTCGCCGAACACGTATGGGCAGGGAACCACCTGGCTGTAGTCGGCCGCATAGGCCGGCCGCGGGAAGGCGAACCCGATCCTCCGCGGCAGGAAGCTGCGGTCGGTCAGCCACATGGCGAAGCTGAGCAGGAAATAGATCTTGTTCTCGGCCTCGGCGCTGACATCCAGCGGCTTGGCGTTGACGAAGTCGAACTCGATGGCGGTCTCGGCCGGCCCCTCGACCACGCGCACGCCCACCTCGTGCGGCAGGATCGCCGAGAACCGCTCGTAGCGGTAGAGCGCCTCGCGCAGCGTGCGGCTGGAGACCAGGGCGCGGCAGAAGAACACCGTCGAGCCCCAGCGCGCCGGCTGGTCCAGGAAGCCGGCGTTCTCGTCGTCCAGCAGCCGGCAAACCTCGAGCCGCACCTGGTTCAGCGCGTCGTACGGCAGGCGGCTCTCCGGCCGCGCCAGCTCGGCGGCGGTCACTCCGAACTGTTCGCAGATCGGAGCGGGATCCAGCCCGCACGACTGCGCCCCGGCGAGGTGGCTCAGGAAGTGGTCCCGGGCGACGGTCATCGAACTCGGGGCAGGACCAGTCATCTTGGACGCCGCTCGACCAGTGGACAGAATGATCATGCCACCTTCGCGCGACGCCACAAGCGCGGCGCGCGCCTCAGGCGCTCGCCACATAGGGCAGGTCCACGATGATCCGCAGTTCGGCGATCTTCCAGGCGCCGGCCAGCCGCACGACATCGGCCTCCCAGAACGCGCAGTTGGTCGGCGTCACCTCGCCCGCGTGCTTGTCTCCGAGCAGGTCCGGCCGCACCAGCGGCGCGCCGTCCGGCCCCCGTGCGAAGGTGCTGATGTAGACCACCTGTGCCGAGTAGTGACCCCGGGCTCCGTCGAGGCGCATGACGCCGTCGGCGTGCAGGATGTGGCTCCACATGCCCGGGTGGTACGGATGGTAGGCGTTGCTGACGAAGGCGCCGATCTCGGCGGCGCGCAGCGGCGCCACTCCGGGGACGGCCTCGCCCATCACGTTGGTGAAGTTGCGGATCCAGGCGTCCGGCGCGAAGAACGCTGCGACCGCGTCGCCATCGCGCCGCATCACGGCGCGGACATAGCCCGCGAACAGGTGGCGCACCTCGCGCTCGTCGCGCAGTTCGGCCAGCAGCGCGCGGTCGTCCGCAGGAGCGGCCACGGCGGTGGCGCGCGGCGTCAGGGCCACGCCGCCCAGCGCCATGGAGGCCAGGCCCAGTATCGTCCGACGGTGGCTCATGATTTCCTTCCCTCGCGGACGTCTTCTGCGCCCGGCCCCGCCGACCCTGCGCCACAGGCGGCGCGCGCCGAATGACCGGATCGGCCAGGCCGGGATGACATTTGCGTCCAGGACCACGCGCCCAGCCGCCGCCGGCCGTCGGTGGACGCATCGGACATGCAGGGCTGCGCGGCGCGATCATTCGCTGAGGGCTGCGGCCGCCGTAGCCTTCGCCGCGAGCTGAAACCGGAGGGGCCGATGACGACGACGCCGCGCATGGCCGTGGGCGCTTCGCTGGGGATCGTGGCGTCGAGACTCGGTCTGACGCCGCGGGCGCTGCGCTACTATGAGGATCGCGGCCTGATCGACGTCAGCCGAGACCGATGGAACTGCCGCCGCTACGACGCGGCCGCCCAGCGCCAGGTCGAGATCATCGCGCGCCTGCGCCGCTGCGGCCTCAGCATCGAGGCGATCTCCGAAGTCCTGCTTGGCTACCGGGCCGATGGGCTGCTCGCGGTCCATGTCTCGCCGCACCTCGAGCGCAGGCTCTCGGACCTGGACGCGCAGCGTAGCGCGGTCCTCGAGGAGATGGCCCGCCTCGACGGCCTTAAGACATCCGACAACCTCCAAGGGCCGCGTCGGGTAGCGTCCATCAGCCCGCCGCAGAGAAGCCCGGCGGCCGAGCATCGGACCGACGTCAGTAGCCCCGAGCGTCTGCGCGACCGCAAAGGTGTGGCGTAGGCCCCACGTCGGCGACCGCTCCGCGTTCGCGCCGGCGACCAAGGTCTCGGACGCGCCAGTTGCTGACATTGGCTTCCGTTCGGAAAGCGGACGCCCAGGGACCGGCGCCTGGCTCCCCTGGAAGATCAAAGCCAAACCGGGGAAGGCGCCGATCAAGGGACGCCGCTGCCGCCTAGAAAACTGACGATGCGGCGGCCGACGTCGTTGGGGCGCTCAAGATGGAGGAAGTGGCCGCTTGCGGGCACCCTCTGAATGTCAGGCGGGCGCGCGAGTGCTGAGGCCGTCATCGCCCGTGCGAAGACATCGGCCGAGACGCAGCTGTCCTCGGCGCCCGTCAGCCCCAGGACCGGAGCGATGATCGTGCTTGCGAGGAGCGCCTGGGACTCGGCTGCCCTGGGGTGACCCGGACGGAAGGCGTCGCGGTAATAGTCCAGGGCCGCGGTCTTCACGCCGGGACGATTGAACGCCTCGCGCATTCGCTCCAGCGGCGCCCGCGCAGGCGTCCAGCCCGGCGACCAAAGGCGCCAGAGGTGCTCAAGGAACGCCCAGTCGCCCTGTTCGACCACGTGGTCGGCGAGTGCGACTTGCTGGAAGAAGAATACATACCAGGACCGGGCGAGTTGCTCGAAGTCCGTGGCGACAAGCGCGGCAAAGCCCGCCGGATGCGGCACGGCGAGCGCGGTCAGGGAGGCCACGCGGTCGGGCGCGCGGGCGGCGGCCATGTGGCAGATACTGGAACCCCAGTCGTGGCCGATCAGGTGCGCCCGGGTCTCGCCCAGCGCCTCGATCCAGCCGACTACGTCGCCGCTCAGGGCGGCCAGGCTGTAGTCGCGGTCGGCGGGCTGCGACGACGGCTCATAGCCACGCGAGGTCACCGCCACGGCCCGGTACCCGGCGGCGGCGAGATCAGGCAGCAGGTGGGCCCAGGTCGCCGGGGTGTCGGGAAAGCCGTGGAGGCAGAGCGCCAGGGGCCCCTGCCCCATCTCGTAGGCCGTGAACGAGAGACCGCCGGTGCTGAGCACCCGCTCGGTGGCGCCCGGAATCATCACGCTCGCGGTCATCAGGCCCAGGGGTCGATGAGGATCTTCGCGTGCCGCTCGGGGTCGGAGAGGTCCGCGAAGGCCTGGGTCACGCCATCCAGGCCGATCTTGCCGGTGATCATCGGTCGCCAGTCGATGCGCCCGGCGCGGATCAGCTCCAGCGCCTCGGCGAACTCGGCCTGCGAGTAGTAGATCACAAACCGGAAGGTCAGCTCCTTGGTGATCGCCAGCATCGGCATGAAGCTTTCGTCGCCGGCCGCGATGCCCGTCACCACGAGCTGCGCGCCCGTCGGGGCCTCCAGCACGAGGCGGTGCAGCATCCCCGGCGCGCCGGTGTTCTCGAAGATCACCACGGGCGCGCCCGGCGCGGCCGCGGCGGCCCGGGCCAGCACGCTTTCGGACGCCGCATCGACCACCGCGGTCGCCCCCAGTTCCACCGCCAGTTCGCGGCGGCGGGGCGACAGGTCGCTGGCGATGATGTGGGCCACGCCCCGCGCCTTCAGCACCCCGATCACGGCCAGGCCCGAAACGCCGTAGATCACGGCTTCGCGGGTGAT